>JACRER010000056.1 GCA_016234365.1 Elusimicrobiota bacterium | reverse complement strand
TACCGTCCACCATGCCGCCGACGGCGTGGCGGGGCTGGCGCTGGCCCGCCGTGAAAAGCCGGACCTGATCCTGCTGGACCTGCTGCTGCCCAAACTCAACGGCTACGACGTCTGCAACGCGCTGATGCGCGATAACCTGACGCGCCACATCCCGATACTCATAATTTCAACGCTGGACAATCCCGACAGCGTCCAGAAAGCCAAGCAATGCGGCGCCAAGAACTTCATGAAAAAGCCGTACAACCTCGACGACCTGCTCCGCGAGATCAAGCGGCTGCTCCCGCAGGCATGAAGCGGCCCCGCCCGCTGCCCCGTATCTGCGCCAAGAGGACCTATGAACCTGGAAAAAATCGAAGAACTGCTGGACTCCGGAGAATTTGCGAAGGCGCTGACCGCCATTAGGAAGGGCCGCGCCAAGCGCGAGGCGGGCCCGCTGTACCTGGAGGCCGAGGCCCTGCGCGGCCTGGGCCTCTTCGCCAAAGCCATATCGGCTTTCGCGGCCGCCCGCCGCGCCGCAAAGCACGACGAGGAACTGCTGTTGCAGTGCTTCCTCGGCGAAGCCCGCTGCCACCGCGCGCTGGGCAACGAAGGCAACGCCCTCGCCTCGGCCAAAGAGGCCCTTAAGCTTTCGAAACGCCTGGGCATGCTCCGCGCGGACGCCGACATGGAATGGGCGCTGGCTTTAAGACTTGTGGGAAAACTCGCGGAAGCCGCCGGGATGCTGGAAAAGCTCCGCAATGATTACCGCAAGGCCGGGGACTACGCCGGGGAGACCTTCACGCTGTGGGCGCTGGGCGGGCTGTACCGCCTTCAGGGACGCTACGCCGAGGGCATCGCCGCCTTCGAAGGGTCCTTTAAGTCCGCGAACAAGGCCAAGGACGAGGCCGCCGCCGGCTACGCCCTGTTCGGCCTGGGCGGCATTCTGCGCGTGGCCGGCTTCATGGGCCGCGCCCTGGACTGCTATGTGCGGGCGCGCAAACTGTTCGCTAAGACCGACGACGCTTTCGCCAAGGCCTACGCGGAATGCGGCACGTCCAACGTGCTGCGCCAGCTGGGCCGCCTGGAAGAGGCCTTCGCTGGCTACGAGCGGGCGCATAAACTCTACTCCGCCCTTTCCGACTGGGCGGACCTGGGTTTCGTTGAATGGGGGATGGGGGAGATCCGCCGCAAGAACGGAGACTTCGCCGCCGCGCTGAAAAATTACCGCAAGGCCGCCGAGCTGTTCAAAGGCCGCTCGGAACCGCGCGGCGAGGCCCTCACCCTGCTTTCCCTCGCCAACCTCTACTACCTCACCGGCAAGACTGTCAAAGCAGAGGCCCAACACGCCGCCGCCATGCAGCACATCCGCCGCCACAATCTCCACACCCACCTCGAAACCTTCACCTGAGGCGTCGCGGAGGACGGAGTCTGCAGGGACGGGCGGGGTGTTGTTCCGAGCGCCAGTTGGGGAGGGGAGGCTCCGCCGCCGTAGGCGGTGGAGGGGAACCGCGCAACGGTTCCCTGCAGTCCTGGCGAGCGGAATAACACCTCGCCCGGACCGGTGAGAGTTTGAAGTCCCAGCCCAGGTAGAGCTCGCGGGCCTTGGGGTCGTTGAGGAGCGTCTCGGCGTTGCCGTCGATGAGGATCTGGCCGCTGTAGATGAGGTAGGAACGGTCGGTAATGGACAGGGTCTCGCGCACGTTGTGGTCGGTGATCAGCACGCCGATGCCCTTTTCCTTCAGGTGCAGGATTATCTTTTTAAGGTCGCTCACCGTGATGGGGTCGATGCCCACGAAAGGCTCGTCGAGCAGGATGATCCTGGGGTCGTTGATCATCACGCGGGCCACTTCCAGCCGGCGCTTTTCGCCGCCGGACAGCGTCCAGGCCTTCTGGTCGCGCAGCTTCATCAGCCCGAATTCGGTCAGCAGGTCGTCCACGCGCTTGCGCATTACCTTGCGGTCCGGCGTGGTGCGCTCGAGGATAGCTTCCAGGTTCTGCGCCACGGTGAGCCCCCGGAAAACGGTGGGTTCCTGCGCCAGGTAGCCTATGCCGCCGCGGGCGCGCTGGAACATGGGTTCCCTGGTGGCGTCGCGGCCGTCCAGGTACACCTTGCCGGCGTCCGGCTCCAGAAAGCCGACTAGCATGTGGAACGTGGTGGTTTTGCCGGCGCCGTTGGGCCCCAGCAGGCCGCAGACCTCGCCGGAGTTCACGTGGATGGAAATGCCGTTGACCACCTTGCGGCGGCCAAAACTCTTCTCAAGCAGGGAGCATTCAAGTTTCATTTGGCTGCGAACGGCTTTTCCGGATTGTCTTTTACCCAGCCGGTCACGTTATTATAGAACTTTATGTCCCGGCTGTCCCTGAAGAACTTTATCTTCTCCGAGTTGATGGCGAAATCGTAGCCTTCGCGCTTGCCGACGGCCAGCGGGGTGGATTCCTCTATCAGGAAAGTCTGCGTATTGCGGTCGTAGAGGCCCTTCGAGGAGAAAATATCCAGGTTCTCGGTGGACAGAGCGAAGTTGCCGGTGAAGCGCATAAGGCCGGTCCGGTTCTCGGCCTTGGCCTTGTCCGAGCGGCCGTTGAGCACCTTGCCGTCCGCGCCAGTGTGTTTCATGCGGACCGGGAGGAGGCCGCGGTCCATATAAGCTTCCTCGGTCCCTTCAAGGTAGCGGGCGGAATCGCAGTTCGCCTCCACTACGGACTTGTCTTCGAAGGTGCGCAGGATGTAGACCGAGCCGGTTATGTCCCAGGCCTGGGTCTTGCGGTCATAGAGCGCGTGATCGGCCTTGAGGACGTACTTGGGGTTGCGGAAAGATACGTTCCCGTCGAAGATCTCGCGGTCGGCCGCGCGGTCCATGGTCCACTTCTCGCTCTTTACCACGGAGCCCATCATAAAATCTTCCCGGTCGGCGGCGCGGGCCGCGGCGGGCAGCAGCAGTAAGGCCAGCGCGATGAGTTTCATTGTCCGGTCACCCTGGTTTCCTGATGTTCTATCTGGATCTGGGAGAGGTCCGGGTTGGCCGTGAAGCCGCGGCCATTTATGACGGTGCGGCCTTTATGAATGGTCACGGGTTCTTCCGTCCAGATCTTGCCCTTGGCGGAACTGTAGTAAAGCTTGGTGGTGCTCAGGCGCATGCCGTCCCTGAGGGAGTTAACCTGCACGTCGCCGGTCAGCTCCGCCGCTTTGTCGCGCATATGCAGCAGGCCGGAGGCCGCGGTGATATCCGAAGAGGGTTTATCCTCGTCGAAGAAGCGGATCTTGGGGGAAGAGAAGAGGATCAGGCCCGCCCGTTCATCCATGCGCGCGGTCACGGAATTGAGGCGCCAGTGGGACTGTCCGGCAGCCGTCTCGGCTATGGAGAAGTCCCTGAGCAGGCTTACCCCGGGCGCCGCTTCACGGGAATCTCCCCCGGAGCAGGCCGAGAGCAGGGCCAGCAGGCAGGCGGGCAGCAGGCGTTTCAACCCAGGCCTTCCTTGAGCAGGTCGCGCTCGTCGATAATGCCCACCGGGCGGCCGGTGCGCCGGTCCGTGACCGGCAGGTTGTCTATCTTCTTCTCGGAGACGATCCTGGCGGCGTCCATGGCCGGGGTGTCCGGGTGGACGGTCAGGGGTTTGCGGGTCATTACCGAGGAAAGGGGGGCGGAAAGGTCCTTCAGCCCGGCCTGCAGGCAGCGGCGCAGGTCGCCGTCCGTAAAGTACCCGGAGAGCCTGCCTTTCGGATCCACCGCTGAAACGGCCCCGGCGTGGGTGGCCGTCATCACCTTCAGCGCGGCGGCCACCGAACTTGTCTCCCTGACTACGGGATTCCCGCCGCCTTTGTGCATCAGTTCGGAAACTTTCAGGTTGAGCAGCTTGCCCAGGTTGCCGCCCGGGTGCAGTTTGGCGAAATGCCCCTTATCGAAGCCTTTCAGGGTCATGAGGGTCACCGCGAGGGCGTCGCCCAGCGCCAGCATGGCGGTGGTGGAAGAGGTGGGGACTATGTCCATGGGGCAGGCTTCGGCTTTCACGTGCAGGCGCAGGACCACGTCGGAATAACGCGCCATGCGGGAGTCCGGGTTGTTGGTGACGGAAATCACCGGCAGCCCCTGTTTTTTGAGTATAGGAAGGAGCTTCGCGGTCTCCTCGGTCTCGCCGGAATAGGAGAAGGCTACGGCCACGTCGTCGGCGGCTATCATGCCCAGGTCGCCGTGCAGGGATTCCACGGGGTGGAGGTAGACGCTGCGCGTGCCGGTGGAGGCAAGCGTGGCGGCCACCTTGCGGGCTATCAGGCCGGATTTGCCCACGCCCAGCAGCACGGCTTTGCCGCGGCAGGCGTCGAGCAGGCGCACCGCCCGGATGAACGAGGCGTCGAGGGCCTTGTTAAGGCCGGCTACGGCGCGGGACTCCGCCGCGACTACGCCGCGGGCGGTCTTGAGGATAAGCGCGTCCTTGGCGGTCATTATTTAGCGGGGACCTTGTGCGGGTTCAGCCACGGCGTCATTTCCGCGGGGATCTCGCGCTGGTCATAGGGGGGAGGGAGCTTATGCAGCAGGTAGCTGACCGAAAAGAAGACGGCCGTCAGGGTCAGGTAGATCCAGCTGAGGGCTTTCATGTGCCAGCGCCAGTCCGGGAACCACGCCGGGGAGGCCGTCAGGTCCGCGCCGCATTTCTTGCAGAACTTCAGGGCCGCCCTGTTATCCTGACCGCAATTAGTACATTTCATATCAGACTCCTGTTTTGGCAGTGACGGCGGCTATTTCCGAGGCCAGCCGGTCCACGCGGTTGAGCGCCGAGACCAGCGGCTTCACGGAGGAGAGCCGCAGCGAGTTGGGCCCGTCCGAAAGCGCCTTCTCCGGGCGCGGGTGGGCCTCGAAGAAGAGACCGGCTATTTTGAGCGCGGCGGCCGCCTTGGCCAGCGTGGGAACGAACCGCCTGTCCCCGCCGGTGGCGGCGCCCAGGCCGCCGGGTTTCTGCACGGAATGAGTGCAGTCGAAGATCACCGGGCAGCCGAAATCCTTCATCACCTCGAGCGAGCGCATATCCACCACGAGGTTGCCGTAGCCGAAAGAGGAACCACGCTCCGTCAGCATGATGCCTTTGGCTCCGCGGCTCTCCAGTTTGTTCACTATATTCTCCGCGTCCCAGGGGGAGAGGAACTGCCCTTTCTTCACGTTCACGGCGCGGCCGGTGTCGGCGCAGGCGAACAGCAGGTCGGTCTGGCGGCACATGAAGGCCGGCACCTGCAGGATGTCGGCCACTTCCGCCACGCGTCCGGCCTGGGCCGCCTCGTGCACGTCCACCAGCAGCGGGACGTTAAGGCGGTTCTTAAGGTCCTTAAGGAAGTCCAGCGCCGTCTCCATGTCGATACCGCGGAAGGACTTATGGGAGGTGCGGTTGGCCTTGTCGAAGGAGGCCTTCAGCACGAAAGGCGTGCGCAGCGAGGCGAAGAGCTTTTTGAGCGCTATCGCCTCGGCCGTGTACGCCTCGGTGGATTCTATGACGCACGGGCCGGCTATATAGACCAGCGGCCTGTCGTTGCCGAATACCACGTTGCCGACTTTTACTTCTTTCTGTTTTGCCACGCAGACTCCTAATGCTTTTTCTTGTTCTTCACGGCGGCCGCCACGAAACTGAAGAACAGCGGGTGCGGCAGCAGCGGCTTGGACTTGAACTCCGGGTGGAACTGCACGCCGACGAACCAGGGGTGCCCCTTGATCTCTACTATCTCGGGCAGGCCGGTCTTGCGGTGGAAGCCGCTGAGCGTCATGCCTTTCTTCTCGTACTGGCCGGCGTACTTGGAATTGAACTCGTAGCGGTGGCGGTGGCGCTCCGAGATGGACGTTGCGCCGTAGATCTTGGCCGCCAGCGAGCCTTTCTTTATCTCGCAGGGCCACGCGCCCAGGCGCATGGTGCCGCCCTTGTCCTTCACGCCCTTCTGTTGCGCCATCAGGTCCACTACGGGGTGGGGGGTCTTGGCGTCGAACTCGGCCGAGTGGGCGCGCTTGAGGCCCAGCACGTTGCGGGCGAACTCGATGGTGGCGCACTGCATACCCAGGCAGATGCCCAGGAAAGGCAGGCTGTTCTCCCGCGCGTAACGCACCGCCGCTATCTTGCCCTCTATGCCGCGGTCGCCGAAGCCGCCGGGCACTATCAGGCCGTCGGCCTTGGCCAGGCGTTCCTCAAAATCCTCCGACTCCACATCCACATAGTCGAATTCGGCCTTCACGCCGTTGGCGATGGCGCCGTGCAGGATGGCCTCCGTAAGCGATTTATAGGAGTCCTTGAGCTTGGTGTACTTGCCGGCTATGGCTATGCGCACCGGGGCGGCCGCGGCGGCGTTCTTGAGGCGCGTGGTAAAATCGGTCCACTCCTCGAAGTCCCATTTTCCGCTGCGCAGCCGCAGCAGCATCATGATCTGCTCGTCGAGCCCCTGTTTCTTGAGCACCAGCGGCACGTCGTAGATGGAGGGAGCGTCGGGGGCGTCGATGACGGCTTCCTTCGGCACGCTGGTGAACAGCGCGATCTTGTTCTTGATATCCTTGGCCAGCGGCTTCTCGGCGCGGCAGACTATGATGTCCGGGTCGATGCCGATCTCGCGCAGCTTGTTCACGGAGTGCTGCGTGGGCTTGGTCTTGAGCTCGTCGGAGGCTGAAAGATAAGGGACCAGCGTGACGTGCAGGTACAGCACGTCGTTGCGCATGCGGTCGGGGCGCATCTGGCGGGCGGCTTCCAGGAAGGGGAGGCTCTCGATGTCGCCGACGGTGCCTCCGATCTCGATGATGGCGATGTCGAAGCCTTCGCCGGCCTTGATGTAGCGGCGCTTGATCTCGTCGGTGATGTGCGGAATGACCTGGACGGTCTGGCCCAGGTAGCCGCCCTCGCGCTCTTTGGCAATGACGGTCTGGTAGACTTGCCCGGCGGTCATGATGTTGACGCGGCCGGTGTCTATCCCCAGGAAGCGTTCGTAGTAGCCCAGGTCCAGGTCGGTCTCCGCGCCGTCGTCCGTGACGAAGACCTCGCCGTGCTGGAAGGGAGCCATGGTGCCGGCGTCCACGTTTATGTACGGGTCGCACTTCATTATAGTGACGGAAAGCCCGTGGGCCTTGAGCAGGCGGCCGATGGAGGCCGCGGTTATACCCTTGCCGAGAGAACTTACCACGCCGCCGGTGACGAAGATATATCGCGTCATTTTATTTTTTTAGCCTTTTTGCGAGGTACTTTTCTGCCGCACGCAGGTCGGCCGGCGCGTCTATGGCCGGTCCCGGCGGCGGGACTTCCGCTACGGCTATGCGCATGCCGTCCTCCAGCGCGCGCAGCTGCTCAAGCCGTTCAAGCCGCTCCAGCCGGCTGGGCTTCAGCGTGACGAACCTTTCAAGCGCCGCCCGGCGGTAGATGTAGAAGCCGCAATGCTTGTAGTAGGGCAGGGCCTTCAGGTCCGACAGTTCGTGGTGGAAAGGGATGGGCCAGCGCGAGAAGTAGAGAGCGCGGCCGGCGGAGTTCATGGCCACTTTCACGCAGTTGGGGTTGCGCACGTCTTCGGGGTCGGAGATGCGCACGCAGGCGGTGCCGATGTGGCAGTCGGGGGAGGCCAGCAGCTTGCGGAAGGCCTTCTTCAATATCGCGGCCGTCATGAACGGCTCGTCGCCCTGCATGTTGAGTATGAACTTGGCGCGCGAGCCCCTGGCGGCCTCGTGCACGCGGTCCGTGCCGGACTGGCAGCGGGGGCTGGTGAGCACCGCCCGGGCGCCTATGGAGCGGGCGAAAGCCAGGACTTTCTCGTGCTCGGTGGCTATTACCACCTCGCCGAGGCCGGATCTCACGGCGGCTTCCCAGCACCACTGCACCACCGGCCGGCCGCCCAGCTTCGCCAGCACCTTGCCGGGGAAGCGCTGCGACCCGTAGCGGGCCGGTATGACTATCAGGCAGTCTTTTTTATCCATGACCTGGCGCTTTCAAGAAGTTCCTCTCGCGTAACGGAAGCCGTGCCCAGCTTGGCCACCACTATGCCCGCCGCAAAGTTGGCCGCCAACGCGGCCTCTTCGGGGGAGGCCCCGGCCGCCCAGGTGAGGGCGAGCGTGGAAATTACCGTATCCCCGGCGCCGGTCACGTCGAAGATCTCGCGGGCGCGGGTGGGGATGTGCACCGGTACTACCGCGGCGCCGCGGCGGGTGAACAGCGTCATGCCGTGCTCGCCCTGCGTTATAAGGAGCGACCGGCAGGCGAGCCTGGCCATGATCTTGCGTCCCAGCTCTTCGGCGGGGCCCTGGCCGTCGCGCTGAGGGATGCGCATACCTCCGAAAGCCTCCATCGTATTAGGGGTGATGCAGGCTACGCCGCGGTACAACTGGAAGTGTTCCACCTTGGGGTCCACGAAGACCGGTACGCGGCGGGCGGCGGCAAGTTTTACGGCGGCGCGGATGGTGTCCGGCTCGAGCAGGCCTTTGCAGTAGTCGGAAAGGATAAGCGCCTCGCAGCCTTCTTTCAGGGCGGCCTGCAGGGAGGAGAGGGCGGCTTTCTTAACCGCCGGGGCCACGCGGCCGGGCGTTTCGCGGTCGAAGCGGACCACCTGCTGGTGCTCGGCTATGACGCGGGTCTTTTCAATGGTCAGGAATTCGGGGGCGCGCACCACGCAGGAGGAGTCCACTCCGGAGGAGGCCAGCAGGCCCGCCAGTTCGTCGCCGGCGGTGTCCGTGCCGGCGGCCGACACCAGCACCGGGAGAGCGCCGAGGGCCGAAAGATTCACGGCCACGTTGGCCGAGCCGCCGCAGACGGCGGATTCGGAGTGGACGCGGACCACGGGGACCGGGGCTTCGGGGGAGATACGGCGGACCGAGCCTTTTACGTAGCGGTCCAGCATCATATCGCCGAAAACCGCTATCCGCCGGCCTGGGAAGCCGGAAACTATCCTGGCCATACGCGCGAAACCGGACTTTGTCATAATATAGATATTATAACAAAGTCCGGGGCGGCGGGGCCGTCAGCGTTCTTCCAGGTAGCGGCGGGAGAGTTTGGCGGTGATGGAGCCGATAAAGATCTCGGCTTTCAGGACCATGGGGAGTTTAAGTTCGTCGTCGGTTATCCAGACCAGCATGCGCTTGCCGGCCTTGGCCACAAAAAGTCCGTCTTCGCCCATTTTCGGTTCGAAGAGGATACACTGTTTCTTGCCGAATTCGGTCTTGATCTTCTCGCGTTTGCCGGCTTTGATGTTCAGGCGCCAGTTCTTCTTGGTGTTGACGTCCATCTCCAGCGTTTTGCCGGGTTCTATGGTCATGGCGCGCAGGCGGTAGACGGCCGAAAGCACGTCGTTGACCGGACGGTCCAGCAGGCCCTCGAAGCTGGAGAGCTGCTTTTTCTTGTTCACCTTCTCGCCGTAGTAGCGCCCGGCTTTCTGGTCGAAAACCACCCATTCGTTGAAGAAATGCGAACCTTCCGAGATCTTCTTGTAGTAGCCGTAAGAAGTGAGCGTTTCGGCGTCCATCCAGGCCTCGTTGCGGTCGTCCACTTTGTAAAAGTTGGCTATGAAGGAGCCGGACCTGGCTTCCGAGACGATGTGCCACGCCGGGCGGGAGGAGATCTCCACCGACTCGTAGATGCGCAGGAAAGACTTGCCCACCTGGATGGCGCCCCAGTAGATGTCGTACTCCAGCGTCTCGCCCCTTACCAGGCCGGGGAAAGGCGCGGCGATGGCCCCGGTGGAAGGTGTGAGGCCCCAGAAAGGGTGGCGCAGCGCGGTTGGTTCCGCCGCCGCGGCCGGCAGGGCCAGCAGCAGCAGTAATTTAAAAACCATACTTTATCCGGGCGGCGGTCAGGGCGGCGAGCAGCACCATGGCCGTCATACCGCGCCATTCCTTGTTCTTAAGGAAGACCTCTTTTGAATAAGCCGAAAAGTCGAAAAAGCCGGCCAGGCCGCGCGGGCAGGGCAGCAGGGCGGGAACGGCGGCGCAATACGCCTCGAAGTCCTTGCCGTACGTGGCCAGCAGGAAGGCCTCTTCGGCCTTTATCGTGACGTAATAGATCCAGCCGAAAGCGGCCGCGGCGAAGGCCCACAGCCCGGCGGTGAGCGGCGGGCGGGAGGGGGAGGAGATCATGATAAGCAGTCCCGCCGTCATGATCATCGTGCCCAGGTAAAGCGGGTTGCGCACGGCGGCGTAGGGGCCCGTCATGGTGAGCGTTTTGGATTTGACTATCGCCGCGCTGGCGGCGAGGCGCACCAGCTGGCCAAGGGCCATCACACCCAGGCCGGCGGCAAAGAACTTCCAGCTTTCCGGGCGCGCGGCCAAAAACAGCAGCAGCGTGGCGATCTGGGAAACGAGTATTCTTTTCTTCATGCTTTCTTCCTTTTTACGTCGGGTATGGCCCTGGCCAGCGCCAGGAGGTCCTTAAAGCTTTTAGAGGCCGGTACCGCGCCGGCGGTGCGCCATTGGCCGGTGCGCACCAAATAACCCTTCACCCCGGCCCGCCGGGCCAGCAGCAGGTCGCTCTTCTTGTCGCCTACTACGAAGGACCGGTCCAGGTCGGCCGGGCTCTGGCGGCGCGCCTCATTAATGAGGCCCGGCTCAGGCTTGCGGCAGGCGCAGCCGTCATCCGGGCCGTGCGGGCAGAAATAAACCGCGTCCACGCCGGCCCCGGCACGGCGCAGCAGGGAGACCAGGCGCAGGTTTATGGCCCTGGCCCGGGCTAAAGAGATGTAGCCGCGCGCCACGGCCGATTGATTGGTTACCACTACGAGCCTGTAGCCTTTTGCGGCCAGGAGTTTGAGCGCCAGGTGAACGCCGGCATAGAGCCGCAGCCCCCGGGGGGAGGTGACGTAGGTGCCGCGACGGTTATGGTTCAGCACGCCGTCGCGGTCCAGGAAAGCGGTAGGCACGCAGGGGCGGCGCGTAACGGCGGCCGGCCAGGCGCGCATCAGGCCTTTCTCCCGGCTAGATCCGTCATTATGGAGGAAAGCCTGCGCCAGCCGTCGCAGAGAAAAACTATCTTCACGGAAAGTATCAGTACTCCGCCCTTCAGGATGTCCTGCCAGCCGGCGGGGAACCGCGCGAAGTCCTTGTAGGTGGTGATCAATGGCAGGGAGCCACGCGCGTCCTGCGCGGCCTCCAGTTCCGCCTTGGAGAAAGCGTGGTGGTCCGGGTAGCGCCAGATCTGTTTCAGGTCCACCTTCATCTTGCGCAGCGCCCCTTCGAAGGACTCGGGGTCGCCGATGGCGGAGAGGGCCGCGGCCGGCCGGCCCTTAAGGAGGTTCAGGTCCACCGGTTGGGCGGTGGCCGGGTCAAGGAACGACTCCGGGGCGTGCATGGTCTCTACGAGCTCCGCCGAGGGGTTGATGCGCCTGACTTCGGCGGCCAACGCGTCCACCTGCTCCTGGGAGGCGTGTTCGCAATGGGAAATTATGACCGCGCGGGCGCGCTTCAGGCCGGCGGGAGGTTCCCGCAGGTCGCCGAAAGGCAGCACGTGGTCGGTGTGGAAGGGGGCGGTGGCGTTGATAAGGACTATATCCGCGTCGCGGTACAGCCCGAAATGCTGGAAGCCGTCGTCCATCAGGATCACGTTGGCCCCGAGTTCCGTGACCGCTTTCAGGCCCGAGGCGTAGCGGTCCGGGCAGACGAGGACGGGAACATTGGCCTTCTCCAGGGTGCGGAAAAGCATCAGGGCCTCGTCGCCGGCGTCGGCCAGCGTGGCCCCGCGGCCGCGGGCCAGCACTACGATCTTCGGCGCGGAGCGGCTGCGCTTGTAGCCGCGCAGGAGTATGGCCGGTTTGAGGCCGGCGCGGGCCAGTTCCTGGGCGGCCGCTATGACCGTGGAGGTCTTGCCCGTACCGCCGGAGGAAATGTTGCCGAAGCAGATGACCGGCACCGGGAGGCGGCGGGTCTTAAGCAGGCCGGCGCGGTAAAGGCCCCTGCGCGCCGCGACCACTCCGGAGTAGGCCGCCGAAAGGGTTTTAAGAACCAGGCGCCCGGCCAGGCCGCTGCGCAGGCCGTCGCGGGTCTCTTTCGCGGAAGGGAGGGGGCTCACGCCGGGACCCCTTTAAGGCTTTCGATGTGGGCGCCGAGTTTGGACCAGACCTCGTCCAGGGTAAGGCGGTCCAGTTCGCCCTGCGCCCAGGCATGGCGCGCGCCCGGAGGGGTCCAGCTCCACGGGGCGTTCTGCGGCGAGTAGAGGACAAAGGTGGGCGTGCCCTGGCTTACCGCCACGTGCATAGGGGCTGAGCTGGTCCCGACGTGCAGGAAAGTCCTTTTCTGCAGGGCGGCCAGGTCCAGCAGGTCGAAATCAGGGCAGAGCAGGTGGCGGGCGGAGGCGGCGGCCATGGCCGCTTTGACGTAATCCAGTTCCCCCGGACCCCAGAGGAAGACCACCCTGGCGCCGTAGGCGGAGGCGAGCCGGTCCGCCAGTTCGGCGAACCGCTCCGGGGCCCAGCGCCGGTGTTCGCGCGGGCTGGTGATATCGAAAGTGATCACCGGCTCCCCGGGGCGCACCCCGGCGGAGGCCAGGAAAGTTTCGGCGCGGGCCGCGTTCGCGGGAAGGAAAGAGAGTTCGGGTTCGGCGCCGTCGGGCATTATTGCGAGCGGCTCCAGCAGCTCAAGGCGGTCCAGCACGGTGTACTGGCGGGCGTCTTTCTTGCGGGGCAGGACGTTGTGGAACAGGCGGCCCGCCGGGAAATGAAAGGCCAGGCGCTTCTTAGCCCCGGAGAACAGCGCGTAAAACCCGGACGAAGAGGAACGCATGAAGTCCAGGGAAATATCGATGCCGGCCTTGCGGATAGCCGCAAGCGGCTTATCCTCGCGGAAAAATACTCCGGAAAGGCGGGGATTATTCTCGAGTATCTTGCGGGAAGGCCTGCGGGTAAGGAAGTACAGGCGGGAATCCGGCAGGCCCTTCTTAAGGGCGCGCAACAGCGGCGTCGTCAGGAGCACGTCGCCTATGCCTTTGTACACTATTACGAGTACGCCGGGCCCCATGCGTCAGGCTTTGGCCGCGCCGGTGCGGTAGCGCGGGTCGTTGTACATCTTGAACTGGCGGTAGATCTTAAGCTTCACGCGGCCCGCCGCCACGTCGGACACCAGCTGCGTCATTTCCTCGGTCAGGTCTTTCAGCTGCACCGCCATGACGTCCAGCTTCGCGGAGCAGGCCGCCTTGTGTTCCGGCGACGCGTCCGGGCGGCCCAGCTGCTCGCGCATGTGGTAGATCTTAAGCTGGATGATGCTGACCTTATCGGCCAGGCTGCCTATGGTTTCCGCCATTTATGGCCTCCAGCGCGCGCTCGTCTATGCGCTCTATCAGGTCGTTGCGTTTCTGATTGAGCTTGTCGATGTTCTTCTTTGCCGCCGCTATGGCGGGGACGTCGCCCACCCGGGCTTTATCCTCTTCGTGCCAGAGCTCGGTGTTGGTCATCGCCAGCTCGCTCACCAGTTTTCCGATACCTATGTCGTCCATGTTGTTACCTCAGGTTAAGGTTATTATATCAAAGAGGGGGGGCGCGCCCGTCAGAGGCGCGACTCTCCGCGCGTCAGCTGCAGCGCCAGGTCCCAGTTATTGTCGCCGCCGCGGATGAACAGACGGTCTATGGGGCCGGCCTCGCGCGCCCAGGGCCAGGGCGTCTTGCCCTGCCGGAAGCTGAAATCGAAAAGGTAGCCGGCCTCCAGCGCCTTCGCGCGGATCTCAGGGGAATAGGCCCCGTCGCCGTAAGGATAAGCGAAGGCGCACATCTCGCGCCCGAAGGCGGACTCCAGTTGGCGCTTCGATTCCGCCATCTCCCAGGCCGCGTCTTCCAGTTTCAACGCGGAGAGATGCGGGTGGTTCAGCGTATGGGAGCCGTACTCCATCACGCCGCTGTCCTGCATCTCGCGCAGCTGGGCCAGCGTGGCCATCTTCACCCACGGCTCCGAGGCCGGGTTATGCCAGAGGTTGGCCTTGCCGATGGTGCCGTGCACCACGAAGATATTGCCTTTCGCGCCCAGTTCTTTCAGGATGGGCCAGGCGTGCAGGTAGTTGTTCTCGTACCCGTCGTCGAAGGTGATCAGGACGGCTTTTTCCGGCAGTTGCTTTTTGCCGTCGTGGGCCTTCTTCAGGTCTGAAAACAGGATGGTGGTATAACCGTGGTCCAGCAGGTATTTTACCTGCGCCCGGAAGCGGGCGGGACTGACCCACAGCTCCTTCAGGCGGGAACCGGGCGGGGGAACGCCGATCTTGTGGTAGCAGAGCACTTTGAGGCCGGGAACCCGGGCGCGCCACCAGGCCCAGCGGGCACTGGCGCCGAGCAGGATGAATGCGATCGCGGCTATAAGTATGGACATATGGTTCCTTTTATGCGGCCGGCAGCCTGGCCGCCGCGGCTTCGAAAACTTCGCCCACGGTCAAGAGGCGCATACAGAGAAAGTGGCCGCGCGGGCATTCCCGGGAACCATGAAGCGCGCAAGGGCGGCACTCCAGGTGCGTCTCCACTACGGCGTTGCCCGGGCCGTAGGGGAAAAATCCGAGTTCGCGCGTGGTGGGGCCGAACACTCCCACGGCGGGGACGCCCAGCGCCGCGGCTATGTGCATGGGGCCGGAATCGTTGGAAACGAAGACTTTCAGCGGCCGGATGGCTTCCATCAGGCCCGCCATGGTGGTCTTGCCCGTCAGATTGAGGCAGTTCTCCGGGCCCGCCGACCATCAGCACGCGCCCGCCGCAGCGCGCAGCCAGCCTGCGGATGAGGCGCGCCCAACTGGCGGCGGGCCAGCGTTTGGTGGGCCAGGCGGAGCCGGTATTCACACCCGCCAGTACTTTGTCGGCCGCGGAGAACGGCGGCGCTGCGGCGGCGTCCTGCCTGAGGCCCGGGAAAGCGGACTTAAGGTTCTCGGCCAGCGGGGACATGAGGGCCAGGTTGCGTTCCACGTCGTGCAGCAGCCACGAGAAGGGCACCTTGTGCGTCAGGAGCACGCTGCCGGCGCTGGAGGAGAACCCTACACGCACCGGGATGCCCGCCAGCCGGGCCAGCAACGCGCTGCGCAGCGAGCGGTGCGGGATGATGGCCGCGCCAAAGCCTCCGGCGGCCAGTTCCGAGCGCAGCCGGCGGAATTCCGCGAGACCCGAGGCCGCGGTCTTCTTGTGGTCCTCGATGATAGCGTCGGCCAGGCTCGAAGAGGAAAAGATCTGCGCCGTCTCCGGGCGCGTCACCACGGTGACCGCCGCCCCGGGCAGGACTTCCTTTATCTTTTTAAGAAGGGGAAGGGTAAGTACGCAGTCTCCGAGGAAGGCCGTCTGCAGCAGGCAGATGCGGACCGGGCCCGGCTTCAGCGCGGGGCGCGCCGCGCCCTGCGTCCAGTCTCCCAGTTCGGGGCCGGACCTTATCGGCTCCACTCCCAGGGGGGCGAGGGCGTCGAGGTAGCGGTCCAGGGTATGTTTCTCCAGCGAAGGGCTGGGGATGCGGAAATTCACGAACAGCCTGCGGGCCAGGGAATCCTTGCGGTAACGCACCACCGGCGCCCCCGCGAAGAGGCACAGCAGGCGGCTGCGCGGCGTATCGTGCAGGTCCACGACCGCGTCGTAAGCGGCGGCCTTGATGGCGGCGAGGGCGGGAAAAAAACCGCGGAACGGGAGAGCTCCGTCGATAAAGGCGCTCTTCGAGACGGCGTCCAGGAACTGGGGCTTTACCAGTATCTCCAGGCGCGCGCCGGGCCACTTGGCGCGCAGGGAGCGGAAGACCGGCGCGGTCAGAATGATGTCTCCGAGCGAAGACATGCGGATGATCAGGATGCGCGGATCCGGTTTCTTTATTTCCACCATGGATAAAAAATTATATCATTTGTTAATTATTACCCCCAATGGCATAGGGGGGAGCGGCCGGCCGCGAAGGCGGCCGCAACAAAATAGTAATTAGTTTCTGGTAAGATACTTATTATGCGGATGAAACTAGCGTTTATCGGCCTGGCCGCTTTCCTGGCGGCCGCGGCCTTTTATAGCTACTCTTCCGCCCTCATCGCTTCCCGTTCCTACCGCATCCTGGTCAGCGAACAGACCTCGATCGGCAACACTTTGCCCAAGACCGGGGGCTCCTACTCGCTCCTGGGCAGCACCGGGCAGCTCGGCTTCGGGTCCGTTTCCGGCGGCCGCTACTCCGTCAACTGGGGCATAGTGAACTCCTGGCGTCCCCCGCAGGCCAACGTCTCGACCGCGCATGTCTACCCCAATCCCTGCTCGCTGCGGGACAACTGCAACGGCGTCACGTTCACGCGCCTTACCCTGCATACGGACATAAAGATCTACACCATCTCGGGCGAAAAGGTCCGGACCATAGAGAAGAACAGCAACATCGACAGCACCGGCTGGGACCTCCGCACCGACGGGGGGGAAACGGTCTCCAGCGGGCTCTACCTTTACGTTATCAAGGGCGAGGGCAGCGTGAAGCAGGGTAAGATAATAGTAGTAAGATAGGGTACGTAAAATATGAAAAAAACGATCTTAAGCGCGCTTTGCGCCATCTTTATGGCAGGGGCCGCGGCCGCCGGAGACATCAGCCAGGGGGCTGTGCCCGGGTCCATAAACTACCAGGGCCGCCTGGAACGCGACAACGCCCCCATAACGGGCATCATCCACATTTATTTCCGCATCTATAACGCCTCTTCCGGAGGCACGCTGCGCTGGACCAGCAGCGAACTCGTGGTCCAGGCCGCGCAGGGCATCTTCAGCGCCAACATCTCCCCGGACTGGACCACGTTCGCCAACGGCGAGACGCTGTACCTGGAAGTCCAGGTGGAAGGCGAGACCCTGACCCCGCGGGAATCCCTTAACAGCGTGGCGTACGCCATAGTGGCCAAGAAGCTGGAGGACGGGGCATCGGTCTCGGTAGCCACTTTCACGGCGGCCTACCAGGTGCTGCTTGCCACGGTCCCGGATTCGTTCGTCGGTATCGGCACCCTCAATCCGTCGAGCAAATTAACGGTGAACGGCCCCGTTAAACTGCTTACCGGCGGCATAGTGTTCCCGGACAACACCTTTCAGTTCTCGGCCGGCATAGGGTCGGCCGGCGGCCTCTCCGTCAGTACGGACACCGTGATAGTGGCCGACTCGGACAATAACGGTTCCGGCGACATCATGCTTTACACCGGGGTGAACAAGCGCCTGCAGATCTACAATTCCAACGGCCGCGTCGGTATCGGGCCGGCGGCGGTCGGCGCCCCGCAGGGGCTGCTGGACGTGGACGGCTCGCTCTACGTGGGCAACGCCGGCATCTACGACCGCGACGACGGCGAGGTCAACGTCCGCGAGAACCTGGGCGTGGACGGCGGCAGAATAACCGGCGCCAACCTCGAGCACATCGCGCTGGGCGAGGTGGATAACGTTATAGGTTTCGTTTCCGGCGGCGCGGAACGCATGCGCGTCAACAGCAACGGCTTTATAGGCGTCAACAATGCCGCTCCGGGTTTCCCCCTGGACGTGACCGGGGACATGCACACGAATACGGGGCTGCTCGCCAGCGCGGTCTCCGCCGGCGCCTACAGCGGCTGGCCTTCCGCCGGCAACGAAGTGCGCGCGGCCAACCTGACGCACCTGCTGCTGCAGCAGAACAACCCCTATAACGTGGGCGTGGGCACCGACACGCCGCGCGAAAAGCTGCACGTGCACGGCAGCGTGCGCGCCGACTCCGGCGTGATCGCGGCCACCGCGGCCTTCTCCGGCGACGTGCGCGTGAGCGGCGACTTTATCGCCAACGGCAACAACAAGCAGGTCTACCTGACCACCACCACCATTTACGGCACGCTCCTTGTAACGGGCGGCATCGGCTCCACGGCGGGTTTCCCCGCGTACCTGGCCTCCACCCAGACGCTGACCGGGCGCAACACCTTCTCCGCCCAGGTCACCGCCTCCAGCGACGTTGTGGCCCAGGCGCGGTTGGGCGCCGCCGTTATGGATTTCGACTTCCCCGGGTCCCGTTACCTGCAGGTGGGCGACAATAAGAACGAGTATTCGTCGCAGGACACTTACGCCTACCTGGTGGGCGGCGATTCCGCCAACTCCAGGCTCTCGTTCTATCGCGGCTCGGCGGAGTCCGGCAGCATCGGCAGCATCAACGGCGTTAACGTGGGCCTGATAGTCGCCGGCTCCACCAAAACCCTGACCGACGCGGTCTACCACCGGATACAGAACAGCGTGGTCTGGGTCTCTACCGGCTTCAACACCACGCCCGCCATCTATGTGAGTTCCGGCGTCGGCAACGTCGGCGTCGGCACTACCGTCTCGGACTCCACCTACAAGTTCACCGTCAACGGCAGCATGCGTATCGCGGGGCCCACGTCCAACGGCATCGTCTTCGCCGACGGTACCACCATGAACACCGCGGCCGTGATCGGCGCGGCCACCTCCATCTCCAACGCGGGCGACGCGCTTATCGCGGCCAATACGCTGGGAGGCGGCGGCAGCGTAGTGCTGCGCTCCGGCTCCGTGGACGGCCTGGTGGTGGATTCCGGCGGCAACATAGGCGTCGGCACGCTGAACCCGGTCTCGAAACTCAACGTCCGCGGCGGCGACCTGGTGCTGGGCAATCCTTTCAGCGGCACCTACTCGTCCAACGGCGTGGAGGACCTGCTGGTAGGCGGCAGCGTGATCTTCGACGGGGCCCTGATACAGCGCTCCGCTTCGGCGGCCCAGTTCTCCGGGCTGATAGTCTCCGGCGACGTTTACCTTTCCACCGGCACCGCAAAAAAGACCGGCATAGCCACCAGCGCGCCCGTAACCACGCTCGACGTGGCCGGCAACGCGCAGTTCGGTTCCGGCACGGCCAAGTCCACCTTCACCGCGGCCGGCGTCCTGCAGCTGGCGAGCCCCCTGGGAACGGCCTATGGCGGCACCGGCAGCATCACCGGCAACGCCCCCACGGCATCCGCTCTGGCTGCCAACGGGGCAAACTGCTCTTCCGGCAATGCGCCGCTGGGCGTGGACATGGCGGGGGCATCGGAATCCTGCTTTGACGTGGCCACCCAGGGCGAGTTGGATACCCACACCGCCGACACCGCCCCGCACAGCGCCACCAACGCCAATACCCCCAGCCGCATAGTCCTGCGCGACGCCTCAGGCAACTTCTCCGCGGGAACCATCACGGCCACTCTCACCGGGTCGGCCACTTCTCTGGCGGCCAACGGCTCCAACTGCTCGGCCGGCAACGCGCCGCTGGGCGTGGACACCGCCGGCGCCTCCGAATCCTGCTTCGACGTGGCCACCCAGGGCGAGCTGGATACGCATACCGGCGCCACCTCTGCGCACAGCGCCACCAACGCCAACACCGCCAGCCGCATAGTGATGCGTGATGCCTCGGGGAACTTTTCGGCCGGCACCATCTCTGCGGCGCTTAACGGCAACGCTTCCACTGCCAGCGATTTGGCCGCCGACGGCAGCAATTGTTCTGCCGGCAATGCGCCTCTCGGCGTAGATACGGCCGGCGCGGTCCAGTCCTGCTTCGATGTGGCCACTCAGGGCGAACTGGACACCCATACCGGCGCCACTTCCGCGCACAGCGCCACCAGCAGCAATACCAACAGCCGTATAGTGATGCGCGACGCCTCAGGGAACTTCTCGGCGGGAACGGTCAGCGCAGCGCTGAACGGCAACGCCGACACCGCCTCGGCGATGGCAAATAACGGCACCGCCGGCAAAGTGGTGTGCTGGAGGAGCAGCGGCGTACTTGGGCAGTGCTCCGACGCGCCTACCGCGTCGGGTTGCACCTGCGTAGCCACGCCTTAAGAATTACAACAGCAGGGAAGTTATAGAGGTTATGGTTTTAGCGGTGGCGCCGCGCAGGCCCGAGAGGGTACGCGCGGCGCTTTCTTTGGCGGCGGAGAGTTCGGCGGGGTTGGTTAACAGCAGCAGGATCTTTTCGGCCATAGCGGGGGCGGTTTCCACCAGGAAGCCGCCCTTTTCTTTTATCAGGGCCTCACCGGCCTGGCGGGCGTTGCGGTAATTGGGCCCGAACAGGGCCGGCTTGGAGAACAGGGCCGGTTCCAGCAGGTTATGCCCGCCGGTATCGTCCAGCGTACCGCCGACAAAGCAGACCTGCGACACGGCGTAGAAGGCCTGCAGCAGGCCCATGGCGTCCACCAGCAGGCAGCCGGTACCGGCCGGGACTATATGCGCGGACCAGCGCGTGAAATGGGCCCGGTGCGTTTTCAGCACCGCTTCCGTCTCTGCCAGGCGTTCCGGATGGCGGGGAACCATTACAAGTTTAAGATGCGGGACGGTTTTGCGCGCTGCCAGCCAGGCTTCTATTATTACGGGGTCCTCCTGCGGATGGGTGCTGCCGGCGACAAAAAGAGGGCAGCCGCTCCAGTCGGAAGCCTCCAGGAACTCCCGCACCTTATCCTGCCCGGCCGCGGAACCCCCCAGCATATCGTGCTTGAGGTTGCCTGTCTGCGTGACCTTGTTTTCAAGGCCGGCGAGCAGGCGAAAGCGTGCGGCGTCGGAAGCGCTCTGGGCCAGGACCTGCTTTACTCCCGAGAAGGCCAACCGCGTCAGCGGAGACAGGAGCCTGTAAAGCGACAACGTGCTTTCCGAGAGGCGCGCGTTCACCATGAAGACCGGCACGCCGGCCCGCGCGGCCGCCAGCAGCGTGGCCGGCCAGATCTCGGTCTCGACCACTACCAGCATGCGCGGCCTGGCCTTGGAAATGAAATTGGCGGCGGCGGGATAGAAATCCAGCGGGGCCAGGCGCGCGGCGCCAAGCTTAGAGCCTTCGGCCCTGCCGGAAGCCGTGGAAGAGGTTATAAGGAGGGGGGCGGATAAAGTTTCAGCCAGGGCCGGAGCCAGCTTGGCCACGGCTTTCACCTCCCCCAGGGAGGCGGCGTGCACCCATACCGCTCCGGGCGGACAGGCCTCTCCGCCCAGTCCCAGGCGCTCGCCCAGTTCGCCCGCCAGGGCCTTCATAAGGGAGCGGCGGGGGGAAAGCAGGAAATAAAGCGCGTACAGCGCGGCTATGGCCGGCGCCAGCAGGCTGTAGATGAACAGTAGCGGGTATCCCATCAGGGAGGTTACTTCTTGGAGGCGGCCCCGGCTTTTTTCTTCTTCTTGGAGAGCCATGGAAAAGCGAATACGGCGGAATACTTAGGGGAGAAGGCCCCCGTGTCGAAGGAAACGCCTATCTTGGACGCTTCCAGCCGCTCGAAGAGGCCCTTTATGAGCTCGTTCTCGAACAGCGGCACGGCGGTGGCCTCCTGCGGGGGCAGTTCCGGTTCCGGGCAGGCCGCGATGTAGACCACGGGGCCCAGTTCGAACCCCTCGGGTTCGGCCTCGCGCACGGCCAGTTCCGAAGTCACCCCCACGGCCGTCTGCATAAAAACCTGGGCGGCTATGCGGCCCAGGCGCTTATGCGTTTCGTCGGGAGGGTTGGCAAGTTTCTCTTCGAAGGCTTTGCCCAGCGTCAGGATGCCGGCGGTAAGGGGGCGGGAGGCCGCGCCGTTTATGCGGGCCGCGGCCTCGTCTTCCGCCGCCAGGTATTCGAACACGACCGCCGGCTCCAGCGCCGCCGCCAGGGCGGAGGCGTGCTCGCGCACGGCGGTCTCGTCGGCGAGGCCTATGGAGGCGAGGTCCAGCTTGTGCTTGCGCGCTTTGCGCAGCACTTCATAGGAATAGACCGGGATACGGAACTTCTTGATCTTTCTCACTGGTTGCCCTGCCTCCGCCAACTGCAGTTACTTCGCGCGGTGCTCCCACTGGTACACTATCGGGGAACAGATGAAGATAGTGGAATAGACGCCGGTCAGGGTGCCCACCAGCATGCAGAAGGCGAAGTTGTTGATGCCCGTGCCGCCGAAGAGGTACAGCACCAGCACGGTGACAAAGACCGTCATAGTGGTGATGATGGTCCGGGAGATGCACTCGTTGATGCTCATGTTGATCAGCTGGCCCATGGGCATCTTGGGGAAATTGCGCATATTTTCGCGCATACGGTCGAAGATGACTATGGTGTCGTTGATGGAGTAACCGGCTATGGTCAGGAAGGCCGCCACTATCACCAGGTCCACTTCGCGGCCCGCCAGCGACATGGCCGTCAGCGCCACGAATACGTCGTGCACGATGCCGATCACGCCCGCGGCGCCCCAGACGGGGTTGGAGAAGCGGAAAGCGATGTAGACGATGATGCCGAACATCGAGAGAATGATGGCGAACAGCGCTTTCTTGCTGAGGTCGCGGCCCACCACCGGGCCCACGTAGTCGCGCTTTTCCTCGGTATAGGAATTGCCGGGGATGGCCTTAAGGGCCGCGCTCATCTTGTCAGCTATCTCGTTCACCTTATCCTGCGCGCCTTTCACCTTGATGGCGAAGGAGTTCTGTTCGGAGAAGGTCTGAATGCCGGCCTCGATGCCCACGCCCTCGAGGGCCCTGCGTACCTCGCCGATGGCGATAGGCTTCTCGAACTTCACCTGTATCAGCGTGCCGCCGGTGAAGTCCAGACCCAGGTCCAGGCCCTTTACCGACAGGGAGATTATGCCGACCACCGTTATAAGCGCCGACAGGCCGAAGGCGAAGTAGCGCTTTTTGACGAAGTCTATATTGGTCTTGGGAAGCAGGGTTATCATATGCTGAGCTCCTTGGGGTTGGAAGTGAGCCAGAACTCGTAGATCACCCGGGTCACGAAGACCGAGGTGAACATACCGATGAGCAGGCCGATGGTCAGCGTGACGGCGAAGCCTTTGACCGGGCCGGAGCCGAACTGGAACAGGAAGATGGCCGCTATCCAGGTGGTCACGTTGGAGTCCAGGATGGCGCTCCAGGCCTTATCGTAACCCACGGGAATGACCATGGCCACGGGCTTGGAGAGGTGCAGCTCTTCGCGCATGCGCTCCAGGATCAGCACGTTCGCGTCGATCGCCATGGCGAGCGACAAGATCATGCCGGCGATGCCGGGCAGCGTCAGGGTGGCCGAGAAGTAGCTCATGGCGGCCATCAGGAAGACGAAGTTGAGCGCCAGGGCGATATTGGCGATGAAGCCGCCGCCCTTGTAATAGACCACCATGAAGGCGACCACCAGCAGGAAGCCTATCAGCGAGGCGCTGAGGCCCTTCTTGATGGAGTCTTCGCCCAGGCCGGGGCCGACCACGCGCTTCTCGATGATGTTGACCGGGGCGGGCAGGGCGCCGGCGCGCAGGATGATGGCGAGGTTGCGGGCTTCCTCGAGGCTGAACGAGCCCTCGATGACGCCGGAACCGCCGCCGATGCGGCTCTTGATGACGGGCGCGGAGTGCACCACGCCGTCGAGCACTATGGCCAGGTACTTGCCGACGTTGGCGCCGGTGAAGTTCTCGAAGAGCTTTCCGCCTTCCTTGTTGAAGGTGAAACCGATGCTGGGCGTGCCGAACTGCCGGTCGGTCTCCACCCGGGCGCTCTCGAGGTAGGCGCCGGTGACGGGCACGGACGCGTTAAGCACGTAGTAGCGGGCCCTGTCGCCATCAGGGCCGGGGGCGGCCTTGCAGAGGGCGGTGTTCTTGGGCATCAGCTTGGCTATCTCGGGCACCAGCGCGCCGTTCTTGTCGAAGGGGGGGGTGTCGAGACCGTCCACTTTGGAAAGCACGGCCTGGGCCTCGTTGGAGGTGTCCACCAGGCGGAATTCCAGCAGCGCGGTCTTGCCTATAAGGTTCTCGGCTTCCTCGGTGTTGGAGATACCGGGCAGGTCCACGGCTATCCAGCGCTCGCCCTGGCGGGAGATGGGGGTTTCGCCCACGCCGTACTGGTCGATGCGGTTGCGGAGGATCTCGATGGCGCGGGTCATGGCGTCGCCGAGCTTTTCCTTCTTGTCGAGTTTCTCGACGTCCAGTTCCAGAAGGAGGTGCGTGCCGCCCTTGAGGTCCAGGCCCAGGTTCAGGATGCGCTTGGGGCGCATGCGCATGGCCTCGGACTTGGCCCTGTCGTCGGCGGTCTTGGTGTACCATTCCACGCTGGGGTACAGCAGCCAGAAGGAAAGGATAAGGAGGCCCAGGACGGTGCCTATCTTCCAGTGTAACTTGTTCATTTGCGATGGCTCCTTGAGGTTACTTTGCCGCGTTGACTACCGCGCCTACGGCGCTGCGCGTAAACAGCGCCTTTACGCCTTTGGCTATTTCCACTTCTATCTCTTCCGCGTTCACGGAGGTTATCAGACCTATCATCCCGCCGCGGGTAACCACCTTGACGCCCACCTTGAGGGCGTCCAGCATGGCCTTGGTGTCTTTCATCTGCTTCTGCTGCGGGCGGATGAGCAGGAAATAAAATATAACGGCCACGGCCACAAAGGGCACGAGCTGCATAAAGGCTGCGTTCTGGTTCATTGTTCCTCCGTCGTCGTCTAAGTAGCGGAAACTATTCTAACAAATTTTTTTCTTTATTAATATCGATATCCTAACCGCCCCTATCGAAGCCTCTCTTCAACAAGGGCGGCAGCGGGGGCTCACTTGGCGGGCAGGTAAGCGTCCATAAAGGCTTTCTTGGCCTGTTTGAAGGTGCCGGCGGCCACGGCCTGGCGCATGATCCTGGTCTGGTTCATAAGGAAGCGCAGGTTGTGGATGGAGAGCAGCTGGCTGCAGAGGATCTCCCCGGCCTTGAACAGGTGGGACAGGTAAGCCTTGGTGTAATTGCGGCAGGCTACGCAGTCGCAGTCCGGGTCCAGGGGGGATTCGTCGTTCTTGAACGGCGCGTTCTTGATGTAGAGTTTGCCGCGGCTGGTGAGCGCCTGGCCGTTGCGGGCGTTGCGCGTGGGGAGCACGCAGTCGAACATGTCCACGCCCAGTTCCACCGAGTTCCAGATGTCCTCGGGCGTGCCCAGGCCCATAAAGTAGACCGGCTTGTCCTTGGGGAGGTTCTCCATCACGGCGGCCAGGGATTCCATCATCTGGGCCTTGCTCTCGCCTACGGAGAGCCCGCCCACGGCAAAACCGTCCACGCCCAGGTCGGCCATATGCCTGGCGGCTTCGGCGCGGAGGTCGGTATAGATGGAGCCCTGGATGATGCCGAACAACTGCGGGCGTTTGGCGTGCGGTATATGGCGGGTCTTCTCGGTAAAGTGCGCCTTGGCGCGCTCGGCCCATTTCTTGGTCTTCTTGAGGGCGTCCAGCGCGTCGGCGCGGGAGGCGGGGTTCTTCACGCAGACATCCAGGCAGGTCCAGATGGAGGAGCCGATGGAGGCCTGGAAGTCGATGACCTTCTCGGGCGTGAAGAAATGCGGGCTGCCGTCGATATGGGACTGAAAATGCACGCCGCTGTCGGTGATCTTGCGCAGGCGGCTGAGGCTGTACACCTGGAAGCCGCCGGAATCGGTAAGGACGGGGCCGGGGTGGTTCATGAAGCCGTTGAGGCCGCCGAACTTCTCGAGCGTAGGCAGGCCCGGGCGCAGGTAGAGGTGGTAGGTATTGGAGAGCATGCACTCGGTGCCGATCTCGGCAAGGTCGCGCTCGGTGACGGCCTTAACGGTGCCCTGAGTGGCTACGGGCATAAAGACGGGGGTGTGGACGACCCCGCGGTTGGTGGTGAGCTGCGCCGCGCGCGCCGCCGTTTCCGTGTCTTTATGCAGAACCTTGAAGTTATCTTCCATAAATTCACTCCTCGTATTGCATGGCATCCCGTGCATTCTCCCGCTCGCTCACATAGCGTGCGCGGCAGAAAAGGGCCTTCGTGCCTACGCCGGCGTCGAACTCGGCTCGCACACAGTGCTCGCCTCAGACAGCGCCGCCGCGGCCTTAGTGATAGGCCGTCCGCTCCGGCACTCGGCCCTGCGCACTAAGTTCGCTCACCGGGAGAACGCACGGGACGCTCCTACAAGACCAGCATCGAGTCGCCGTAGGAATAGAACCGGTATTTTTCCTTAACGGCTTCCGAGTACGCTTTAAAAAGGAGCGCGCGGCCGGCAAAGGCGGCCGTCATGTAGAGCGGGGCGGAATCCGGCACGTGCAGGTTGGTAATGAACGCGCCGGCGACTTTAAACTTGTAGCCCGGCTTAATGAACAGCCCCGCCTTGCCGGAGCCGGCGCGGACGTTGCCGTTATCGTCGGAGAAGGTCTCCAGCGTGCGCATGGAAGACGTTCCCACGGCTATAACGCGGCCGCCGGCGGCGCGGTGCGCGTTTATGGCCGCCGCGGTCTCGGGGGAAACCTCGCAGGCCTCTTCCATCATCACGTGGGCGGCCGGGTCTTCGGAGCGGACCGGCTTAAAAGTGCCCCAACCTATATGAAGCGTCACAAAAGCGCGCTTCACCCCGGCAGCGTCGAGGGCGGAAAACAGCCCGGGCGTAAAGTGGAAGCCGGCGGTGTGCGCGGCTATCGAGCCCGCTTCCTTGGCGTAGACGGTCTGGTAGCGGTCCTCGTCGGCCGGGGCCTCGGCCCCGCGGCGCTTGCGGGCGTTCAGGATATATTGCGGCAGCGGCACGGCGCCGTTGGCGCAAAGGTAAGCCTCGTCCACCGGCCTGTCGAAACGGAAAGTGTAACTCCCGTCGGCATTGCGCGCCAGGCATTGTGCCAGGGCGCCGCCGGCGCAGACCAGCGAATTGCCGGGCTGGATCTTGCGGCAAAGGCCGGTCCAGACCAGGTTGTCCGGAGTGGAAGGGGCCATGAGCAGGATCTCGGACTTGCCTCCGGTAGGCTTGGCGGCAGGCAGGCGGGCTTTCCAGACCTTGCTGCGGTTGAGCACCAGCAGGTCGCCCGGCCCCAGCAGCCCGGCCAGGTCGCTAAAGCGCCGGTGGGAGACGGCACCGGAAGCCCGCTCGACGCAGACGAGCCGCGAAGAATCACGCGGTTCCGCGGGCCGGTCGGCTATCAGCGGCTCGATGTCGAGGGATGAAAATTCCGAAAGCGCTGCTTCACTCATAATCTACTATCGACACCGCCGGGTAATAAAAACGCAGGATCTTTTTGTAGGGGCGGCCTTTTAGCGCCATGGCTTTCGCCCCTTCCTGGCACATCCCCACGCCGTGGCCCCAGCCGCGGCCGGAGAACTCGTAGCCGCCTTTCACGGGCGTGATGCGCGTCACAAAAGAACTCCTGAATTCATAGCTGCCCAGCGCCCTGCGCAATTCGCCCACAGGAATATCCTTGGTGCCGCGGTCGGTGGTGAACCGGATGGAAACCGCCCTGCCGGAACGGTCTTTCTTGTAGACGCGGACGCTCTTTATCTTCAGGGCGGTGGAGCCGGCGCTCTGGATGTATTTGAGCAGGTCCGCGGCCGGCACATAAAGTTCCCAGCGGGCGTGCCGTGATCCGGAACAGAACGGGTCCGGAACGCCATAGAGGGGTTTCAGCACGTCCTCGCCCCAGGCCGCCTTGGCGCTGGCGGTGTGCCCGCCGCAGCAGGCGTGGAAGAAGGCGGTAAGGATCTTGCCCTTGTACTTCATTACCTCGCCGCGCGTGCTGTTGACGGCCTCCAGGATGCGGGCGTTGGCCTTGCCGGCGCCGTTGTAGGCCTGCATCTCCACGCCGTCGGAGACGTCGTAATCCCTGGTCTGGTTCACGAACTTCAGCGCGTAAGTGCGCGAGGCTACCGCCTGGGCTTTCAGGGCTTCCAGCGGCCAGTCCGGGCTCATCTCTACCGGCAGCACGCCGCAGAGATAGTCTTCCAGCGGCAGGAATTCGATGACGTCCAGCCGGCGTCCGTCGGGGGAACTTACCTGAATATCTCCCTTGTAAAGGTTGCCGCCCAGCCGGATGCGCTCTCCGCCTTCGGGCGAAAGCAGTTTAACGGGGGAGGAGAGAAGCTGGCCGGCCACGGAGATCCCGCCGGGGGAGGGTTTTATGTCGTAGGCGGCGTTCTCCACCAGCAGGAATTTTTTGCCGCTGCGTACTTCCAGCACGTAGACCCTGGTGGAGGTCTTCAGGCGGATGCCGGCCGAGCCTTGGGCGATGAGGACCCTGATATTCGGCCCGTCGGGGATGCGGCCGTCCGCGGCCCGCGCGGGAACGCAGGGAATTACGGCGAGGAGCAGGGCCAGGATGCGTTTCATCGGGGCTTGTTCAGAGAAGTTCGTGCTGCCTGGGGAGCTTGAGCCCCAGGTGGGCGGCCGCCTTGGCGGTTATCACGCGGCCGCGGGTGGTGCGCTTGAGGAAACCCGCCTGCATCAGGAAAGGCTCTATCACGTCGGTAAGCGTGTCCGGCTCTTCCGACACCGCCACCGCCAGCGTTTCTATGCCCACGGGGCCGCCGCCGAACTTCTCGGCTATGGCCAGCAGGATGCGGCGGTCGAGATTGTCCAGCCCTTCGGGGTCTATCTCCAGCGAACCCATCGCGGCCTCGGTGACGTCCTTAGTTATTACGCCGCCGGCCTTCACGTCGGCGAAGTCGCGCACGCGCTTAAGCAGGCGGTTGGCTATGCGCGGAGTGCCGCGCGAGCGGCGGGCTATAAGTTCCAGGGCCGGCCGCTCGGCCCGGCTGCCCAGCAGCCTGGCCGAGCGCACCAGGATCTGCGTGATCTCGTCCTCGCCGTAGAAACCGAGGTTGAAAACGATGCCGAACCGGTCGCGCAGCGGTCCGGTCAGCAGGCCGCTGCGGGTGGTGGCGCCAACCAGCGTGAAGCGCGGCACGGCCAGCTTAAGGGTCGTGGCGCCCGGGCCCTGGCCGGTGTTGATGAAAAAAAGGAAATCCTCCATGACCGGGTAGAGGGCCTCTTCCACGGCCGCGTTGAGGCGGTGGATCTCGTCGATAAAAAGGATGTCGCCCTCGGCGAGCTCGGTGGTGAGCATGGCGGCCAGGTCGCCGGGCTTGGAGAGGACGGGGCCCGAGGTGACCTTCATATTCACGCCCATCTCGCGGGCCAGGATGTGGGAAAGGGTGGTCTTGCCGAGGCCCGGGGGGGAATAGAAAAGGCAGTGATCCAGCGGTTCCTTGCGCGTCCGCGCGGCCTGGATAAAGACCCTCAGGTTCTCTTTGAGTTTGGCCTGGCCAACGAATTCATCCAGCGAAGCGGGGCGCAGCGCGGATTCGAGGCGCGCGGCCTCGCCGGAGGCGGGGCGGGCGGAAAGGAGGTCGTCGTTCTTTGCCATTATTTAGGGGAGAGGCGCTTCAACGCCAGCCTTATGATAGTCTCGGCGGAGGCGGCGCCCCCGGCCTCGGCAGCCGCTTCTTCGAGCGCCTCCCTGGCCTCGCCGGCCCGGAAGCCGAGCGCGGTCAGCGCGTTCATGGCCTGCATATAGGCGCCGGAAGCCGGGGGCAGCCCGGCCCCCGCGGTGCCGGCCTGCGGCAGCTTGTCTTTGAGGGCGGAGATAAGTTTATCGGCCGTCTTGGCCGTAAAGCCGAAGATGGCGGTAAGCCGCTTCAAATCCTTCGCCGCGACGGCGGAGGTGAAATCGGGCATGGATTTTACGGCCTTGCCCAGGTAATCCATGGCTTTCTTAGCGCCCGTGTTGGGCACGGCGTCGCGCAGCAGGTCGAAAAGTTTTTTCTCTTCCCTGGAAAGGAAACCGTACAGGGCCGTGCCGCCGTACATGCTGATGGATTCGGCGATGAAGATCTCCACGGAAGAGCCCTCGGGGCCCAGCGCCTCGAGAGAGGGCTCGCAGAAGAACACCTCGTAGCCGAGGCCGTTGGCCTCCACCACGGCGCTTTCTTCGTCCTTGTGGACCACGCGGCCGCGCAGGTAGGCTAGCATCCGGCCCGCTCCTTAGCCTTAGCCAGGGCTTTGGCGAAAGGCGCCAGCCGCAGGTGGCAGAGCCCCGCGGCCGCGGCGTCGGCCACATCGTCGGGCTGCAGGGGGGCCGGCAGGTTCAGCGTCAGCTGCACTACGCGCTGCATCTGGCGCTTCTCCGCGGTGCCGCTGCCGGAAATGGTCTTCTTGATGGTCTTGGGGTTGTAGGAACTTATCGGGACCCCGGCCTTGTCGCAGGCCAGGAGTATCACGCCGCGCGCGTGCGTGGTGTTGGCCTGGGTGTCCGCGCGCTTGGAGAAGAAAACCTCCTCGATGGCGGCCTCGGCCGGGACATGCTGCGCGAGCACGGCCGCGAGCGCGTCGAAGATGGCGGAAAGCCGCTTTTCAAGGAGCGTGTTGGCCGGGGTGTGGATAAGGCCGGAAGCAAAAAGCCTCGGGGGGGCCGCGCCGTCTTTTTCAAGCACGGCCCAGCCGGTCCTGTCCAGCCCCGGGTCTATGCCTAGTATCCTCATTCGCGCGAGGGTTACTTCTCCAGCTTGGCCAGGACGGCGTCGGGGATGTTGAAGTTGGAATAGACCTTCTGCACGTCGTCGTGGTCTTCGAGGGATTCCATAAGGTCAAGCACCTTCTGCGCCTTGTCCTCTCCCACGTCCACCGTATTCTTGGGCAGCATCGTGATCTCGGCGGTGCTCAGCGGCAGCTTCTTCTCTTCAAGCTTGGCCTTGACGGAATCGAAATCCTGCGGGGAGGTGATCACCTCGTACTCGGTTCCTTCCGGGGAGCGGAAGTCCTCGGCGCCCAACTCCAGCACCAGCGACATCAGTTCGTCTTCCTTGGCGGCTTCCTTACTGATGGAGATGTAGCCCTTCTGCTCGAACATCCAGCCCACGCAGCCGGCGGAACCCATGTTGCCGCCGTGCTGATCCAGGATCTTGCGGATCTCGCTGGCGGCGCGGTTCTTGCTGTCGGTGGTCACGTTGATTATCACCGCTATGCCGCCCGGGCCGTAGCCTTCGTAAACTATTTCTTCGTAAACCACGCCGGGCTCCTGACCGGTGCCGCGCGCGATGGCGCGCTTGACGTTATCCAGGGGCATGTTGGCGGCTTTCGCGTCTTCGATGGATTTGCGCAGGCGGGGATTCTCGTCGGGCTTGCCGCCGCCGGTGCGGGCCGCGATGGCGATTTCCTTGATGATCTTGGTCCAGACCTTGCCTCTTTTCGCGTCGGTTATGGCCTTTTTGTGTTTGATACCGGCCCAGTGAGAATGTCCGCCCATGGTGAACTCCTTAATGCAGAGGGATTTTCGATCAAAATCTGCCGCAATTATACCTGCGGCCAAATAAATTCTATAATAATATGCGTTGTTTAACAACCGGCCCCCGGACGAAAGTGCGGGGAGCGGTGACCGTCCCCTTAGCTCAACTGGATAGAGCGTCCGCCTTCGAAGCGGCAGGTTAGAGGTTCGAGTCCTCTAGGGGGCACCAGCTTAAGCCCCCTAAGCGGGCCATAATGATGGCCCGCGGGAGGACTCGAAAGGCGCAAGCCCTGCGGCCAGCTGGCCGCAGGGCTGAGCCGGGGTCGCGGCCCGGAGCGAGCGGCGGCGAGCGCAGGAGCCGTGACCGAGTCCTCTAGGGGGCACCAGCTTTGGAGTGCGGGCCGTAACTATTTTGTAACTAAAATTCAACCAGAACGTAAACACCGGAAAGTTAAAATCTATATATGGCGGTCCTGCTCACGATATTACTGCTCCTCTCGCCCGGCCTCTGCCGGGGGGAGGCGCTCAGCCGCGCGGAACTCGGGCGCAAGGCGCTCGGCCTCGTCGTGACCCAGATCAAGAGCGGGGATTCAGAAGTGCGCGCCCAGGCCGCCGAGATACTCGGGGCCGCCGGCAACCCGTCCGCCTCCCCGCTGCTCAAGCGCCTGCTGGGCGATAAGGACAAGTACGTGCGCATCGCCGCGGCCCGCGCGCTCTGGGAACTCGGCAGCCCGTCCGGCCGGAAGACCGTCGACGCCAGTATAAACGACGTACCCGCCCAGGGGCCCATCCCGGTAACCAATTCCCCGCTGGTGGAACTCAAGGTGATCTCGCAGAACAAGATCCGCGAGAAGGCCATGGAAGCCCTCGCCGCGATGAAGGGGAAAAAAGCCGCCGACGACCTGTTCGGCCTGAAGAACGACAATTACGGCACCATCCGCGACGCCGCGGCCCGCGAACTGGCCAAGCTTGGCTACGACGAGGAACTGGCGCAGTTCACGGACGCGCTCTCCTCCGAGGACGAGGCGCTGCGCTATGAAGGCGCCATGACCATGGCCAAGGTCTGCTCGGCTTCCGCCGCCGGAGCGTTAAAGGGGCTCCTGCAGGGGGAAAAATCGGTCCGCGTTAAAATGGCCGCGCTGGACGCAATGAAGTGCAATCCCGACCGCAAGGACGCAGCCGCGGAACTGCTCAAACTGGCCGACGACGAAAACCCCACCATCAAATACAAGGCGGCCGCCGTGCTCGGCACGCTGAAGGACGAGCGGGCCAAGGCGAAACTCGCCGCGCTGGCCTCCGGCACCTCCGACATCCGCCTTAAGATAGCCGCCCAGAAAGGACTTATACTCAACGGCGGCCAGCCCGACCCCCTCGTGGCGCGCAGCGCCCTCGACGCGGTCAGCCCCGAAGTTAAAATGGACGCGCTGGACGTGGTCTGGACTTTTTCCGAAGACGATGCGGCGCCGCTGCTGGCGGCGGCGCTTGACGACACCAGCGTGCCGGTGAAACTTGCCGCCGCGCTGCAGGTTATTAAAAGGTTCTCAAAGAGATGAACTATATAAAGAGATATTCCGTCCTTATCTGCGCCGCCCTGCTGCTCCTGGCCTGGGCCGGCCGGCTTTCCGCCGGCCAGCGGAAGATCTCGCCCCTGGCCGATTCCCTGCGCCAGGTCCGACAAACCCCCAACTTCGCGGTGCGCGAGGCGTTGCGCAGGTTCTCGGCCCGCCAGGGCAAGGGTTGGCGCGCCCGCTTCAGCCCGCGCACGGCCCTGCCGGAGTCGCTGATGGGGGGGCGCACCGCGCGCTATCCCGGGACGCCGGAACAGGCCGCCCAGGCTTTCTTCGCCGACAACCGCGACCTGCTGAAAGTGGACCCGCTGGCGCTGCGCCTGATAAATAAGCGCGAATTCATGGGCCTGACCCACCTGCAGTACCAGCAATACAAGGACGGGCTGCCGGTGGAGTTCTCCTACGCCCGCGTGCACGTGGAGGCCGACGGTTCCGTCGCCGGCTACCAGGGCAAATTCGAGCCGGACCCGGTCCTGAGCGCGGCGCCTTCCCTGTCCGCGGAGGCCGCCGTGCAGGCCGCCGAAACGGACCTGGGACGCAGGCTTTCTATTTCGAAGACGGAACTGGTCATTTTCCCCGACGAAGAGTCCGGCACGCTCCGGCCCGCCTGGAAGGTCCGCGGCCGCGGCGCCGGCCTGTGGGTCTACTACATAGACGCGGCTGACGCAAAGGTACTGCTCAAGTACGACGACCTGCGCCGGGCCGGCTGCGCGCCCGGCTACTACGACGGCGCCATAGGCACCTCCTCCGGCACTGTCTACGATATTTCGCCCGTCCCCACCAACGCCAGCAGTCTCTATCTCGCCGCGGACGTGTGGGACGCCCCGGTTACCACCGGCCTGCGCGACCAGTACGTCTGGGTCAACAGCTACTCCAGCGTCACGGTGACCGACCAGTACGGCGACTACTGCACGAAACAACAGGGCAAGGCTTTCTCTTCGCTCAAGGGTCCCTATTTTGCGGTGACCAATTTCCGCGGGGAGAGCGCCCGGTGGAGCAACGCCACGCTGGAGGCCACCACGGCCGCGACGCCGCTGCAGAGCCCTCACCCCTACGATAATTCCCAGTCTTACTCCTACAGCGTCACCATCCCGGATACCTGGACCGGAGCCGGCAAGACCTTTGCCATGGCCCTGCCCCATATTACGGCTTTCAACGCCGGCGAGATGGATATTTTCGGCTCTCTCAACGATGGAGACCAGCTTTCCATCCAGCATTCCGGCCTGCCGGGAGCCGCCACGGTGGGCGCCTACACCGGCCTGCGCCGCAACGCCTTCTACGCCGCTTCCGTGGAAAACCCCTCCTATGCCGTCACTTTAAAGACCGATGCCGCCGGCACCTACAACGGCTTTGTGATGGACAACACCAAGGTGCTGCTGCTCCCTGCGGACCACGCCACCACCAGCAACGGCACCGGCTCGCCGGTCTGGGAAGCCGGCAAGCCCGGCGTCACCCTGGATACCAGCCTGGACCCGGCGGCCAAAGCCAATTCGGAGATCAACGCTTTCTACCACCTCAATAAGGCGCGGCGCTATTTCGCCGGAGTCAACATCGACCCCAACACCAGCTCACAGGCGGCGGACCTGAACAAGCGGGTGGCGGTCATGGTGCACGCGCACGGCGACGCAGACGTGGTGGGCGGCACCTGCGGCACCGGCTGCGGCGGCATGCTCAACGCCTTCTACGACCTGGAGAACGACAATATCATGCTGGGCGACGGGCCCATGGACTTCTACGGCAAGTACCGGTCCTTCGCCCTGGACGGCACCATAGTCCGCCACGAATACACGCACCTGGTGATCAACCGCATCTACCCTATCGTCAACTACGGTGAATTCGGCGCCATCAGCGAGGCGCTGGCGGACTATTTTTCACTGGCCTCTTTCTGGAGCGAGGGGAAAAGCCTCAGCATCCTGGGCAACTTTATCGGTTCCGGAGAAGGCAGCGCCCGCGACCTCACCGGCGCCGCCCCCACCGGTGTGCGCGTGATGCCGGCCAACTGGTGGGGCGAGGTGCACGAGGACAGCCTTATGCTCTCCCAGGCGCTCTACTCCCTGCGCACCGGCGGCGCCCATTCCCTGGGCAACTTCGGCGCGGGCGCCTACAACGGCCAGCGCAAAGCCGACGTGCTGGCCTTTGCCGCGCTGTTCTACTTCCCGGACAACTTCGCCAACTACTACGAGGCCATGCTGGACGCCTGCCGCCAGTTCAACGCCAACCCGGGCCTGACCGGCAGCTGCGACCCCACCGCGCAGGCCGCCATAGCCACGGCTTTCGCCGACCACGGCATAGGCACCGCCGCCGGCGGCGACGCCTACGAGATCAGCGCGACCGCCCAGATGTGCGACAGCAACAACGGCCCCGAGTGCGCCTCGGAAATAGCCAACGAATCCAGGATCACCGCCACCATCTACCCCTTGGCGGACGTGGACTATTATTCACTGCCGCTTTCCGCCGGCAACTTTACCGCCAGGCTGACGCTGCCGGCCGACGCAACGGACGGTAACTACAAAGCCTACGCCATGTTCCTGTTCGACTCCGGCCGCAACTATGTGACCGAAGCCACGCCGGTAGTCACCAACACTACCGACGGCTATTGCCCCGACACCGGCGACTGCCTGACGGGTTCGCCCACCGTGACGCTCTCCTATTCCATCCCGCACGCCGGCAGGTATTACCTGGTGGTGGCGGGGGCGCCCAACCAGTACTACGGCAATTCCCAGGTAAACTCGCTGAGGCCCTACACGCTGGCGCTCTCGCGCAGCCCGGCCGGCAGCGCCTCCGCCCGCGTCACCGCCGCCGCTTTCGACGGCGACAAGATAAGTTTCGACGCCCCTATCTCGGTTATGCCGATGATAAGCGCGCCCTCCTCCAGCTCGCTGACCACGGATTTCTGCACCGCGTTCCAGCTCAAGGTTCCCGGCGGAGGGTGCCCGGAACAGCTGTATGAATACGCCCAACTGCGCGACCATAACTACGACCCGCTGGACCTGACGCGCACCAATCTCACCGGGGCCTACATGAAAGACCTGCCCGCCGTCCGCAATTACACCACCGATTCCTTCGGCATCAGCTTCGTGTCCGGCCAGGTGCAGCTCCAGCCCGGCTTCGCCGCGCGCTACCCCGGGGTCGGCACGGTCTACCTGGAACTCTTCGGCCGCAACCACCTCGGGCAGCTCGTCTCGCTGGGGGTCTCCAACGCCATCAACCTTTCCGCCGGCGGCGCCGAGGCCGTGGCCTACAATAATATCATCACCGGCAACGGGGACGCGGCCATAATCAAGTACGCCGTCACCTCGGCAGGCAACCTCAGCATCAAAGTCTATACCCAGAGCGGCTCCCTGGTTAAGACCGTCTACAGCGGGCCCGTAACCCCGGGGAAAGGCACCGTGGACTGGGACGGCACAAACACCTCGGGAGGCAAGGTCGCCAGCGGCATCTATTTCGTCAAAGCCAAAGGCCCGGGACTGGACCGGGTGGTAAAGATAGCGGTGGTCAGGTAACGGCGTATGAAGAACCTAACCTCCAGATTTTTTAACGCGGGCCTGGCGGCGGCGCTGGCCGCGGCCCTCTGCGCCCCGGCCTATGCCGGCGGCCCCGGGTCGGCCGGCATGCAGGTGCTCAAAACCGACATGAGCCCGCGCGCGTCCGGCATGGGCGGCGCCTTTGCCGCCGTCGCCGACGATATCTATTCCCTCAACTACAACCCGGCCGGCCTGGGCCGCCTCTACGTACCGGAGATCTCGGCCATGCACCTTTCCGGCTTCGACGATTCCTCCCTGCAGCAGGCCTCCTACGGGATGCCCCTGCCTTTCATCGGCCTGGCCGGGCTGGAGAAGCCCGCGGCCGGCCTCTCGCTCATGATGGCCAGCGCCGGCACGTTCGACTACAAGTACATCATGCCGGACGGCTCTATCCTGTCCAAGTCCTACGACGCCCAGAAAGATATCGCGCTGACCTTCGGGTACGGCGAGAAGGTCTTCTCCGACGACGTGAACCTGGAGGGCTACAACGCCAGGATAGACCAGTACCTGGGCATGAACGTAAAGTATCTGCGCTCGGTCCTGCTGGAGGATAAGAAACCGCCCAGCACCTTCGCTTTCGACGCCGGCTGGCTCATCGTGGCCCCCAAGCTCGGCCTCTCGGCCGGCGCGTCGCTGGCCAACCTGGGAGGGGGGCTGAAGTACGGCAGCGAGGTGACCCGCCTGCCAACCATCCTGCGCCTTGGCCTCGCCTACGAGCGCCCCACCATCATGGACCAGTCCCTGCTGTTGGCCGCCGACGGCGACTTCTACATGGCCGAGTCGCTCAAGAGCCTGCGCTTCGGCCTGGAGTACCATTTCGAGAAGATCTTCAACTTCCGCCTGGGCTACAAGGCCGCCGAGGACAACAAGGGCATCATGACCGGCATAGGCGTGCATTACGAGGACATGTCGCTTGATGTCTCGCTGGGCCTGGGCAACGAGGTCTACAACGCCTCCCAGGTGGCTTTCTCCTACCGGTTCAGCGGCGTGAACATAAAGGAATACCGCAAAAAGATAACTTTCCGCGACGCCGAACCGGAAGAAGCCAAGCCGGCCAAGGCGCGCCAGCCCGCCAAAACGGAACGCAAGCCGGCCAAGCCGGCCAAAGGCAATAAAACGGATTCGGATTTCTTCTGGATAAATTAAACGGCACAGGCGCCGGTTTGTCGCCCGCGGCATCCCCGCGGGCTCTGTATTTTAAGTTAAATTGACACCGGGAAGTTTTGTTTATAGAATGGAACTATAGGGTTTTAAGGAGGCATTCGTCATGAAAAAACTGATATTCGCGGCCTTTGTGGCCGTACTTGCGGCAGGCTGTTCGTCTTCCCCCGACAAGGGTACCGTCGGCAAGACCGGCGAGATAGAGAGAGAGTGGGTGGAAGAGGGTATAACCAAGAACTACGTCTTCGCCCGCGGCATAGGCGCGGCCGACCAGACGCTGGAGAACAAGACCCAGCGCATGGCCACCTCCCGCAACGCCTCCATCGTCAACGCCCAGTACAACATGCTCTCCTTCATAAAGGGCGTCAACCTCGAAGGCGGCATCACCGTCGAGAAGGCCCTGGAGACCGACTCTGTCCTCGCCACGAAGATAGACTCCGTGATCAAGGGCGCGCAAGTAGTGCGCACCGAGTGGACCTCCGACGACGGCTGCGTAGTGGTGCTGCGGCTGGCCAAGAAGTCACTGAAGGACGCCGGCATAAAGCTGGCCGAATAAGACCGCTCCAGGATGACACGCTTCACTAAACTGCTGATGGCGGCGGCCCTGTTGGCCGCCGCCGGCTGTTCCGGCACCCGGAAGAGTGCCCTTAACCCCGCCTACCAGATAGAGGTAGTGGAGGCCGAAGGTATGGCCCCTGTCGTAGGCGGCGACGCCGAAGGCGCCAAGAAGACCTCCCTGCACGACGCGATGCGCAACGCGCTGGGCCTGGTGGTAGGAGTCTACGTTTCCCAGGACGCCCTGGTCTCCAAGTCCGTCCTGATAGACGAGAACATTACCTCCCAGACCGAAGGGTATATCGAGAAGTACGAAGTCCTTAAGGAATGGCGCGACGGAGAGTTCTATAAGACCCGCATCCGCGCCCACGTCCGCAAAGAAGACCTTACAGCCAAGCTGCGCACGCTGGAAAGCGAGCCGCAGAAACTCGGTAATCCCGTCATAGGCTTCGACATCAAAGAGTCCGCCGACGGAAAACCGCAGCAGACCGAGTACGCCGCCCTGGAGCTCAAAAGCCGCTTCACGGACGCGGGTTTTCTTACCGGGGAGAAGGGGAAAGCGGATATCGTAGTGCGCGGCGAAGCCTCCACCGCCTTCAACACCAAAGAAGGCCTGGGCGGCTTCGTTTCCTACCGCGCCGGGCTTTCGGTCTCCGCCGTAAAGACCGGCTCCGAAGAAACGCTGGCCTCCATGCAGGAGTCAGCCGGCGGCATAGACCTCAATGAAACGGCGGCGGCCCGCGCCTCGCTCATCAACGTGGCCAAGAAAAGCGCCGAAGGCCTGAAGGAAAAGGTCCTCAAAGCCCTTCGCGAGAAGTCCATAGTCCGGCTGAACCTGGCCAACGTGAAGAGCATGAACGAGCTCAGCGAGTTCACCAAGCTCCTGCGCAACATCCCGGCCGTCCGGGCCTCCTGGGTGCGCGGATACAACGCCCAGGTCGCGGTCATCGACGTGGCCATGCATAAGGGCGGCGCGGCGGACCTGTCGCAGTTGCTGATGAAGAACGGCAAGATAGCGGTCAAGATAAACCGCACCTCCTCCTACGACCTGGACGCCCAACTGCAGTAAAGCGGGGGGAATAGCAAAAAAGGGGACAGGCTACTTTTCCGCTGCGGAAAAGTAGCCTGTCCCCTTTTTTGTGACGCCCTGATCGCCTACCGCTTCTTCAATCTCTCGTCCCGCCGCTTCTCAAGTTCCAGCAGCGCCTTGTCCTGGCGGGAGATGTAGTCGTCTATAAAGGCTTCCCTTTGCGCCAGGCGCTTGCGCAGGGCCTCCACCCGCCCTTTTACCCGCGCGTAGCGGCGCCGCTCCGCCTGCATCAGGCGGGAGAGGCGGGCCTGCACGGCTATCTGCCCCGCGGACGCATTAGCCTCGCCGCCGGCCAGCAATTCTTTTTCTCCGGCCGGCCCGGAGAGGGCCACCTTGCCATCGAATAAGCCCACGGAAGTCTCGCCCGAAGTGGAAACGGCCATGGAGAAGTCGGTGCCGCGGACGGCGCAGACCGCCGCCGGGGTGCGCACCGAGAATCTGGAGGTGACCGCCCCGCGCACCTTCGCGGCCATCCAGAGCGCCTTGCCCCTGAGAAAGGAAAATGAAAAGGCCCGCTCCTGCGCCCCGGCCTTAAGTTCGTCCGCGGAGGTTTCCGAACTTGCGTCCAGTTTCACGAAAGTGCCGTCCTTGAACAGCAACTCGCCCCAGGCGTTCACCCCGGTGCGCACGGCATCGCCTTCGGCGAGCTCGAGCCCTTTCCTGGCAAGCTTCCAGTCCTGCGTCCCGGCCTTGCGTACCTCCACCTGCCCGCCGGCGTCGTAAAGGCAGCCCACAACGCCCGCGGCCGCCGGCAGGGGCGGCAGCGCCAAAAAAACGGATAAGATCAGTTTTGTCATATCGCCCTCCTGTCCCAAATATACAATATAAGCCAAATATTATAAAATCAGGCTAATGAATTTTTTCCGCCTCCGGGTGATAAACACGGTGCTGTTCTTCCTGATAGGGACGCTTATCGGCTTCATCCTCAAGGAGCGGTTCATGCCTTCCAAGCCTGCGGCGGCGGCGCCGCGATACCAGCCCGAGTATTCTGCGCGCGCCGATGAGGCCGCCAACCCGGCCGTCCAGCCCGATACCGCGGCCGAAGCTGAAGAAGCGCCGGAGCCCGAACCCGCCACCAGGCCGGTTCAGGAGGAACGCAAGCCCGAACCCGTAAAAACGCCCAGGCCCGCCCCCGCGATGATAGAGGCCTCGGTGCTGCCGCCCGAGCCGGCCGCCGGGGAAACCACAGGCACCGCCGTGGTGAAAGGCGCCCAGGACGATTTTTTCTCCGCCCCGCAGGACTATATAGGCAAGGACCTGGAACTGGAACTGCAGATGATCACCGCCAAGCGAACCCAGCGCGGGTGGCGCCTCAACTTCCTCTACTCGGGCGCCGGCAAACGGGTGGATTATCTTTACGTGGACGATTCCGAGATCCTGGGCGGCGCCCCGGACCTGCGCATAGGCTACGTCTACCGGCTGCGCTTCCATTGCTCCAAAGGCGAGACGGCCTCCGGCAATACGCTGACGCTGCTTACCGCCACCGGAGACAAGGCCGCCTGGGCTACCGGGCTGAGCGCCATAGAGTAGCGGGCCGTCCCCGCCTATGTCCTACTTCTTCATCATCAACCCCAACGCCGGCCGCAGGACGCCGGATATCCAGGGCCGCCTGAAAGACTTTTTTTCCGGCAGGCGGCTCCGGTTCGAGTACGCGTTCACCGAAGCCCGCGGCCACGCCTCCGAACTGGCCCAGCAAGCGCTGCAGGCCGGGTTCGCCACCGTGGTGGCCGTCGGCGGGGACGGCACCATCCGCGAGACTGCCGGCCCCCTCATCGGCAAAGAAGCGGCGCTGGGGATACTTCCCTGCGGGTCCGGCAACGGCCTCGCGCGCAACCTTTATATCCCGCTGGATTTCGACACCGCGCTGGAAGGCCTGTTGGAGTGGGAGGTCCGCCGCGTGGACGCCGGGCTGGCGGACGGCAAGGCGTTCTTCGTGGCGGCCGGCGTGGGCCTGGACGCCGAGGTGGCGCACGATTTTAATTCCATGAGCCACCGCCGGGGCATCCTGCCCTATGTCTGGCACGCGGCCCGCCGGGTGCTGGGCTATAAGCCGTTCCCGGCCACGGCCGTGGTGGACGGGCTGCGCCTGGAACTCACGGCCATGGTGAACGCGGTGCTCAACGGCGTGCAGTACGGCGGCGGGGCCAAGGTGGCGCCTGGCGCCTACATCGACGACGGCCTGCTGGACCTGGTCTCCATAAAAAAAGCTTCCGTGCCGCGCCTGCTGGCCGCCGTGCCGGACCTTTTCGCCGGCCGTTTGGACCGGCACAAGGACATCTATTCCGCCTTCAAAGGCAAACTGATAGACATCGACTGCGGCCGCGCCTCCTGGTACCACCTCGACGGCGAGGATTTCTACTCCGACACGGGCAAAATCCGCTTCAGCGTGCTCCCTTCGGCCCTCCGCGTGAGGGCCCCGAAGCCGAGCCTTACCTCCTGACCATGCGCCTGCCCGACGGCCTGCTGCGCGAAGGCGGGCTTTACGCCAAACTGCCCGGCGGGGACATCCGCTGCCTGGCCTGCGCCCACCGTTGCCGCATCCACGCCGGCGGCCACGGCATCTGCGGCGTCCGGTCCAATGCCGGGGGGCGCCTGCTGGCGCCGTGGGGCTGGATCTCCGGCGCGGCGCCGGACCCGGTGGAGAAGAAGCCGTTCTTTCACGCGCTGCCCGGCGCGCGTACGCTGTCCTTCGGCACGCTGGGCTGCAACTTCCGCTGCGATTTCTGCCAGAACTGGAACATCTCCGGCGCCGACGCCTCACCTGCGGCCTGCGAGGAAGTTTCCGCGGCGGCGCTGGCCGCCGAAGCCGGTGCCGCCGGAGCCGGGATCATAGTCTCCACCTACAACGAGCCGCTGATAACTTCGGAATGGGCCGCGGCGGTCTTCGCCGAGGGGAAAAAGAAAGGGCTGCGCGCGGGCTTTGTGTCCAACGGTTACGCCACTCCGGAGGCGGCGGCGCTGCTCCGGCCCGTGATGGACCTGTGGAAGGTGGATCTGAAAGGGTTCGACGAAGAAAAATACGCCAGGGTCTGCGGCGCGCGCCTGGACCGCGTGCTGGACGGTATCCGCACCATCAAGGCGGCCGGGTTCTGGCTGGAGCTGGTGACGCTGCTGATCCCCGGCTTCAACGATTCCGACGCGGAAATAGGCAGGATGGCGGACTTCATTGCCGGGCTTTCGCGCGATATCCCCTGGCACCTGACGGCCTTCCACCCCGACCACAGGATGACGGGGACGCCTCCCACGCCGCCGCAGACCCTCTACCGCGCGCGGGCCGCGGCGCTTAAGAAAGGCCTGCGCTACGTCTATTGCGGCAACGTGCCCGGGGCGCGAGGGCAGGATACCGCCTGTCCGGCCTGCGGCAAAATACTGATAGAACGCGAAGGGTTCGCCGTCAGGCGCAACCTGCTGGGCCGCAGGGGCTCCTGCCCGTGCGGCGAAAAAATACCGGGTATCTGGGAATAGTCAGCGGAAGAGGGCGGCGGCCGTGAAAGGCCAGGGATTCTCTCCGGGCTTCTGGAACAGCGCGCAGAAACCCGCGCAGAGCGCACTCAGCGTCACCGGCAGGCCGGAGAACGGGTAGGCCCCCAGGGCGGAGTGCGCGGCGCCCCGCCAGAAGAAAAGCCCCGAAAAAACAGAAACGGCCAGCACCGCGGCGCCAAGCACGCGGCGCTCCAAACCGGAAAGCAGCAGCAGGCTCGCCAGGAAGAACTGCAGCACCGCGGTGGCCACGCTCGCCAGGGCAAAGCCCGCGGAGGCGCAGAACAGCGGTTTCAGGCGGTAAACCTCTTCCGGGCCCAGGTTCAGCCTTACTCCGGAGAAGACCAGCTTCATCGCGGCCAGCGAGCTAAGCAGGATGAGCGACGTGGCCAGGAGGGAAACCGTCATGTAGCCCGCCAGCGAATAGAAGAAGACCGTTTCCGGCTCACTTCTTGTCATAAAAACCTATCTCTTTGAGGAATTGGGCGTTATCCTGCCAGCCCGGCGTCACCTTTACCGTGAGGTGCAGCTCCACCGGGCGGCGCAGGAAGGCCTTGATCGCCTTTTCGGAAGCTTCGCGCAGGCGCGCTATGGCAGAGCCGCCCTTGCCTATAATTATCGGCTTCTGGCCGGCGCGGGCCACGTGCACCGCGGCCAGGATCTGGTCCATCTCCCCGGGCTGTTCGCGGAAGACCTCTATCTCGACCGCGGAGGAATAAGGGATCTCCTGGCTGTAAAGTTTAAAGATCTGCTCGCGGATGATCTCGGCGGCGTAGAACTTTTCCCACCGGTCGGTAAGCTGGTCTAGCGGATAGTAGGGGGGATGCTCGGGCAGCGCGGCCTTGATGCCGGCGCGCAGTTCCTTCAGCCCGCCGCCGGTGAGGGCGGAAATATGGAAGACCTGCGTTACCGGCAGGCGGGCGGAGTAGAACGCGACGGCCGCTTTGGCGCGGTCATCCGATTTTTCCTTGTCCAGTTTGTTTACGGCCAGGAAAAGCGGGCAGGATATGCGCTGGAGAGGCTCGAAGAGCGGCACCTTATCCTCCGGCGGCAGGCCGGGCTCGACTATGAGGATGCAAAGGTCGCCCTCTTCCGACGCGGCGCGTTTGATGGCGCCTTCCATGCTGCGCTCGAACATGTTGCGGGCCTTGAGAAACCCGGGCGTGTCCACGAAGACGGCCTGGAACTCGGGCCCGTTGAGGATGCCGAGGATGTTATTGCGGGTGGTCTGGGGCTTTTCGGAAATTATCGAGAGGCGCGTGCCGCACAGCGAGTTCATCAGCGTGGACTTGCCGGCGTTGGGCAGCCCGGTGATGGGCACGAAGCCGGACCGGAAAGAAGATGGAGGCGTTGGAACGCCTCCATCCTTGCCGTGTTCCGGAGCGACGGCCATTACTTAAGGCAGACCGGGTTGGCCCACAGCGGCAGCTGCGTGGCCTTTTCCAGTTTGCGCACCTTGATGTCGCCGGTGAGCTCCTGGATGAACACCTCGGAGCTGAAGACGCGGGTGCCGGCCACCAGGTGGCCGCCGAAGGCTTTGCCCTCCGCGTCGGAGAACATTACGTGCGCGTGCACCATGGGCTTGTCGTCGAACAGGCTGACGTTGCCGGAGAGCGAGAGGATCTCGAGCTCTTTCTCGATATTGAGCTTGTTGTATTTCTTGGCCTTCTGGTCGTAAACGCTGAAGGTGGCGCGCTCCACGGCGCCTATGGCGTTGATGAGGCCGCAGCGCACCTGGTGGTGGTGGCAGAAATACTGGATGGCCAGCAGCAGGTCCTCGCCCTTATGAATGCTGAATAAGAACGTCCTGCCTGTAAGATACGGCTTTTCCTGTTGTTGCATCGCTTCCCTCCGTTGTCCCCGTAGCGTGTCACGCGCTGAACTTCCTTATATTTTAGCAAATTGCGACGGGCCGGGGGAGGTTTTGACGCCGGCGGTTTAATTCATATAATAGGCCTAATCGCAGAACGGAGGTTTTTATGCCCGCAACCACGGAAAAGACGGTTTCCTACAAAGAGCTCGGCTTCGTCAACACGCGCCAGATGTTCAAAGACGCCATGAAGGGCGGCTACGCCGTCCCCGCCTACAATTTCAACAACATGGAGCAGCTCCAGGCCATACTCACGGCCTGCTGCCGCAGCCGCTCGCCGGTGATACTGCAGCTGTCCAAGGGCGCGCGCGATTACGCCAACGCCACGCTGCTGCGCTGGATGGGCCGCGGCGCGATGGAGATGATCAAGGAATTCAAGGAAGGCCCCGTGCCGGTGGCCCTGCACCTCGACCACGGCGACACCGTGGAGTTATGCAAGAGCTGCATCGACAACGGCTTCTCCTCCGTAATGATCGACGCCTCGCACCATCCCTACGAAAAGAACGTGGCGATCACCAAAGAAGTGGTGGAATACGCGCATAAGTACGACGTGACCGTGGAAGGCGAGCTGGGCGTGCTGGCCGGCATAGAGGACGAGGTCTCCCACGAGCATTCCAACTACACCGACCCGGCGCAGGTGGAGGATTTCGTGAAGAAGACCGGCGTGGACTCGCTGGCCATCTCCATCGGCACCAGCCACGGCGCCTTCAAGTTCAAGGTGAAGCCCGGCGAGAGCGCCCCGCCGCTGCGCTTCGATATCCTCGAGGAATGCGAGAAGCGCATCCCCGGGTTCCCGATCGTGCTCCACGGCGCCTCTTCGGTGCTCAACGAGTACATCGACATGATCAACAAGTACGGCGGCAAGATGGAGAACGCCGTGGGCGTCTCCGCGGACCAGCTGCGCCGCGCGGCCAAGAGCGCCGTGTGCAAGATCAACATCGACTCCGACGGCCGCCTGGTGATGACCGCCATGATCCGCAAGGTCTTCGCGGAGAAGCCCACCGAGTTCGACCCGCGCAAGTACCTGGGCCCGGCCCGCGAAGAACTGATCAAGATGTACATGGACAAGAACGCCACCGTGCTCGGCTCCGCCGGCAGGGTGTAACGCTCAAAGGGTACAGGACCGCAAAACCGGCGTCGGCCACACCGTGGCCGCGCCTGCCGCCCTCAGGCTCGGCGCTTACGCAAGCCTCGCCTTCCGGGGGGATTTTGCTAACCCTGTACCCTTTTCGCTTTTATATAGCCACTTATGGAACAGAAGATTGATGTTCTTATTGTTGGGGCGGGGGCGGCGGGGCCTCGGGCCTGGCCGCGGCCGTGGAGGCCGCGCGCGCCGGCGCCTCGGTGCTGGTGCTTGAGAAGAACCACGTCCCCGGGCGCAAGATACTTTCTACCGGGTCTGGGAAATGCAATTTCTCCAACCGGGAGATAACC
>JACRER010000055.1 GCA_016234365.1 Elusimicrobiota bacterium | reverse complement strand
GCGGCAAAACCATCAGAAGGGCCAGGCTTGCGCAAGCGCCTGGCCCGGATGAGGAGCGAGGCCACGATGTGGCCGAGCGTTTTTGCGCTCCGGCCCCCTGCCGGCTGGCATGACAGCTTTGCTAACCCGGCCCCCTGCCGGCTGGCTTGGGCTTTTTTTTAGGAATATATAATTATATTTATAAATATATTTATTAATTATTGGGAATTGGATATTTTGGGCTATTTCCGTGTGTTTTTTGGCAAAAATGGCGTTTTTTTGCTTGCCCGGCAGCCCGCCAACATGCTTAAATTTGAGCGTGAAACCGCTTATAATAGCCCTCGCCATAGCCATCTCCCCCTCCCTTTCGCAAGCCAAAGACCAGCCTGATTTCAGGGAAGAAACCATTTACTTCGTCATCACAGACCGGTTCGTGGACGGCGACCCGTCCAACAACAATATCTACGGCGACGAATACGCGCCCGGCAACCTGCGCTATTACCAGGGCGGGGATTTTAAGGGGCTCATAGACAATTTAGACTATATAAAGGACATGGGTTTTTCCGCCATCTGGCTCACGCCGCCCGTAATGCAGCCGCCCGGCCGCTACGTAAATTCCGCCGGCACCTACGACGCCGCCGGCTACCACGGCTACTGGGCGTGGGACTTTTCCAAAATAGACCCGCATCTGCAATCCCCCGGTGCAACTTACGCCGACCTCATAAACGCCGCGCACGCCAAAGGCCTCAAGGTCATCCAGGACATAGTGCTTAACCACGGCCACGGCGGGGACACTTCTCCGACGGTAAAATGGCACGCGCGCCGCGGCCAGTTGTCCGGCCTCGGAAAAACTTTCGACTATTACTCCGACGACAAGAACTGGTTCAACCACAAAGGCCAGGCCCTGGCGGACCTGCTGGACCTCGACGACAAAAACCCCGAAGTGCTGAAGTGGTTCACGGAAATTTACGGCGCTTACCAGGACCTGGGCGTGGACGCGTTCCGCCTGGACACCGTGGCGTGGATGGATAAGGCCTTCTGGAAAAAGTTCACCGCGGCCATGCACGCGCGCAAAAAAGATTTTTTCATTTTCGGGGAGATCTGGACCAACTCCGACCACAAAACGCTCGCCTCCTACACAAAACTGGCGGGCGGCAACCCCATGAACGCCGGCATGAGCATCATGGACATGCCCGGCTCCTCCATGGGCAACTGGGGGAACCTCGAGAAAGTTTTTAAGGGCGGGGACTACCGGGCCGTGGACGATGTTTTAAAACACGACGGGGATTACCGCGACGCCTCGTGGCTGGTCACCTTTCCGGACAATCACGACAAGCCGCGCTTCAACGGCGCGCCGCCGGCCGGCACCGCCGCCACGCAAGACCAGTACGTGGACATGCTGAATTATTATTTCACCGCGCGCGGCATCCCCTGCGTGTACTACGGCACCGAACTTATGCTGCCCGGCGGCGAAGACCCGGACAACCGCCGCATGCTGGGCCCGGCCGGCATAAAAGCGGCCGCCGCCTCCATGCTCTACGCCCAGCTGCGCGACCTCAACGAACTGCGCCGTTCTTCACCGGCCCTGCAGAAAGGCACGCAAAAAAAACTCTACGCCATCAAGGACCAGTACGTTTTCCGGCGCGACTACGGCGGGCGCGTGGCATTTGTCTTCCTGAACAAGGCCGGCTACCCGGCAAAACTCACCATCCCCGCCGTGCCCGACGGGCCCTACAGGGAACTGGTAACCGGCGCGGCCGTAACGGCCAAAGGCGGGGCTTCGGTGGAAGTGCCGGAACACGGCCTGCGCATTCTTGTCAGGGAAAAAGTCCCGGCATCGGGGAATTGAGGCCGGGCCTTATTATATAATTGCCAACATGAGCATACATCATAACCAGCCCAAAGGACTTTTCCTTTTGTTCTTCGTGGAAATGTGGGAGCGCTTCTCCTACTACGGCATGCGCGCGCTGCTGATGCTGTACATGGTGGGCCCGCTCATGTTCTCCACCGAGAAATCCGCTAAGGTCTACGGCTGGTACACCGGGCTGGTCTACCTGACGCCGCTGCTGGGCGGCTACATAGCCGACCGTTACCTGGGCCAGCGCAAGGCCATAGTAGTGGGCGCCGTACTGATGGCCGCCGGCCACTTCGCCATGGCCTTCCCCGCCATGCCGTTCTTCTTCGGCGCCATGATCCTGCTTATCCTGGGCAATGGTTTTTTCAAGCCCAACATCTCCACCGTGGTGGGCAAACTCTACGAGGAGAACGACCCCCGGCGCGACGGCGGCTTCACCATCTTCTACATGGGCATCAACGTGGGGGCGTTTTTCTCACCGCTGGTGTGCGGCGCGCTCGGCGAGAAAGTGGGCTGGCATTACGGCTTTGGCGCGGCCGGCGTGGGCATGGTGCTGGGCCTGGTGATGTACCTGTGGGGCCAGAAAGCGCTGCTGGGCGACAAGGGCGTTAAGCCCGCCGACCCGCAGACCGATTACTGGGTCCCGGTGACGCTGGTCTCGCTGATGACGGCGTTCCTGGTGCTCTCGGCCATGCAGTTCAACGGCTACGAGATCTTCAGCCGCATACCGAAATGGTTCTACGGCTTCGCCGGCCTGGTGGTGCTGGTGGGCCTGGTCTACGCCTACGCCTCCAAGCCCGAGAAGTCCAACCTCACGCACGTGGAGAAGCAGCGGCTCGCGGTTATCTTTATAATGGTGTTCTTCTCCATCTTCTTCTGGTCCGCCTTCGAACAGGCCGGCTCCTCGCTCACGCTGTTCGCCAAGAACGAGACCAACCGCTGGCTGGCACTTGGCGGCTGGCGCTGGGAGATGCCTGCCAGTTTCTTCCAGTCGCTGAACCCGCTGTTCATCGTAGTGCTGGCCCCCTTCTTCTCCGGCATGTGGATAAACCTCGCGGAAAAGGGTAAAGAACCCCCGAGCCCGGTGAAGTTCGCCATAGCGCTCGGGCTGCTGGCCGTAGGTTTTATAGTGATGATAGCGGCCGCCGCGGCCTACCAGCAGAGCGGCCCGGTCAGCGTGCTGTGGCTGGTGGGCGCGTACTTCTTCCACACGCTGGGCGAACTGTGCCTGTCCCCCGTCGGGCTGTCGCTGGTGACCAAACTGGCGCCGGTGCAGTTCGGCTCGCTTATGATGGGCGTCTGGTTCCTGTCCAGCGTGGCGGCCGGCTTTGTGGGCGGCTTCTTCGCCGGCAACTACGACGCCATGAACCACGTGAACTTCTACATGATCCCCACGGCCACCGGCATAGGCGCGGCGCTGCTGCTGCTTATAGTAACGCCCAAGCTGCGCAAGTGGATGCACGGCGTGCACTGACCGCGCCCAGGCAAAAAGAAAAGCCGCCGGGACCTCCCGGCGGCTTTTTTACGCCCAGGGGGCGTTCAGCCGTGCACCTTAAAGTTCTCGGCGCGCCCTTCGGGCGTTTTCACGCCGCGCACTTCGGTTATCTGCACCTCGCGGCGGGCTTCCACCAGCTTAAGGCCCAGCTTGGCGGCCAGCTCGGAGTTAACGGCCTTTACGGACAGGTCCTTTACTGCGATCTTGTAGTTGTAGCCGCCGTTCAGGCCGGTCTCATCTATTACCGGCACGCCAAGCCACCCCTCCAGCTCCTTGGCCAGGTCCGCGAGGTCGGCGCCGGTGGCGTCCATATAAGCCCCGTCGGGGCCGTGGTCCATCTTCCGGCTGCCGCCCAGCCCGGCGGCTTTTGCCAGCCCGGGCTTAAGCGCGCCGTCGCGCTTTAGCAGGTAAACCTTTTTCTCCTTGCGCACCACCGCTATCTTCAGCGGCAGCGCGGCGCCCACGCCGGAGGCTATCAGCTCGCGCAGGCGGCCGCCGTCGTCCTCTCCGGCCACCGGGGCCACCCGGGCCGTCACTTTTACCTTGCGGGACTTCAGGCTGTCCGGCACGCCTATGAATTCCACGCCGTGCGTGCCCTCCATCGCCGTCTCTATGGTGTAAGCCAGCGTCATGGCGTCGGCCTCAAAAGAGTCGCCTCCATAGCGCAGGGTCATTTTCTGGCCGGCGGGCCCTATGGAGAAGAAAGCCATGGAGCGTTCACCTTCGGCCGCGGAAGGGTCCTCTTCCTCCTCCGGTTCGGCTACGGCCACCTCTTTGCCGGCCAGCAGGTCGTTAATGGTTTCTTCCTTTAGGCCGGCCGGGTGCAGGCCGCCTTTGAAAATGCCGTTCTTGTCTATCAGCGCGGCGTGAGGGATGCCGAAGATCTTGAACTTCTTGAAAGCGTCCGCGACCTCGGCGGCCACGTTGGCCTTCATTTCGTGCTTGGCCAAAAATTCCTTCACGCTGGCTTCGGTCTCCCTGGAGACCTGGATGAACACCACCGGCTTGTCCTTGAATTTTTCCACCAGCTCGTTCATGTGAGGGATATTGCTCACGCAGGGCTGGCAGGTGGTGCCCCAGAATTCCAACACCACGGCCTTGCCGCGCAGGTCTTCCCAACCCTTAAGCTGCTTCAGGTCGCCCTGCAGCATCTTGGCTATTACCACGTCCGGGGCGGGCTGGCCGGACTTGGCGGTGGCCGGCTTGGCCGCGTGTTTGCCGCAGGCGGCTAAAGCCAGGCCCAGCAGCAGGATAAAAGTTTTTTTCATGCGTCCTCCGTTGCGGCGCGAATTTTTGGATAAGTGAACTATACAAAATTTTCCACCGCCGGCTCTGTGGTATAATTCTTAACGCCCGGAGGGAAACGCCGCGCACGGAGGGGAAAAATGGAAAACGCTCACACACTGCCGCAGCCGGTCTTCGCAGAACCTACGCCCATGGGCCTGATAGGCCTGGCCGTAGGCTGCACGGCGCTGGCGCCCATAGCTTTCGGGGTCGCGCTCACGCCGGCGGCGCTTAAAACGGCGGCCATGCTCTGCCTGCTGTTCGGAGGCGGCTGCCAGTTCCTGGCCGGGGTCATGAACTTCGCCAACAAGAACCTTTACGGCGGCACGCTGTTCACGACGTTCGCTTTTAACTGGGTCATGAACTGGTGGATGCTCACCGCAATGGCCAACGGCCTGATGCCGGACCATTACGTGCTGGTGTCTTTGGACTGCTGCTTCCTGGTTATTTTCGCGGCCATGACCTACGGCTTCGGTTTCTTCAGCGGGCTGCTGTTCCTGTTCCTGCTGGTGATAGACCTGATGTACGTCTTCAAGATAATCGGCGGCATCCTTTACACCTCGGCCTTCGCGCCGGTGATCGCCTGCCTTACGGTGGCGCTGGGCCTGCTGGCGCTGTGGATAGCCTTTGCGCTGCTGCTTAACCCGGTGGCCGGCCGCCGGCTGTTCTGGTTCCCCGGGCCGCTTTACAACGCCGCCCCCCCGCCCCAGAAGGCCTAAAAGCCGGGGACCTAAAGACCGCGGGCCGCCTCCCCAGTGGGCCCTGCCCAAAACCTCCGCGCCAAGGCATAATATAGTAATGCCAAAGCGCGGAGGTTCCATGTTAAAAAGGTCAGCGTTCGCCCTCGTTATATTATTCGCCCTGTCCCCGGCTTACGCCGGCTTTAACCTCAACTCCTCCGGCCTGCTGCCTGAAGTGCGCCAGGTTTCCCTTGAACTTCCTAAAACCGCCCCGGTCCCCGCGCCCAAGCCGGCGGTCTGTAAACCTTTCCTCATGCAGATCTCCGTGGGCGGCGTGGCCGAGACGGTTACCATAGAACGCGGCTGCACCTCGGTCAACGACCAGGTCTGGGTGATAGTGGTGGGCCTGCGCGGCAAGCCCGGCATAGAAGTGCGGGTGAGTTCCGAGAATTACCCCCTGGAAAAAGCGCTTATCGACAAGCGCGTTAAAGAGATCCTCCTTAACGGCGCCACCGACCAGGACGCGGATTTTATAGTGGGCAGGACCGGGCCGCTGCTGGCCAGGGCCGCCGCCGCCCCTGACTTTGAAAAGGCCCCCCTGCTGGCGCAGGCCTCGGAAGAACTGAAAGCTTACCTGGCCAGGCCTTAACGTTAGCACCGCCGCCTCCCGGCCCTCCCGCCGGGAGGTTTGTTTTTTGCCGCCGATAAAAGATACCCTATAGTCACAGCCATGGACGAGATCAAGAGACGCCGCACCTTCGCCATCATCTCCCACCCCGACGCCGGCAAGACCACGCTGACGGAGAAGATGCTGCTTTACGGCGGCGCGCTGCACCTGGCCGGCACCGTTACCGCGCGCAAGAACCAGCGCGCCACGGCCTCCGACTGGATGGAACTGGAAAAGAAGCGCGGCATCTCCATCAGTTCCACCGTGCTGCAGTTCGACTACGCCGGTTACCGCATCAACCTGCTCGACACCCCCGGCCACCGCGATTTCTCCGAGGATACCTACCGCGTGCTCACCGCCGTGGACGCGGCCGTAATGGTGATAGACGGCGGCAAGGGCATAGAGGCGCAGACGCTGAAACTCTTCGAGGTCTGCCGCCGCCGCCACATCCCCATTTTCACGTTCATCAACAAAATGGACCGCCCGTCGCGCGAGCCGCTGGAACTTATAGACGAGCTGGAAAAAGTCCTGGGCCTCAAACCTTTCCCCGTGAACTGGCCCATGGGCAACGGCCCCGATTTCCGCGGGGTGTACGACCGCATGACCAGGCAGGCGCACCTGTTCGAGCGCACTCCGGGCGGCGCGTACAAGGCCGGCGTGGAGACCGCCGGGCTGGAAGACCCGCTCATCCGCGAAAAGATGGACGCGGTGAGCTACCGCAATTTCATAGAGGAAGTGGGCATGCTGGAACTGGCCGGCACCGCCTACGATTCGCAAGCCGTGCTGGCCGGCGAGGTTACGCCGGTGTTCTTTGGCAGCGCGGTCAACAATTTCGGCATCCAGCTTATGCTCGACGGCTTTGTGGAACACTCGGCCCCGCCCGGGCCGCGCGACGCGTCCATAGGCTCGGTCACCCCGGAGATGCCCGGCTTCTCCGGCTTCATCTTCAAGATCCAGGGCAACATGAACCCGCGCCACCGCGACAAGGTGGCCTTTGTGCGCGTCTGCTCGGGCAAGTTCACGCGCGACATGACCGTAACGCACATGGGCGACGGCAAAAAGGTGCGGCTCTCCAATTCCAACAAACTCTTCGGGCAGGAACGCGAGACGGTGGACGAGGCTTACCCCGGCGATATAGTGGGCCTGGTGGGCCACCAGGATTACAAGATAGGCGACACGCTCACCGAGAACCCGGCCATAGTTTTCGACGAGATCCCGCGCTTCCCCCCGGAATGTTTCACGTACCTCACCAACCCGGTGCCGTCCAAATTCAAACCTTTCAAACTAGGGCTGGAGCAGCTTATGCTGGAGGGCGTGGTGCAGCAGTTCATGCCCAAGGACGCGCCCGGCAGCACCATGCTGCTGGCGGCGGTGGGCCCGCTGCAGTTCGAAGTTACCCAGTACAGGCTGGAAGCGGAATACGGCGTGAAGTCGGTGATAGAACCGTCGCCGTGGCAGTTCGTGCGGTGGCTGGACGCCGAAGGCTCGGCCCAGCTGAACTCCGGCCTGCTCCACCTGGGCGACAACGTACGGCTGGGCACGGACTCGGCCGGCAACCCCGTGATCTTTTTCCCCACCCCGTGGGCGCTGAAATATTTCAGCGACACCCACAAGAAAATAAACCTCTACGAACTGCCGGTCAAGGCTTAGCGGCCGCCCGGAAAATTGCCAGGTTCTCCTCGAGCGAGGCCGCCGGGGCTATTTCCCTTAAAATTTCCTCCATAACTCCCGCGGCCAGGCCCGGCACGGCCCCTTCCGCCGCCAGCCGCCCCAGCAGGGCGGCGTTCTGCATGCGCGGGTCGCGCACGGCCGCGCGCACCGGCGCGGCGGTGCCGCCCAGTTCTTTTACGGCCTTCTCCACGTCTTCCACGGACGGATAGGCGGCCTCGGCGCGGCGCACGGACACCGGCTGGTAGGCCGTGTCGTAGTAAAAAACTTTTCCGCCCTTCTTAAGGTATTGCGCGGCACCGCGCAGCGCCTCCAGGCGCTCCAGGGCCAGCACCAGGTCCGCCCCTCCCTCCGGCACCAGCGGGGTAAGGGCGTCCTCGCCCATGCGGACGTGAGAGCTCACCACGCCGCCGCGCTGCGCAAGCCCGTGGGTATCGCAGGAAATAACTTTAAGGCCTGCCCGGTCGGCGGCCTGGGCCAGCGCCGCCGCCAGCAGCCCCACGCCCTGCCCGCCCACGCCGCAGATATAGACGTTGAAAGAACTCATTTCCCCCTCCCTATGGCCTTGGCGGGGCAGGTCTGGATGCAGGAGCCGTCGCCTATGCAGAGCTCGGGGTTCACGGTAACGGAGCCGTCCGGGTGCCGGATGAACGACGGGCAGGCGAAGTCCGCCGCGCAGGTGTAATGCCTGGCGCATTTGCCCTGGTCCACTTCCACGTGCTGCGTTTTTACCGCGGCGCCGGCGTGCCGGCGGTCGCGCATGAACTTAAGCATGCAGGGGTGCCTGGCTATCACCACGGCGAAACCTTTGTGTTCCATGGCCTCTTTCATAAAGCCGGCCAGCTTGCCCTGCTCGTAGGCGTCGCACTCGCGCAGGAATTTTACGCCGAGGGACTTTAACACTTCCGGCAGGCTCAGGCGCTCGCCCAGTTCGCCGTTGCCGGGCCGCGGCTGGTGGCCGGTCATGGCGGTGGTGCCGTTGTCCAGCAGCACCAGCGTTATATCGCTGTCGCGGGCCGCGGCGTTAACAACCCCGGGCAGGCCGGCGTGGAAGAACGTGGAGTCGCCCACAAAAGCCACCACCTTGCGGGCGGCGTTCCCCAGGGCCAGGCCTGCCGCGGTGGAAACGGAATGCCCCATGGACAAAAGTATCTCGCCCATGTTGTACGGCGGCAGGAACCCCAGCGAATGGCAGCCTATATCCCCCACGGTTATGGCGCCTGGCGGCAGGGCCGCCTTGATGGCGTGGAAAGCGGAGCGGTGGCCGCAGCCAGGGCACATCTGCGGCAGGCGGGCGGCCGGCAGCACCGCGGCGCGTTTTACCGGCGCCGGGAACTGTTCGGGCCAGACCTCGTTGAGCGCGGCGCGGGCGCGCTCCGGGCTGGTCTCGCCCATCAGTTCGTGGTGGTCGCGGCGGGCGTGCAGGCGGCAGGCCAGGCCGCGGTCGTAAGCGAGCGCCTTAACCTCCGTCTCCATAACCCGGTCCAGCTCCTCCAAAACATATACCTCGTCGTGCGAACGCAAGAACTCCGTAATCAGGCCCGCCGGCAGCGGGTAGGAGAGGCCCAGCTTGAGCACGTCCACCTGCGCGCCGGCCGTACGTACCGCCTCCAGCAGGCAGAGCGCCGGCAGGCCGGCCGAAATGGCGCCCAGGCGCCGCCCGCCGGCGGCGGCGTTATGAACGGCGTTGAGCGGGGTTTTTTCGACGTAGGCGGCCCAGCGGTCCAGTTTTTCCAGCGCGCGTTTTTTTAAAGGGAAGACCGCGGAGGTGATGGGGACATAAGGCCCGGCCTTAGCGTCGAAGCGCGGCGTCCAGTCCGGCGCGGCCGTCGGGAGCGGGCCGAAGTTTACTTTTTCCCGCGCGTGGCAGACGTGCGTGGTAAGGCGCAGCAGCACCGGCGCGCGCAGTTCGCGGGCCCGCGCGGCCGCTTCTTTGTACATCACGTAAACTTCCGCCGGCGAGGCGGGCTCGAAGACCGGGAAGTAGCCCATGCGCGCGAACCAGCGGTTGTCCTGCTCGTTCTGGGAGGAATTGGCGCCGGGGTCGTCCCCGAGGATCACCACCAGCCCGCCGGCAAGTTCCATCAGCGGCAGCTGGATGAGCGAGTCGGCCGCCACGTTGAGGCCCACCGACTTGAAGAAAACCGCCGCCGGGTGGCCGTTGACAGCGGCGCCGGCCGCTATCTCCAGCGCCACTTTTTCGTTGACGGCGAATTCGAACCGGTAAGCCCTGGCGGCTTCCGGGGGCGCCTGGAGCGCCTCGGCTATTTCCGGCGTGGGCGAGCCGGGGTAACTGGTTATCACCATGGTGCCGGCTTCGGCCATGGCCCGGGCCAGCGCGTGGTTGCCCATCACCAGCGCGCTGAAGCCTTCCTTCTTGACCGTCAGTTCGGAAAGTGAAAGCATCAGATCCTTTTTACCGGCTTGTATTCCTTAAGCGGGTCTACGGGCTGCACGTAGGGCCCGTTCCAGGCTTTGTCGAAGATCTCCTCCAGCACCTTGGCCGCCGGGCGGCCATCCATGAACACCGCAGCACCCCGCGAGGTCAGAAAATAACCCGGCCCCCAGTTGGAGGTGGTAACATAAGACTTCTCGCCGTCCACCACCATGTACTTGCAGTGCTCCACCCGCGCGAACGGGATGAAACCGGAATTGTGTTCCGGGATGGAAGAGATCTTTATGGAGATATTCTCGGTCTTGGCCAGCGCCTTGATGTCCCGGTCGGCCTTGCCGCCCATGGCCCAGTCCGCAAAGACCAGCGACACCTTAACGCCGCGCGCGGCGGCCTTGCGCAGCGCGGTGTCCAGCACGGCCCAGCGCGGGGAACCGTGCTCTTCCAGCGCGTAGGTCATTACCTGGCCGTGCAGCGTATTTTTTGCGCCGTCTATCAGCTTCAGCAGCTGGTCCAGTTCGGAATCCAGCCCGGCCGGCGTGGCCCCCACGGGGCTGAACGCCAGGTGGTAGCTGATCTCGCCGTAATTCAGCAAAGCCCGCTCCGGCTTAGACGCCGGAACTTCCTGCTTGCCTTTCCTGGCGTAGGCCGTTTTGGCGGCCTCGCCGCCGGCCACCGCCCAGTCCGCGTCGAAGATGCGTTTAAAATCCGAGGCCGCCTTGTGGCTGCGTATGCGCAAACCCACCTCGTGGATGTGGCGCAGCGAGCGCCAGTCGAAGTTCTGGCTGCCCACAAAGACCTCGCGGCCGTCCACGATGAAGAACTTGGCATGCTGCACGCCGCCGCCGGCCTTTTTAAACTCTATCACGCGCACCTGCACGCCGGCCGCCTTAAGCGAAGGCAGGACTTTTTCCGTTTCTTTCATCATCACGGAATCCACTATGAGCCGCACCTTGGCGCCGCCCAGGCGCGCGGCCTTTATGGCGTCCAGCATCTGCGTCATGTCCTCGCCTTCTTTCTCGGCGATGTAGAACTGTTCTATATCCAGCGTCTGGCTGGCCGAGTTTATCATCTCGGGCCAGACCAGCTGCGGCCGGTAGGCGCCGGTGGAACCGTACACGGTGTCCTCGGGCACGCTCTCCACCAGCTTCAGGTCGGCCGCTATGGGCGGGGTGCCCGCCAAAACCGGGGCGGCGGACAGCGGCAGCAGCAGCGCGAGTATAAGTTTATTCATGATCCCTCCTAGACAGGCAGCACTTCTTTTTTTACGGCTCGCTTAAAATTGAATTTGGACAGCTCCCCTATTATCATGCCCGACACTATCAGCAGCCCGCCGCCCGCCTTCACCGGCACAAATTCCTCGCCGCCCCACGTCCAGGCAAAAAGGGCCGCGAACACCGGCTCCAGCGTGAAGATGATGCCCACCTTGAACGGTTCGGAATGGCGCTGCGCCAGCATCTGGATGAAGAACGCGGTGAGCGTGGGGAAGACCGCCAGGAAAAGGATCACGCCCCAGCCGTTGGCGGACGCCACCGCCAGCGACGAGCCGCGCAGCAGCGCGATGCCGAAAGCTATGGCCGAGACCATCCAGAACTGGTGGAAGGCCAGCAGCACGGTGTCCGCCTCGGCCTTTACGTATTTGTCCGTTACTATGAGGTGCACCGCGTAGGCCGCCGCGGCCGCCAGGGTAAGCGCGTCGCCCAGGTTGAAGCCGCTGACGCCGCCGGTAAGCAGCCACATGCCGGCAAGCGCCAGCGCGGCGGAGGCGCCCTGCAGCCGCGTGGGTTTTTGGCGCCGGAACAGGTACATAAAGACCGGGATGAAGATTATGAACAGCCCCGTAATGAAGCCCGAGTTGGAAGCGGAGGTGTAGAGCAGGCCGGTGGTCTGCGTAAGGTAGAGCGTGGCCAGGAACAGCGACAGAAAAAAACCTTCGCGCATGTGCCGCGTTTTATTAGGGCGCCTGAGCACCCAGGGCAGCAGCAGCGCGGCGGAAATTATGAAGCGGATGCCCACCATCACCACCGGGTCCACGTCGTCCAGGGCGCCCTTGGTGACTATGAACGTGGAGCCCCAGATGGCGGCGCAGTAGAACAGCCCGATGTCCGAGAACAGCTTCTGCCTGCCGGCCGCTTTTTCCATAAAAGGATTATACATTTTCGCCGGAGCGGGCCGGCGAAATTAGTATACTTTTCCCAAGGAGCGACCATCATGAAAGACCAGATACTTAAAAAAATAGAGACCTACGAAGCTTACGCGATAGAATTGCAGCGCGGCCTCACCGCCATCCCGGCCCTGGCCCCCTCCAGCGGCGGCACCGGCGAGTACGACAAAGCCAAGTGGCTGGAAGGCGAGCTGAAGAAACTTAAATTTGACTCCATCGAATGGATCAACGCCCCGCAGAAGGAAGCCAAGAACGGCATCCGCCCCAACGTCATAGCCCGCTACAAGGGCAAAAGCGCCAAAAAGACCATCTGGTTCATGGCGCACCTGGACGTGGTGCCGCCCGGCGAAGCCAAGCTGTGGAAGAGCGACCCGTACAAGATGGAAGTGAAGGACGGCAAGCTCATAGGCCGCGGCGTAGAAGACAACCAGCAGGCCATAGTGTCCAGCATCATGGTGGTAAAGGCCATGATGGAGCTGAACTACCGCCCCGAGTACGACATCGCGCTGCTGTTCTGCGCCGACGAGGAAACCGGCTCCGGCTTTGGCGCCGACTACATCTCCGAGAACAAACCGGATATTTTCGGCAAAGACGACATGTTCTTCGTGCCAGACTCCGGCGAGGAGAACGGCGCCATGATAGAGGTGGCCGAAAAGTCCATCCTCTGGATGAAGGTTATCACCAAGGGGCGTCAGTGCCACGCCAGCCGCCCGCTGCTGGGCATAAACGCCTTCAAGGCCGCCAGCGAACTGGTGACCAAGTACCAGTCCCTCTACGAGAAGTTCCCCCACAAGGACGCGCTCTACGAACCGCCCATCAGCACCTTCGAGCCCACAAAAAAAGAGGCCAACGTGCCCAACGTGAACACCCTGCCCGGCGAAGACGTGTTCTACATGGACTGCCGCGTAATGCCCGTGTACCAGCTCTCCGAAGTGAAAGCCGAAATGAAGCGCCTGGCAGGCGAAGTGGAGAAGAAATTCGGCGTGAGCGTCTGCTTCGAGCCGCAGCAGGAAGCGCAGGCCGCGCCTCCCACCGACCCCAACGCCCCCATAGTGCTGGAGCTCAAGAAGGCCATAAAAGAGATCCTCGGCGTGGAAGGCAAGGCCTACGGCATAGGCGGCGGCACGGTGGCGGCTTTCTTCCGGCGCCTGCACCTGCCGGTGGTGGTGTACTCGCGCCTTAACGAGAGCGCCCACCAACCCAACGAGTACTGCGTGATAGACCACATGATGGGCGACGCCAAAGTGTTCGCCGTCACCACGCTGAACCTCTGCGAAAAGAAGTAAAGGCAGCCGCAAAAAGAAAGAGGCGCGGGTTAAACCCCGCGCCTCTTTTTTATTTATCCGCGTACGTTCAGCTGTTAGCCCACTCCGAAACCGCCGACACCGCGTCGCCTACCGCGCCCCAGCAGGCGTCGTCGGTCATGCAGCCGATGGCCCCGGCCGCAGCGGGCACGAACCAGAACTTGGTCTGCTGGGCGGTCTCCGGGAAGAGGGCCGCGCGGGCCCGGCCGGCCAGCCCCGCGTCCTGCAGTTTTATGGTCTTGCCGCGCACCACCAGGTAGGCGGCCTTATTGTCGGCCATAACTTTTACGTTCCGGGCCGCGGCAAAGGCGGCGCGGGTCTCCTCATCTGCGAACAGGCCGGCGGCCAGCGCCTTGCGGGCGGCGGGCTGGGCCTGGTAAACCCCGCGCATCATGGGAGACGAGGCGACCTCGGCGCCCAGGGCGTAGAGCGTTTCGCCGGGCGTTACCGGAGAGGCCAGGTAGCAGGCCGGAAAGCAGAACTTGGAGCCGCCGATGGTGGTGCAGAATTTTTCGGTGTCGCTGCAGCCATTGGTGGTCAGCGGGAAGGGGAGCGGGGTGTCGCAGCCGTCCTCGAACCACTGGCACTGGGCCGGCACGGGCTTTAAATTTATTTCCGGCATCATCTGCCCGCCTATCACGGGAACGCCCTGCTCGAAACCGGCTTCCTCAGCCAACTGGGCGGCGGCGCCAGGGTAGTCGGCGGCGTTGGCCGCGCCCGCCAGGAGTCCGGCGGCTATCAGGTTCAGCATTATCATCTTTTTCATATTCGTTTTTCCTTCTTCCTTATTGGTTTAACTGCTTATGCCTCTCACAGAGCAATTTTTATGCCAGCCTCTTTATCCCGGCTAGCCGGGGGCGGCAGCCGCCCCCTTTCCCGGCCAGCCCTAATTCCAGCCTTTAACCGCCTTGCGGATATACGGCATGGCTATTATCACGGCTATCAGCACCACCCACTTCAGCCCGGAGGGCACACCGGGGACCATATTTATGCCCACACCCAGCACCGCCCCTATCAGCACCCCTATCATCTGTTTTACGGTTTCGTTCTTCATAAAGTTTCTCCTTGGTATATTTTGAATTCGGACGGGGCTCAGCTGTTAGCCCATTCAGAGATCGCGGACACGCCGTCACCAACCGCGTCCCAGCATTCCTTGGTGTACATGCAGTTCACTATGAGCAGCACGCCTTCCTCTACTATCTTCTGCTGGCTGGCGGGGCGCACCATGGCTTCCACTTTAGCGCTGAGGCCGCGGTCTGCTATCTTTTCCTGCACGCCGGGGCGCACCACGTAGACCACGCCGTTGCCGGCGGCTATGCGCACGTCCTTGGCGGCCAGGGCCGCGGCGGCGGAGTTGTCGCCCTTGGAGGAATAATAGGCGGCGACCACGGCTTTAATATTTTCCTGCTCCTGGTAGTAGCGGGCCAGTTTCTCGAAATTGGCGGGGACCGCGGCCTTCACCAGCTCCGGGCCGGGCTCGCAGGGGGCGTAGCACAGGATGTTGGGGTTATCGCAGCAGGGATCGTCGCCGCCGCCCATAAGACGCTTCTCGGTGGCGGCCTCGGCCGTGATCGTGCCGGCAGGCACCAGTTGGTGGTTCTCCGCAAAGATGTCGTGCATGGAGGGGACGGCGAAAGCGCTCCTGCCGTCAAAATCCACTTTTACCTCACCGGCCTTGGCCACGGAGGCCGCCGCCAGAACCGCGAACACCGCTATCAGCATATTGCTCTTTTTCATGATTCGTTTCCTTCCTTATCTGTTTTAGTTTTGGCTTTTGCAGCCTTCACCCCCTACAGAGCAATTTTTATGCCAATATCGAAAACAGGATTTTCACGCTCACAGGGCATAAACTATGCCCCATAGAGCTTTAAAATATTCTCATTTGAGAATATATCCTTTCCAATTGAAAATAAAAGCGGGCAGGAACCCCCTGCCCACTATTAATATCTTTCTACGCAGCTATTTAGAGGAGGAACAACATTAAATTATAAGTGAGATGTGTTGAAATCGCCGGCCAAATAGATTTTGACCGATGCCGGATAAACGCACAAATAGCTCCCAGGACAAAGTAAACTAAAATGGCTCCCCAAGTTGTGGGATTTGCAGTTGCGACACTGAGCCCAAGATAGCCCAAAAATTCCACAAAATGGTAGTGTGCCAGCGCGTAGATCAAAGCGTTCATAAAAATGTTTACGCGAGGGCCAACTTCCTGTTCCAGAAGCCTGAAGAGCAAACCCCTGCAGAAAAGCTCTTCAAGAAAAGGGCTTATTATTACAATACGCGCCGCCATGAGGATCCCGGGAATCCCTTTTGCCCATACCGCCGGATGGTAATCGGAAAATTTTACAAACATGCCGTATATCGCTCCGGCCGATACGCCTCCCAGGATATATTTAATGGAAACGAACCCGGGAGTGAAACCGATATCGCTCCAGTTCAATCCGGAGACTTTCATCGCTGTGAAGGTAAGCCCTGTAATTGTGAAGATTTGGGCCGCAAGATTAATAAGCAGCGGAACCGAACCGGAGTTAGAATACAGGGGGATCAACGCGAAAACAGGCTTCAGCGCCAAAGAGCATAGATATGGCAATGTCCAGTTCATAACCGACAATGCGCAAAGCAAAAAAATGAAATTCGTCCCGCGCGGCGAGGCTTCTTTCGACTTGCCGCGCGGAATCGTCTGGCTGCCTGAAATATCGATTCGCATCATTGTTTAGTGCAGCTGCTGATTCAGCCAATACTGCCCATAGAGGTTCGTATCGTTCTGATTCCCTGTTCCGTCAGAAGAGGAGTTATTGTTGTGCTGCGAGTTGCTGTAGCTCTGATTATTGGCGTTGCAGTTACTAATATCGTTGTAAGTATCTATCGGGTGCTGAACAGCATTCCATACCGTGTCAACATTATCACCATAGTTGCTGAAATAGCCTTTCTTTTTGCCTGCCAGCGCCAGGGCTACGCCTCCAGCGATCAACAGCCCGGATCCGCCCGGAAGCCCTTTCTCTTTCGGATCGGATCTGCCAGTACCGGATCCAAGCGGAGGAACTTTAGCGGAAAGCACTATTTTTGACGGCTTAGCGTTGCAGACTTCCTTTTCCGCCTGCGCCAGTGTCCTGCTCCCGGTTTCAAGGGATACCGCCGAAGAAGACGCATCCGTCTTCTCCTTCACGCCGCTATAAAAACCGTCAAGAACTTTTCCGGCCTCGCCAAGGTTCTTGTCCATATCAATGGAGGATATTTTATCACTTGTTTTCGTAAGGTTCCCCATTATATCGGTTTCCGCGGCAAAAGCCGCCGCGCTTAACACACACACTGCTACTGCCGTTAACCCCGCTGCCAGAATATTGCTCTTTTTCATGATCTGTCTCCGTCCTTATCTGTTTTAGTTTTGGCTTTTGCAGCCTTCACCCCCCTACAGAGCAATTTTTATGCCAACCACAAGCAGACCAAAAGCATAACTTTTCCCCAATCAAATCCCCTCCTCCTCATAGGAGAAGCCTTTTGGGGTCGCAATCATATTTTCAATTGAAAATAGTCGTTTCAGATAAAAAAGGCGGGCTTTGGGCCCGCCTTTCGGTGTGATCTGGCTGTGGATTACTGCCAGGGCGGCTCTTTGCCGCGGACTTTCAGCCAGGGGAGGCTCGCGAACTTGTCCGGGGAATGGCCGGTGGCCATAGTTATGTCGGTAAAGCCCTTCGCGCGCAGGCCCTGCGCCACTTCGTCGCCTTTCACCCCGTCACCAAGTTCGGCGTCTATATATATTGGGATATCTTTAGGAAGTTCTTCCTGTACGGCCGCAAGTTCTTCCGGGGTTTTGAAAGACTTCAGCTCGGCGCCGGCCGTGCGGGCGGCCATCCGCCAGTTCATATGCACCAGCTGGTCGTCGTCCAAAAGAACTACGGCCTTATGCCCGGTGTCCGGCGCGCCGGCCCGCGGCAGCGCCATGGTAACGGACGTACCCTTGCCCGGCTCGGATTCAATCTTCAGGCTGCCGCCCCAGCCCTCGGCAAGGGTCTTCGCGTGGTAGAGGCCAAGCCCCGTGCCGCCGGCTTTGCCGTGCGTCTCGCCCTTGCCGCCCAGCTTATTCAGAATATCCGCCGGGATACCCTTGCCGTCGTCTTTTACCGCTATAAACACCTGGCCGTCCAGGGCGGAAACTTTTACCAGCACCGTGCCGCCTTTCTCAAAAGCTTCCACGGCGTTGTTGACCAGGTTGGAAACGGCGCGCTGCAGTTCTTTGGCCTCAACCGCGGCCTTTATATCCCCGCCGGCGGATTCGAAATTTGTTTTGACCCCGGCGGCCGCGTGCTGCAGGCGTTTCTCTTCAACTACCTGCTCCACTATTGCGGCCAACTGCATAACCGCCGGTTTCGCTTTCGCCGCCGCCGCACCCGGCGCTCTGTACCGGGCCAGCAGGTCGTCGGCTATGCCCTGCATGCGCCCCACGGCCCCCTCTATAAGCTTGCGCTGCTCCGCGTCGGCGGAAAGTCCCTTCGCCGCCGCCCCCAGCGCCGCCAGCGGCGAGCGTATGTCGTGCGCCACCTGCGCGGCCATGTCGGAAACCGCTTTGCTCACGGCCAGCTCGCTTTCCAGCCTGGCCGCCTCGCCCAGCGCG
>JACRER010000050.1 GCA_016234365.1 Elusimicrobiota bacterium | reverse complement strand
GCCCCTTGACATGTCAATGGGCGGGGGCTATACTATTGGCGTTATGAAATTAACCGCCTTCATCCTCCTGTTTTTCGCGCCGCTGGTCTCCGCCGGCGACGTTCGCGAATTTTCCGACACCGCCAAAGGCATCGAAGTCGTGGGCGCAGGCGCGCCCGTAAAGATGCAGGTTCCACTTAACCCGCAGTACGTGGAGGCGCCGGTGGTGCGCCAGGAAGCCAACGGCGGCAAGTACCGCCCGTACATCCCAGCGCTGGACCGCGTTAAAGCCGTTTTCCTGGCCCCGTGGGACCCGCGCCGCGACGCCGGCAAGAGTTACGGCGAGATGAGCGAGGAGGAAATAGAGTCCGCCATAGACCAGACCGCCGCCGAGTTGAGCCGGATGAAGGTGAAGGCCATCCTGGTGGGCAACCCCGGCCAGGACCTGCGCGAGGCTTACGACAACGTGAAGCGCCTGGGCGGCGACATGCGCTACGTGGAGACGTTCGCTAAAAAAGACAACCACCTCAACCACGTCTGGTTCCGCGACTACGGCCTGCTGCCCATAAAGAACCTGGAGACCGGGCGCTGGGAGAACGTGAGCATGGTGATCCGCGGCAAACCGCTCGACGACCTGCTTAAGTTCGCCGAAGACCGCTACGGCCTTAAGACCATAGACAGCCTGGACGTGTCCGCCACCGGCGGCCAGCTGCGCGGCGGCAATATCCTTATGGACCCGGCCGGCCGCTGCGTTTCGGCTGGCTTCCGGCACCCGTTATACGAAGCCACCTTCAAATGCACCAAGACCATCACCTTTCCGTGCCGCTCCGACGTCTGCCATACCGACGAATACGTCACCTTCCTTAAGAACGATACCGTGGTCACCAACCAGGCCGAGTTCGTGCCGGCGCTGAAAGAGGCCGGCTACAGGAAGATCCTGCAAGTGCCTTACGACGTGCATTTGTCGCTGGCCAACGTGCTGATAGTCAACGATACCGTGTTCATGATGTACCTGGACGCGGTGAAGGACAAGATGCTCACCGCCAAGGCGGTGTTCGAGGCGGAGGGCTACAGGGTGGTTCCCATCAATTCGGGCGGGGCGGGCCGGCAGTACGGCGCCATACACTGCCTGACCAAGGAAATACCGGAGTAGGAACGCTGAGGGAGGCGTAAAAAGACCGCCGGGGGCAGCCCCGGCGGTCCTGTTTTATAGGGCGGGCCGTCAGGCTTCCCAATAGGCTTCCTGCAGGCTGTCCTCGCGCTCGGGCAGGCCGCGCGTGAGCCGTGGGGAGTTCTGCGCCAGCACCTCGTAGCTTACGCGGTTGGCGTACTTGCTGATCTGCGACAGCGAGGAGTAAGTGAGGGAATTTACCGTGTTCTTGGGGGATTTGGGCACCTTGGTCTGGTGGTACTTGCGGGCGCCCACGTCGTGCAGCAGCGCTGCCAGCGCGCCGTCGCCGGCGCCGTTGGTGTTCTTTATCACGCTGGGCCCGCCCAGGAACGGGTTGATGTGGCTGTAGATGCGGACCGGGTGTTTGCAGTCCTCCCGGCGCATGGGCCGGCTGAATTCGTAAAGGTTGTAGTCCACCAGCGACTTGGTGTGCAGTTTGTGCGTGGTCTTGCGGGCGTGCTGCTCGTCCACGTAGCCGGCCAGGTACAGCCCGTGCTCACCCACGGTCAGCAGGGTCAGGTCCGCCAGGTCCAGCGTGTTATCCGCCGCCAGCAGCGGGTCCTGTATGCCGGTCAGCGCCAGCGCCTCCTGGTCGTTCATGGCCAGGCAGGTGACGTATTTTTTTATGAAGTCCCGGAAAAAATCCTTCTTGGACGCTATCAGCGACGCCGTGCCCAGCGTCATCACCACCGGTACGCGCGCCTTGAGCGCTATTTCGCAGGCGTGCACCGTGGACCGGAAGATGGGGTCCTTCTCTTCGCGCAGCAGGTAGGCCGAAATGAGCAGCGCCGAGGCTTTTTCTATGACCGGCGCCGGTATGAACTCCGGCCGCAGGTCGTTCATGCAGCCCTTGCTGATGCCAAAGGTGCGGTCCCGGTCCGGCGTGACAAAGCAGATGGCCCGGCCCATGGGGTTCTCCGACGGCTGCAGGTAGGCCAGGTCCACCTTGGAACTGGTGTTGCGGATGTATTTGAAAGCGTAATCGCCCAGAGAGATGTTGCGGCTTATGGCGCCCAGCGCCACCGAGCGCTCTTCGCTCAGTACGGAATAGTTGTGCAGCGTGTTGCCCACCGAGCCGCCGGCGTATTCGCCCAGGATCTTGCCGCGGCCCTTCAGGTCGCGGTAGATTTCCTCGGCCGCGCGGTCGTCCAGGATCTGCGACTCGCCCTTCTTCAGGCCGTAGCGCGCCAGGAAGTCCGGTTCCACCGAGCATTCTATGTCCACCAGCAGCTGGTCTATGCCCACCAGGTAGAAGGGCTCCGTGTCCAGGTGCTGCGGGTCGGCGCTCTCCCGCCCTTTGTCGGTAACGGGGAAGTAATGCTCGCTCTTGCGCTTGCCGGGGAATTTCATATGTACATTATACCGTTTTGTGAGTTTTAGGATTTTATCTTCGCGAAGATTTGATAATAATTTGAATGGCGCGGCGCCGATCCGTCCGTTATACTATAACGTAGGGCTTATGTCACGACTCTCTATACTGCTCCCCGCCCTGGTCTTTATCATTGGCGGGGAAATACCCCTTTCTGCCACTCCTCCCGCGGTGGCGGTTGTAAGTCCCGTTGCTGGTTTTTCCCGCAATTCCCTGGCCTCCATAACCGGCACCGCGGCCGACGCCGACGGCGTCAGCGCCGTAGAGCTGGCCGTAAAGCGGCAGTCCGATGGCTACTATTGGGATGGCGCCGGCTTTGTGGCCGCCCAAACCTGGGTGTCCGCCGTCTGGACCGACCCCACCTGGACCTACGCTACCCCGCCGACCCTGGCCGAAGGTGAAACCTACGGCGTTTACGCCCGCGCGCAGGACACCCTTGCCGAGTGGTCCACCACCTATTCTACTTCCGTGTTCCACGCCCTGCCGGGCTGCGGCTCCCTGGTAACCGTAAAGAACGGCGCGGGCGCGGATTTTAATTTTATCCAGGCCGCGGTGGACTCCCTCTCCAAGAACCTTACCGGCGACGCCTGCGTGGTGGTGACCAACGACGGTTCCTATACCGAGGAAGTCGTGGTGCGCAACTTCGTCAACAACGGCTACCGGGTAAAGATCATGTCCGAACCCGGGACTACCGTGACGGTGAGCCCACCGCCAGCCTCCACGGCAGGGTTCCTGTTGGAGAACGACAGCGTTACCGTGGCCGGGATGGAGATCATTCCCGGCGGTGTCATGCCGTACGGCATCCTGTCTTCTTCCGAGAGCGTAGTTATCGCCAGCGTAACGGTGGTGTCGGCCGGCAGCATCGGCACCGCTGGCATTTCCCTGTCCTCCTCCAGCGAGGTCTCGGACACCCAGGTGGTGGTGGAGGACGCTTATGGCATCCTGTCGGCCTGGGCGGCCAATAATGCCATTCTCCGCAGTACTATAGGAAGCGTCTCTTCTTCGAAGGCGGCCCTTCTCCTTAATCACAGCGCCGGCAACTTGGTGGCCGACAGCGCCTTTAATAACCCGGACGGCTACGGCGTGCAGATAATAGGCAACTCCGATAACAACCGGGTGCTGCGCAGCACTATCACCTCCGACTCGCCGTACATGGCTTTTAACTCCGATAATTCCGATAGCAACACCCTCACCGAGAGCTACGTGGCCAACCCGTCCGGTTATGGCGCGTTCCTGGGGTTCGGCGCCGACGCCAACAACATCAGTTCCAGCACGCTGCTCTCCAACGCCAGCGCCTATTTCGCCGTAAAACTTGTAAGCGGCTCCAATAACAGCCTTGCCCGCAACCTCATTATCAACACCGCCGGGGTGGCCTATACGGACGTCTCCGGCACCGGCAATTCCCTGGCCTACAGCACGGTTACGGGCGGCGGCCTGGTGATGGGCGCCGCCTTTGTGGATTCCGCCGCCAACCCGGTTGTTTCCTATTCCCGGGTTTCCGGTGGCGCGGGGGTGTTCGTGCGGGACTCTACTGGCGCCGTAGTTTCCGACAACGTTGTCTCGGCTACGGATACGGCCTATGCCGGCCTGCGGTTCGACTCCAGCCGGGACATTTCCGCTTTTGGCAACAGCATAAATTCCGTAGGCAAAGGCATTCTGGTGAACGCGGGCTGCGGCGGCGCGGTGGCTATAGCGTCCAACACCGTGAGCGGCGCTAACTACGGCCTGGAACTGGCCGCGCTGGCCGGCGGCGCGACCATTAACGTTTCCAGCCTCACTTTCCGCTCCATGAACGCGGCCTCTGCCGGGGTGAACTTCGCCGGCGGGCAGTTCGTTTCCACCCTGACGGCGGTGCATTTTGACGAAGGCAATATAGCGGTGAACGTAGATGCCTCGCTGCTGGCCGCAGGCTCCCGGGTGACGATGGTGAATTACTCCGGAGTCAGCACCGGCACCCAGCACGAGAACGACCCGGCCGGCTACGTGGACTGGGTGGGAGAGGACCTGTCCGGCCCTACGCTGGCCATCCTGCACCCTTCCACCGGCTCGGTGCTTAACGCCCTGACCGGGCTGGACGGCACGGCGGTGGATAATGTGGCGGTAAGCAGCGCCGAGGTGTCCATCCAGAATATCGCCAGCGGCCAGTACTGGGACGGTTCCGCCTGGGGCGCCGGCCACGCGTGGAACGCCCTCTCGCTGTGGCCCTCCTCCTGGACTTACACCAACGTGCCCGCCTGGGTGGATAATTCTTCTTATGTGGTTACCGCCCGCGCGTGGGACGCCGCCGGCAACGGCGGCAGCTCCGGTTCCTCCTTCCTTTACGATGTAACCGCGCCCGTAGTGGCCATAACCACGCCCGTTACTTCCAATTACGCCGTACTGCCCGTGATTACCGGCACCGCCGCGGATCCGCACGGCGTGGCGCAGGTAGAACTCAGCATAGTCCGCCACAGCGACTGGCAGTACTGGAACGGTTCCGCCTGGGCCGCCGGCCCGTTGTGGAAACTCGCAACCGGCACCGTCACCTGGAACTATTCCGGCATAACCACCGGGGACCTTTCCAGCGGCACCACCTACACCTTCAACGTCCGCGCGCATGACGCGGCCGGCAATATTTCCAACCCCAATGCCGTGGTCAGCACCGTCACCTTCATAGTCCCTCCCGGGGACGGCATATCGCCTACGCTGGCCGTGCTGCAGCCGGCGGGCGGGGCCATGCTTAAAACGCTCGCCGGGCTTTCCGGCACCGCGGCCGATAACGTGGCCGTAAGCAGCGCGGAAGTTTCGATGCTGCGGCTGACCAACGGCCAGTACTGGAACGGTTCCGCCTGGGGCGCCGGGCAGGCGTGGAGCGCCCTCTCGCTGTGGCCGTCGTCCTGGACTTACATTTCCGTGCCCGCCTGGGTGGACAACTCCACTTATGTCTTTACCGCCCGCGCGTGGGACGCCGCTGGCAACAGCGCCCTGGCCGTTTCCAGCTTTACTTACGACGTGACCGCGCCCGTGGCGGCCATTACAACGCCCACCACCGGCACTTACGCTTCGTTCTCGCCGCTCACCGGCACAGCTTTCGACCAGCATGGCGTGGCGCTGGTGCAGGTGAGCGTGCTGCGCGAGAGCGACGGGCAGTATTGGAACGGCGCCGCCTGGGCCGCCGGCCCGCTGTGGAACAACTCCACCGGCACCGCGGCCTGGTCTTACGGCGGCATAACCAACGCCAACCTGCTGAGCGGCACTACCTACATGTTCAACGTGCGCGCGCAGGATTACGCCGGCAACGTTTCCAACCCGGCGCCCGTGGTCAGCACTTTTACTTACGTGGTGCCGCCCGGCGACCTTACGCCGCCGACGGTGGCCGTGCTGCAGCCGTCAACTTTCTCCTATTTGCGCTCGCTGTCCGGGCTTGCCGGCACTGCTGCCGATAATGTGGCGGTTTCCAGTGTTTCGGTTTCCATCGAGCGGCCGGCTACCGGTCTCTATTGGAACGGCGCGTCCTGGGGAGCCGGCCGGGCCTGGGTCGACGCCTCTATCTGGCCGTCCTCGTGGACTTACAGTTCCGTGCCTGCCTGGACCGACGCCTCCTCCTACACCGTGGTGGCCCGGGCCGTGGATGCTGCCGGGAACTGGTCGCCCGTTTACAGCACGGCCTCTTTCATGTACGACGTCACGCCTCCGCAGGCGTTCATCGTTCAGCCGGCCAACGGCGGCGTCTATCTGCCGTCCGATCTTACCGGGGTTAATCCTATCCGCGGCACCGCTTTCGACCCGGCCTTGCCTTGGGGCCTAGACCAGTTGAGCAAGGTCCAGATGAACCTGTCGTACCTCAGCGGCGGGGTAACATATTATTGGAACGGCGTGTCTGCGTTCTCAAACGCTATATCGTCCGGTTCGGCCTGGACCGACGTGGCCGACACAGATACCTGGCGGTATCCTTTCGACGGGGCCAACTGGGTCCTCGGCAAGGATTACACGCTGCTAGTGAGGACTTTCGACAAGGCCGCGCCTTTGGACGCCAACGGGGGGAACGAATCGGTCTGGGCCGTCAGTACCTTTACCGTCGTGGCCAGCACTATAGTCGGAGGGCTGGGCCCGGCGGCGTTCACCGGAGTTACCGCCAGCTCCCTCACCGTGAACTGGGGCTCCACCTTTGGCGCGGGCACTACCTATTATGTGCACCTGTCCTCGTGGGCCGCGGAAACCCCTTTCATTTCTTCCGGGCCCACGCTTGGGTTGAGCCTGGGCTTTACCGGCCTTACGCCCGACACCAGCTACTACGGTTTCGTTTCTACCGATACCGCCAACTTTACCGCCAGCGGCTCCGGCGTGACGCTGGCCCAGCCGCCGTCCGCCGTGGACTTCCCCTTGATGGGCTTCAGCAGCGTCACGCTGGCCTGGAACACCGGCGCCAACCCGGCTGACACGGCCTTCGATTACTATCTTTCCACGGCCTCCAACTTCACGGCGCTCACGTCTTCCGGTTCCGTAGTCGGCAGCAGCGTGGTCCTTAACGGCCTCGCCGAGTGGACTCAGTACTACGGCCGTGTGCGCGCGGTCAACCGCCTCGGCGTTGCAACGGCCTACGTGGAAGGCGGCTCCTACGCGCTCACGCAGTTCCACTCCGCCACCGGCGCGGTCTCGGGCCTGGCCGGCGCGGCGTTGGGCGTAAGCTCCGTCAGCTGGACGTGGAGCTCAGGCACCGTCCTCTATTCGGATCACTTTGCCTATTACGACGGCGCCTCGGTCTTCCTGGGGACTGCGGCCTTCGGCGTTTCCGGAGTTTACGACCAGGCCGGGCTTACCCCCAACTCGCCGCACTCGCTGCGCGTGGCGGGCCGCAACGGCCTCTCGCAGGGCCCGCTAACCAACAGCACCACGGTCTACACGCTGGCCGCCGTGCCGGCCTCGCCGGCGTTCGGTTCGGTGGGTTATTCCACCGCGGCCTTCAGTTGGACCGCCAACGGCAACCCCGCCGGCACCGTTTACGAATTCGAACTGTCCGAGTTCTCCGACTTCTCGGTAATGTTCTCCTCTTCGTCCGGCACCGCCGCCTCGGCGCTGTTCGGCGGGCTGGCGCAGGGCTCCACCTATTACGCCCGCGTGCGCGCCGTTAACGGCGCCGGCGCCAGGAGCGTTTTTGCGGAGGCCGGCGCGCCCGCCATAACCCTGGCGCACGTGCCCACCGGCCTGGTGGGCAGCCTGGCCGGCGCGGCGCTGGGCGTAAGTTCCATCAGCTGGACGTGGACCTCCGGCACCGTGGCGGACGCTGACAACTTCACCTATTACTCAGGCGCCGGCTCGGTGCTGGGCAGCACGGCTTTCGCGGCGTCCGCTTCCTACATACAGACCGCCCTCACGCCCAACACGGCGCGCATGCTGCGCGTTGGCGGCGTAAACGGTTTCGGCGCCGGCCCGCTGGCGGCCGCCGCCACCGTGTACACCCTGGCCGCCGTCCCCGACGCGCCAGCCATAGCGGATACCGGCGTTTCCAGCGCCGGCATTACCCTGGGCCTCGGCGCCAACCCGGCCGGCACTACGCTGCAGCTCTGGCGCTCGGGCGATAATATAATCTTTTCCTCGGTCTATGAGGGTACCGCCCTGGCCGTGGCCGACGCCGGCCTGGCCGAATGTTCCGACTACTATTACAAGGCCCGGGCCCGCAACGGCGCCGGCTACTACACCGGCTTCACCGGCGTGGCGTCCTTTACCACGCTGGCCTCCACGCCCAGCGCCGCCAGCGGCCTCTACGCCGAAGCGCTGGACGGCGCGCGCATCGCCCTCAGCTGGGACCCGTCCCCTTCACTTGGCGTTACCCGCTACCTGGTCTTCTACGACAACGCCACCGGCACCATAGATTACGCCACCCCGCTCACCGTGGTGTCCTCTACCTCCACCGACTGGGTCACTCCGGCCCTTACCGCCGGCAACAGCTACAAGTTCTCCATCCGGGCCCGCGGGGCCTGCGGCGCCGAGGAGAAGAACACCACCCTGGTGGCCGCGGCGCAGGCCGTGGGCGTGCTCAGCGGCGTGAGGGCTTCCATAAAAACGCCCCAGAGCGGCAAGAGTATTAAAGGCAACAGGGTCACCGTTATAGCCGAGATCACCCTTGGCCTGGCCTCGCAGGTATCGCAGGTGCGCTTTCAGTACAGCCCCGCCGGCGCCGGCGCCTGGGCGGATATCGTGGCCGCCAATATCAACCACCCCAACCCGGACACGCAGGCGCCGTACTTCGTGCACTGGGACGCCGACGCCATGACGCCCGGCGCCTACGACCTGCGCGCCATCGCCACCGATATTTACGGCGTGCCGGACCCCTCGGCGCCCGCCATCACGGTGAACATCGACCCGGTCAACTACGACACCAACGAGAGCGTGGTATCCGGCGAGCAGAAGAAGGAACAGAAGATCTGCAACACGGTCAACAGCACCGTGCAGGCCGGCGACGACGCCACCACCCTGCTGAGCAAGGTGGTAATTCCGTCCGGCGCGGTAACCGATTCCACCGTGGCCATAACGCTGGTCAGCAACCCGGCCGCCGTGCCGGCCCCGCCGCAGGGCGCGGACCACCTTAACCTCTCCGTGAAAGTGAACCTTTCCAACGGCCAGAGCCAGCTGTCCTCAGGCAAGACGGCAGCCATCACCTTCACCTATAAGGACGACGACGGCAACGGCATAGTGGACGGCACGCTGGCCTCCGTGGACCGCCTGAAGGTATACACCGTTCCCGATGCCGGCGGCAGCTGGACCGCGCTGGCCACCAGCGTGGATAAAGCGCATAAGACCATTACGGCCTCCACCGAGCACTTCAGCTTCTTCTCGGTCTTCGCTTCCCAGGCGGGCGGTTTGGGCTCCGTTAAGGTTTATCCCGTGCCGTGGCAGCCCGCCTCCGGCGGCAGGTTCGACGCGGCCGCCGTAACGTTCACCGGCCTGCCGGCCAGCGCGCGCATAAAGATCTACACCATCAACGGCGAACTGGTGCGCCAGCTCGATGTGGTTTCCCTGGACGCCGGCATTAAGACCTGGGACGGCACCAACTCCGTGGGCCACAAAGCGGCCAGCGGCGTCTACCTGGCTTTCGTTAAATCCGGCAACGACGAACGCGTGATCAAAGTGGCGGTAGAAAGATGAGGACGTTTAACGCGATACTCATGGCTGCGCTGCTGGCCTCCGGCCAGGCGGCGCTGGCCGCCGACGGGAACGGCACCGTGTCCGGCGCCTTCCTGCGCCTGCCGCCGTCCGCCGCGGCCGCCGGCATGGGCGAGGCTGGCGTGGCCGTGGTTTCCGGTTCTCCCGCTATCTTTACCAACCCGGCGGGCCTCGCCGGCGTGCGCGGCGGCTACGCCTCTTTCTCGCGCGCGGCCTGGGCGGATACGCTCACGTTCAACACCGTCAGCGCCGCGGTCAACACGCCGTACGGCGGCGTGGTGGGCGTGGGCCTGCGCTACCTGTCCTACGGTAAAATGGATTCTTTCGACAACACCGGTGCCGCGGCCGGCAGCCTGGCGCCGCGCGACCTGGCCGCCGAGGCCGGCTGGGCGGCGGACCTGGACCGCGGCTTTGCGGCGGGCTTCTCCGTTAAATACATAGAGTCCCGCATTAAAAATACCGCGTCCACCTTCGCCGTGGACGGCGGCATCACCAAGCGCGTGGGGCGCACTTTCTTTGGCGCGGCCCTGCAGAACGTGGGCGGCGGCCTTAAATACAACAAGGAAGAGAGCCCGCTGCCGCGCAACCTTAAAATGGGCATGGCCGTGCCCTATGGCCCGGACCTGCTGGGCGTGTTCGACATCAACGTCACCCGCGGCGCGCAGCCCTGGCTGGCCGTGGGCGGCAAGTACACCTCTTTCCTGCGCGACGGCATGGCGCTGGTACTGCGCGCCGGCTACAACACCTCCGCCAACGATACCGGCGGCATCAACGGCTTTACGCTGGGCCTGGGCCTGTCCATGCCGGACCTGGCCGTAGATTACGCCTTGCGCACCATGGGCGACCTGGGCCCCACCCACCACATCGGCCTCAGCTACCGCTGGGACATGATCTACCGCGAAACGGTGGACGCCTACGGCCCGCCGCCGGCCGCTCCGCGCCGCAGCGTGCGCCGCGCCGCCAGGTAACTTCAACCGCCGCCTTCCTTTTGGTAAGATTAGCCTGATGGCTGACCAATCCATACTCCTGCCCGCCTGCGGCCTGGTTACCGGCCTGCTGTTGCTGGGGTGGGGGTTCCTTAAACGCGTAAAAACCAACCGCCTTGCCGGCTACCGGCTCACGCCCACCGGGCAGCTGCGTCCAGGCGAGCGCCAGCTGGTAAGCGGCCCCGCCGCCAAACTGGGGGACCTGGCCGCCCCGGTCTCCAAGCGCCCGTGCGTTTTTTACCGCGAAGAGACGGAGCGGCTCGAAGTGCGCCATTCTTCCAAGGGCTCCCACACGCGCTGGGTTAACGAAGGCTACACCGCTTACGGCGGCTTCCGCCTGGACGACGGAAGCGGCGGCGTGCTGGTGTTCCCGTCGGAAAACAGCCCCGATTTTAGCAGGCCCGCTTTCACCGACGACGAGTCCGGCCTGCTGCAGACGGCGGGCGACATCCGGCGCACCGAGGAAATAATACAGGAAGGCGACAAGGTGACGGTGGTGGGCGTGCCGGTGACGCTGGCGGAGGTGCTGGCCGCCATACGCGGCGGCGCCCGGCTCAATGTGCCTACCGACGTAATTGCCTGGCTGCTTAAGCTGGAGAAGGACGGCGGCGCGCAGACGCCCTGTTTCTTTGGCGGCGGCGCCGCTACCGTGGCCGACCTGGGCTACGAAGCTTACCTCTCCGAAACCGCCGGTTCCGCCCGCTTCTTCCTGCAGGCCGGCGGTGTGATAACCATTTTAAGCGCCGCGGCGCTGCTCTACGCGTTTAACGCGCCGGTGCGGCCCGTGGACCTGTCTCGGTAAAGGGGGAACAATGACCGTAAAAGAAACTATGGAAGCACGGCGTTCTTACCGGGCGCTCGGCCCGGCGGACGTGTCCGACGGCGTGCTGAAAGAACTGGTGCAGGCGGCGCAGCTTACCACGTCCTGCTTCAACAACCAGCCGTGGCGCTTCGTCTTCGCGCGCTCCCAAGAGGCGCTGGCCAAGGTGCACGGCTGCCTGAGCAAGGGCAACGAGTGGGTGCGCGGCGGCTCCTGCGTGGCGGCCTGCTTTGCGCGCAAGGATTACGACTGCGTCATAAAAGAAAGGGAATACTATTTGTTCGACCTGGGCCAGGCCGCCTTTGCGCTGCAGCTGCGCGCGGCCGAGCTGGGCCTGGTGGCGCACCCTATAGCCGGCTTCGACAATGAAAAAGTGCGGCAGGAGCTGGGCATCCCCGAGGGGAACATGGTGCTGACGCTCATCGTGCTCGGCAAAAAGACGGCCGACAAAACCGCGTTGTCGCCGCAGCAGGCCGCCATGGAAGACGCCCGCCCGCCGCGCCTGCCGCTCGAGACGCTTTATTCGGTGGATGGCTACGACGCCCGCCTCGCGGGCAAACCGCAGCGCTGAAATTTGAAAAATCACCTGGAGGAACAATGGCTGAAGGCATAACCACTAAATCGGGACTGCAGTATCTGGACGTGGTGGAAGGTCAGGGCGCTGTGGCCGTGGCCGGCAAGGAAGTTACGGTGCATTACACCGGCACCTTCCCCGACGGTAAAAAATTCGACAGCTCCGTGGACCGCGACGAGCCGTTCTCGTTCCCGCTGGGTGCCGGCCGCGTAATAAAGGGCTGGGACGAAGGCGTGGCCGGTATGCGCATAGGCGGCAAGCGCAAGCTTATCATCCCGCCGGAGCTGGCCTATGGCAAGCGCGGCGCGGGTTCCGTTATTCCGCCGGACGCCACCCTGTTCTTCGAAGTGGAACTGCTGGGCGTGGAATAGCCTCCGGGCGCAGGCCTGCCGATGACCGCCGGGCGATCCCGGCGGTTTTCGCGTTATTGTTTGAAATGTTTCAGCGGGGTGCCGTCGTAGTCGGCGGCTATGGCGTCCAGGGCTTTTTCTGCGGCGGCCGGGTCCCGGCCGTAAATTTTTAAAAGGCGCGCGGCCAGCTCGCTGGTAAAAGCGTTGCGCGGCAGCCAGGCTTTCTTTAAGATCTCGTCCGCGTGAGATTGAGAATAGGGCGACGAAAGCAGTTCCAGCTCTATGCTCTGGTTGGCCTGGTCGCGCAGGCTTTCCAGCCGGTGGGGCGCCACGCCTTGCGGTCGCGGATGGGCGCGTCGTCGTTGAAAGGGGAACTGCCGTCGAAGGGGCTGGGCCGCCATTCGAACGGCTCCGGTTTATAGGCCTGCTCCAGCGGCACAATGCGGTAAATGTGGTCCTTTAAAAAACTTTTCTTATGGAACACCAGCCTGCCGCCCAGGTAGAACACCCCGTGGTCCCCGTCGTTAAGCACCAGCACGTCTCCGGGCTTAAGCGCGGCGGCCTGCGGCTGCAGTGCCGCGGCCCTGGCCCCGGCGGGGGAACCAAAAGCCTCGCGCAGTTTTGCCGACACCGCCTCCAGGTCGGCTCCCGGCTTAAGCGCCGCCAGCACGTTGCGCCCGCCGCTAATATGCGGCACGGCCACTTCCACCCCGTTCACGTTGTAAAGCGCCAGCTTGGCCGCAACCGGCCGGGCCTCCGGCAGCCGCAGTTCTACGGCGGCCCCCTGCCGCGGGGCCCAAAGGCCTACCTCCCCCCGCCAATTTAAGTAAAATATCCCCATGCTCACGGAACTCACTCCCGCCGAAGCCCGCGCGCTGGGCTCCCTGGTGGAAAAATCCCTCACCACGCGCGAACAGTACCCGTTAACCTTTAACTCCCTGCTCAACGCCTGCAACCAGAAAAGCAGCCGCGACCCGGTAATGACGCTGGACCAGGATTCGCTGGGCCGGGCCATTCAGGGGCTGATAGAGAAGGGCTGCGTGGAGCGCCAGCAGGCGCCCGGAGAACGCGTGCCCAAGTTCCGCCACGACATAGGCAAACTGCTGGGCTCCGACGACGCCAAGATCATAGGCATCGTTACGCTGCTGCTGTTGCGCGGGCCGCAAACGCCCGGCGAACTTAAAGGCCGCGCCGACCGCCTGTGCCAGTTCGAGAACACCGCCGAGGTGGAAGGCATCCTGCAAAGCCTTTGCGCCGCCGCCGAACCCATGGTGGCCCGCCAGCCCCGCCAGCACGGCCAGAAAGAAACTCGCTACCAACACCTTTTCTCCGGCGCCGCCGGTTCCGCCCCGGCCGAAGCTGCCGCGCCCGCCGTTGCGGCCGCCCCCGCCCCGGCGCCAGGTGCGCCGGACCGTGTGGCCCTGCTCGAGGCCCGCGTGGCGGCGCTTGAAGCCGCCGTTAAGACCCTGCAGGGCGTGGAAAAAGCGGCGCAGTAAAAAGCGAGGCCAGAATGAAAACACTCCTATTGCTTCTCCTCCTTGCCTCCCCCGGCGCCTACGCCCAGCAAATACCCGCCTCTACCGAGGGCCGCACCATAATAGAGCGCGAAATAGCCTGCCCCGTGTGCGGCACGCAGTTCTACACCAAGCTCAACGCCGGCTCCGCCAGTTATGACCAGCGCCTGGACCTCAAGCCCGTGGGCGACGTCAACGGACCGTGGCTGCTGCCCGAATGCCCCAAGTGCGGCTTCGTTATTTTTAAGGCCGGCTTAACCAAGGCCGAACTGGCCCGCTGCAAAGCCGCCGTGGCGCTGGACGATTATAAAAAAGCCCTCAAGCGCTCCTCCTATTACCGCGCCGGCCTGCTTTACGAGCAGCTGGAAAAGCCGCCGTTCAGCGTGGCCATGAATTTTCTCAAGGCGTCCTGGCAGGAAGAGCATGACCCTGTTTTCCTTAAAGAGGACCAGGAACTGGCCCTGCGCTATTTCTCCGACGCGGTAAAAGCCGCCAAAGCGCAGAACGAAGACCTGCAGAACGCCCAGCTTATGCGCGGCGAACTGATGCGCCGCCTGGGCAAGTTCGGCCCGGCCAAAGAACATTTCCGCGCGCTGCTGGGCCAGCCCGGGTTCAAAAAGAATTTCCTGGGCGACATAGCCGCCTTCCAGGTAAAACTCTGCGAAAAAGAGGACGCCCAGCCGCACGTCTTCCAGGAAGTGCGCGACTTTACCAAGCCCCCGCACGTGCGCCTGTGGATACTTACTAAAAAATTCTTCGCCGACCTGGCGGCCATCTTCGCAAAATAGCGTGGCGGACAAAACCCTGCTCTGGCGCAAAGCCGCCGTAATAGGCGCGCTCTGGGCGGCGTCCGAAATAGTGCTGGGCAGTTTCCTCCACAACATCCGCCTGCCATTCTCCGGCCGGCTGCTTACCGGCATAGGCATAGCCATTATGGTGGCCGGCCACCGCCTGTGGCCCGAGCGCGGCCTGCTGTGGCGGGCCGGGCTTATCTGCGCCGCCATGAAGTCCGTGTCGCCCAGCGCGGTGCTGTTGAGCCCCATGATAGCCATCTTTACCGAGGGCGTGCTGGCGGAGCTGGCCGTGGCGCTGTGCGGCGCGAATATTTTTGGTTACGTGCTGGCCGGCGGCCTGGCCATGGGCTGGGGCCTGCTGCATAAAGCCGGCAAAATACTTTTAGTTTACGGGCCAGACGCGCTGGCCGTTTACGCCAAAGGCCTCGAGAAGCTCATGGCCCTGCTGGGCGTAACGGGTTCCGTGTGGTGGCCGGTAGCGCTGGCCTTCGCCGGTTATTTTTGCGGCGGCGTAATAGCCGCGCTGGTGGGGCTTGGCGCGGCGCGCCCCGGCGAAACGGTGCAATGCCTGCCGCGCGACGGCGGCAAATATGCCGCGCGCCTCTCCGGCGGCGGCGCCGCGTATTATTCTGTTTACGCCCTGCTGGCGCACCTTGCCCTGCTCTGCGGTTTAATGGCTTCCGGTTACCTGCCGCTGTGGGCGGCCGCCGGCGCGTCCGTGCTGTACGGCCTGGCCTGCGCGCGCTTTTACGGCCGCGCGGCGCGCCTGCTTGGCCGCGCCTGGCTGTGGGGCGGCATGGCCGTAGCTTGCGTGCTGGCTGGGCTCGTACTTTCGGACTGGGGTTCCGGCCTGCGCATGGCCGCGCGGGCTTTTGCGCTTACGCTGGGCTTTGCCGCCGTGGCGCAGGAACTGCTTAACCCAGCCGTGCGCGGCGCGCTGGAGCGCGCGGCCGGTAAAACTTTCTTCGAAACCCTGGAATACGCCTTCGGCACCCTGCCGTCGGTGCTGTCCGCCCTGCCGTCGGGCAGGGACCTGCTGCTAAAGCCCTCGGCTTCGCTGCGCTCCCTCATGCAGCGCGCCCCCTCCCTCCTAACCGACGAAATTAAATAGGGACAGCGCCCTATTTAACGGCTGTCTTGCGCCATTTTAGCGGCTAAAATTGTGCTTATATTGTATGAATAATCCGAAAATTATGGATTTAGCGGGGGCGATTGAAAATAGGGCGCTGTCCCTATTTATTTGACCAGACGATTATGGCTTTTCGGGCGCGGGTGAGCTGCGTTATTTTGCCGCGGCGCGTGGCCCGCGCCAGCGTCCGCTCCAGCCAGTCGCAGCGCGTCTTCACGCCGTTCACTTTCAGGTTTATTTCCATCTCGCGCAGCGTCTCCGCCGGCGTCATCACTTTGGTCCAGCTGTCGCGCAGGTAGCGCAGCCTGAACTTGCGCCCGAGCGACTTCAGGAGGGGGACCACCACTTCCGCCATGCGCGGCGCCTCGTATTTAAGCCCGTGCTCCGTAAAAACTTTTTCCAGCAGCGCGTTGCGCCGCACGCCCGCCCAGCCTATGTACACGCAGCATTCCGGGCCGGCCTTTTCCATCTTAAGTATGTCCGCGCGCGTGATCACGGCCATGGTCATGGAGGCCAACGCAACGTCGTAGCGCCCGGCCACGCGCGCCGCCGGCAGGGCGGACCATTTGGACAGCGCGCAATCGGCGTTTTTTATGCCGCGCCGCTTCGCCTGCGCGCGGAAAATTTTCAGCATCGCGGCCGAACCGTCCACGCCGGTCACCTTGGCCGCGCGCGCCGCCAGCGGCAGGCCGTAGTTGCCGGTGCCGCAGCCAATGTCGAGCACCCGCCGCCCGGTAAAGCGCGCCCCCAGAGCTTCTGCCGTGCGTATTATGCGCCGCGTCTTGGCCAGCGTGGCCCGCGCAAACGGCATGGGGTAATCCGCGGCGCGGGCGTTCCAGTAATACTTCAGGTTGGCCGGGGTGGCTTTCATACGGTAATTATATGAAATGCCGGCGTGTTCATCTTTTTTCTACAATATAGGTACAGCTATGAAAAAACTTTCCGCGCTCCTCTCCCTTTTTACGCTCCTCGCGGCTAACGCCGCCGCCGGCGTAGTGGCCGTATACCACACGTCCGACGTGCACGGCTGGTACTCCGCCCGCCCCGCCGCCTGGGATAAAGATAGCCCCAAGCGCCTCATTGGCGGCTTTGCGGCGCTGTCGGCGCTGCTCATGCGCGAAACCACTCCCTACCTGCTGCTGGATTCCGGCGACACCTGGCAGGGCACGCCGGAAGGCATCCTTACCAAAGGCATGGCCAGCGTAACCCTTATGAACCAGCTGGGCTACGGCGCCATGGTGCCCGGCAACCACGACTTCGACGCCGGGGAAGCCCCGCTTAAAGCCATGGCCGCCGGCGCAAAATTCCCCGTGCTGGGCGCCAACGTGTATATATCCACCGGCCCCGCGCAGCCGCAGTACCTCAAGCCGTACATCTTTATAAACAAGGCCGGCCACAAGCTGGCCGTGCTGGGCCTTATGAACCAGCACACCTCCACGCTCACCCTGCCCGCGCACGTTAAGCACCTCACTTTCCGCGACGAAGGCAAAGAGGCCGCCGCCTGGCTGGAGAAAATAGAAGAGCAGAAGCCCGACGCCGTAATAGCCATAGCCCACCTGGGCATCAGCGAGGAATACTCCCTTAAGAACGTGGACTTATCCACCATGACCTTCGAATTCGCGCCCGCCGGCACCCTGCGCGTGGCGCGTGCGGCCCCCGGCATTAACCTGCTCCTGGGCGGGCACCACCACACCGGGCTGCTGCACGGCTACGCGGACCCGGTAAGCGCCAGCGTGCTGGGCGAAAGCGGCTACGGCCTGTCTTACGTTACCCGCGCAGAACTTACTTTCGACGACGCCACCGGCCAGCTCTCCGGCGTAAGCGCGGAACTGGTGCCGCTGTGGGTGGACAAAACCGGCGAAGATCCCGCCGTGCTTAAAACCATCGCCGGCTTTAACGCCCAGGTGGATAAAGCCATGGGCCGCGTAGTGGGCCGCGCCAAAGCCGACCTGGGTTTTTCAAAAGAAGGCCTGGACGCGCCGCTGGCCAGCTGGCTGTGCGACGTTACCCGCGCCGCCGCAAAAACCGACTTCGCCGTGCACAACACCCGCGCCCTGCGCGCGGAAATTAAAAAAGGCCCCGTGCGCCTGCGCGATCTTTTTCAAGCCATGCCCTTCGACAACACCGTCTTCACCATGCGCCTTACCGGCGCCCAGCTGTGGCAGCTGGTGGCGGACAACATAGGCAAAAACGCCAGCATCCAGGTGTCGGGCTTCGACGTGGAATTTGCGCCCGGCCCTCTGGGCCACCCGGAAAAACTGCGCCTGCTCAAAGGCCGCAAAGAGCTGGACATGAAAAAAGAATATACCCTGGCCACCAACAGCTACCTCGCCGGCGGCGGCGACGGCGGCGCGGCCCTGGCCGGCGCGCGCGACACGCAGGACACCATGGTGCTGGTACGCGACCTTATGGAGCGGGCCTTTAAAGCCGGCCCCGTAACCCCGCCCGCCACCGGCCGTATCCGCCGCATAAAATAACGCGCCACGACGCGCAAAAAGACGGGAGCAAATGATAAAGAAGATCTTGATGATCCAGGTGGCCATTCTTGTGCTGGCGGCGGCCGGCCTGGGCGGATTCTCCTGGTATATCTACAAAAAAGACTTCGGGGTTACCTACAAAGGCCGCGCCCGCCTGGACTACAACTGGAAATACCATTTCGCCGAGCTTCCGAAGGAAGAGTATACTTTCAACGGACGTTTATTTTCTTACAAGTATCCCAAATTCAAGGTCGACCGTGAAATCGCGCCTATCGAAGATGAAAATGGCGGTTATTTAGTTGATGGCCACTGGGTTTTAACGGTTATTTGGTATAAAAAAGACCCGGGCATTATTAAAACTGAATTTTTAAGGCACCTAAGCGGCAAAGAGCCGGCGGCTCTGTCCTGGGAATTCAGGGACTGGCTTCACCCCAATCCCCCGTACGCTGAACCAAGAGGCCACCATGAGGATTACGATAACTTCTACGAAACCAGGGCGGAGAAGATCATGTTCAAACACGGCGGGGAAGCTTTGCTGGTCTCCTTCTTGAGCAAAGTCCCCGATCGGGCGCATGTGAAAATTATCGCCGGTATTACTCCGGGAGGACAGTTGTTCAAAGCCTCGATCATGGTGCGTTATAACGTTTCGCAAGAAACATATCAGGAATTAGTATTTTTCCCGCACACCTGCATGCGGATCCCCAACCCGGCGCACGACGCGCAGAGCGTGTATTTCCTGAACAAGTTCATTGAAACGTTGGAATTTAAAAAGTAACCGGCCCATAGGGCCCAATTAGGACGGGGGCGAATGCCCCCGTTTTTTTGGGCCTTTGGCCTCTATGGGGGGGTCTTTATCATTCGTATCATTATCTTATGATAAAGACACTTTTTGCCCTTATTATCTTCGCGGCGCCGGCCGCGGCCCAGCTTGAAAACATAAACAATTTGCGCGACGGTTTCGACATGGCCCCCGTAAGCGCCGAAGAAGCGGGAAAAAACTTTGCCGCCATCCCCAACCCCGCCCCCGTGGACGCCGACGCCGACCTGGAGAAAGGCCTGGACACCCCCGCGAAGATCGGTGACAAACTTATAGTTCTAATTACCAAGCACCCCAAGGCCCTGCACCTCATGGAGGTCCCAATTTTCCGCCTGCTCGGCTACGCCCAGAAGAAGGGCATGCTGGAGCCCGCACTCGAGCACATGCTGCGCAGCCCCGCCATGCAGCGCTTTCTGCCGCCGCTGCCGCCCAACAAGCGCGAAGACTATATAAAGAAATTCCCCCGCATGATAGCCGCCCAGTTGGAGGGCGGCGGCTACGTGCGCGGCAAGGAAGGGTTCGAGGACTGGGACCAGATGAGCGAGCGCCACACCAAAATGATGCAGGCCAGCAACTTAAAGTCCAGCCGCGGCGGCCCGTCGCTGCTGGAGAACCGCGCCTTCCTGGCCGAAATGGAAGCCATAGACGGCGTGCCCTTCCAGGCCGGGCACAGCGTAACGCCGCTGGTTAACGGCAGCGCCTCCTTCCCCGAGCGCATGCGCCTTATGCGCGCCGCCACCAAAAGCATTTACCTGGCCACCTGGGGCTTTTACGACGACGTTACCGGCAAAGCCACCCGCGAACTGCTCATAGAGAAAAAGAAGCAGGGCCTGGACGTGCGCGTGCTGGTGGACGGCAACATCGCCAACTTCATAGGCATGGAATCGTTCAAGATCCTTGCCGACGCCGGCATTCCCGTGGGCCGCTTCTGGGACGCCGCGCGCAAGTACGACGGCATGCACGCCAAGGTGCTGGTGATAGACGGCGAGTACGCTTTCTGCGGCGGCATGAACATAGGGGACAAATATTCCCACATGAACCCCGATTCCCACAAATGGCGCGACACGGACGTGCTGTTCTCCGGCCCGGCCGTGGCGGACGCGCATAAGATCTTTGCCGACACCTGGAACGGCGTAGCCGCCAGCCAGAACCTTTCCGCCATGCCTGCCGCCATAACGGCCCCAGCCGCCGGCTCCGCGCGCTCGGCCCTGGTATACCAGCGCGGCGACCGCGAACCCGCCATTTACCTGAGCCTGCTCAAGGCCATTTACGGCGCCAGCTCCAGCGTTAACATAGAGAACGCCTACTTTATTACCATCCCGTCTTTGAAGGACGCCCTTACGGACGCCATTGCCCGCGGCGTAACGGTGACCATCCTCAGCAACTCCGCCGCCAGCAACAACGAGCCCATTCTCACCCAGCCCATACTTGAAAGCCTGGCCGAAATGGCCGCCGCCGGCGCCGACGTGTACGTAAAGAACGGCGAAACCCTGCACAGCAAGTTCATGACGGTGGACGGCGTGTTCGCCACGGTGGGTTCTTACAACTTCCACCCCAAGAGCATCCGCCACGAGCGCGAAGTTACCCTGCACGTAATAGACCGCGCCTTCGCCGGCAAAATGGACGCCGTGTTCGCCAAAGATGTTTCCGAGGCCACCAAAATAACCAAGCCGGAAGAACTGGGCGCTTCCGACAGTCCGCTCAACTTCTTCGCCCGCCGCTACATGTTCGACCAGCTGTAAGCCGGCGCGCGCGTAAATAAAGAACCCGGCCAGGTGGCCGGGTTTTTTGCGCCTATCGAGGCTTCGCCTCAATAGGGAGTGGGTCAGTTGTGGGTGCTTTTAAGGAGTTCGGCGCAGTGGCGGGTTTCGTAGTTCTTGCGGATGCGGTCGTCCTGCTCTACTTGTTTAGCCAGGGTCCAGTCCGGGTCTATTTCCTGCTCCATCTGCACGCGCGCCTCGGGCGGCACGCCCTGCAGGGCCATTACGGCGTCGCGGGCTTCTTTGCAGGCGTCCAAGCGCTGGCGCAGGTCGTCGCAGTTGTTCTTTACCTTGGTAAACATCATGTCCGCGCTAAGCGAGCCCTGCACCTGCTCTGCCGCCCAGACGGGGGCGCAGATCTCGGCCTGGGTTTTGGGGGCCGCGGCCGGCGCGGGGGGCTGCAGGTTCTTGGTGAGGGCGGCCTTTATGCGGCTTTTTATAAGCGCCGGCGTGGGGGCGGGCACGCGCTTCTTAACCGGGCGGGCGTTGTAAGCGGCCAGCGCTTTGCGCGCTTCTTCCAGCCCGGCCAGGGCGGGGGCGTACTTGGGATGCGCGCCCACTATGGCGGTGTAAGCCTCCACGGCTTTGTCCGGGGCTTTGGCCACAAGTTTTTTTGCGTCGGCCAGGCCGGCGGTAACGGCTTTTATCTTTGCAACCTGCGCCGTAGCCTCCCCGGCATATTCCGAAGCCTGTATGGCCGCGTTCTGGTATAAGAACTCCGCGTCGCCCAGCATATCCTCTTTTAACTTCAACTCCGCTATTTTAAACCGGGCCGAAGCTATTTTGGGGTCCTTGTCCGGCGCGGCCACCAGGTAGTGCTCGTAATATTCTATGGCCGTCTGCGGGTCGCCCTGCAGGGCTTTTATGTCGCCAATGGCGTACTGGCTGTAGGCCGCCTCAATGGAGCGCGGGTACAGCGTTATAATGCGCGAATAAGCGCTTATGGCCTCGGAGTTGCGCGCGTCTTTTACCAATTTGCCCGCGTGAGCGTAGCGGCTTGCGGCGCTGTTGAGCATTAACTGGTAAACCCCGCCGGCCGCGGCCAGGCCTGTGCAGAAAAGAATGATAATGGTCTTATTAATAACAAAGCGTTTTCTGGCGGGCTTGGGTGCCGGCGCGGGTTTTGGTTGCGGCAGCAGCGGTTCTGCCTTGGGCTGTAAGAACGCGGGCAGGTCTTTAATTTCCGGCAGGGGCGGCGGCCCGGCGGGGGGCGCGGGTGCCGGGAGCGGCGCCGGAGTTTCAATTGGCGCGGGCTGTTTAAGCGCGGAGATCTTAACCGGCGGGAGCGGCGACGGCTTTGCCTGAACCGGAGATACCGGCAGCGTTACCGGCTGCGCCTGCAGCGCGGGCGGCGGCACAGGTTCCGGCAGGGGCGCGGGCAAGAGCTCAGGCCCTGGCGTGGGCGCGGGCGCCGGCGGTTCTTGCGGCGGGGGGGCGGCCTTGGGCTGCTCAAAATTGCCAACAATGGCGTCTTTTATCCGGCTGGGCGCGCCGGGCGGCGCGTTCTCTTTTACCCACTGCTCGTTCTTCACCCGGTCGTCCAGGCGCTGCAGTATCTCTTCGAGATCGCGTATTCCCCGCTGTAGATCTTCGTCGTAAGCCACGCATTGATTTTATCACTTTTCCCCGCCCGGGCGGCCAGCGCCCCCGTCACCGGGCCCGCAAGCTAAAAAGGTAGAATGAGTTATGGCATTTAAGAGATTCCTTAACCCCACCGCTTTCAACCGCGCCGGCCAGCTTAAAGAACATTTCGCCAACTGGCAGAGCACGCCGGGCTCCATTGTGCATCTGCGCCCCGGCAATACCGTCGCCTTTTACTTTATGGGCCAGAAAGCCCTTGAGCTGGGCCGCCTGGGCGCCACCGACGAATACACCAAAGCCTTTCAGCAGGACCCCGTTAAAGGCGTAAACCCCGCCGCCCTGCAGGAGCAGCTTAAAGAAGCCCGCCGCGCCGTAATTAACGACGTGAAGAACCACAAAAAAGCCGAGCTGGTGCCGGCCAAACAGGCCGCGCTGGCCTGGGAGCTGCTGCGCCGCAACAAAGACTTCACCCTGCTCGACGAGCAGGTGCAGCTGCCGCAGGACGCCCTTGGCGACAAAACGCACGAGGCCACCCGCCCCGACCTGCTGCTGCTTGAACACGCCACCGGCCGCCTGTGCCTGGCCATGCTTAAACTCTCCGACGACGCCGACCTGGACGGCGCCGTAATAGACCAGCTTAAGGCCGCGCGCGCCCTGCCCGCCGCCATGAAAGGCGGGGAGGCGCTCTTCCTGCAGCATTACCAGCAGCTGTTTGAGCAGAAAGCCGGCCTGGGGCTTATTGCCGCCGGGCCTTCCCCGCTAAAAGGCATTGGCGACAAAGGCCTTATAATACTCGGCGACGCCGCCACCGCCTACGGCCGCCTGGCCTGCCTTGCCGCCGCCCATATTCCGCCCGCCGCCGCCTGCGCGCTGCTGCCCGCCGGCGCCCAGCTTACGGCCCAAACCTTCCTGCCGCTTACGCAGCACGCGGCGCTGGCCCTGGCCGGTCCCCGCGCCGCTTACGCGCCCCGCAAACCCCGCGCCAACGCCTTCACCCGCCAGGCCGACGCCGAACAGGCCGCCTGGGCCAACGTAAAGCCCGCCGAAAACCAGGCCGGCGCGTTCGACAAACTGCTGGCCGGCTATTCCAAAAAGAACGGCCTGTCCCTGCACCTGCTGGCCAAGCACCCGCGCAACTCGCAGGCCGCCTGCGCGCAGGCGCTGGCGCCCGTCTTTGCCAAAAACGCCTCCGGCGTGGCCGGCTTTATAACGGCCGTTAACGCCGCCGCCGCCGGCTGGGGCGTAACCGTGGACGCCGTAACCGACTGCCACTTCGAAGTGCCGCACGCCATACCCCCGGGCGCCCCGCCCGTTTTCCCCCAGGCCAACCTGCAGCCCCTCACCGGCGAAACCGGCCGCAAACAGAGCGGCCTTAGCGCCGCCCTGGCCGTAACCGGCACCAAAGAAGGCCGCCCCGTACGCGCGCTCATAGGTGTGGAATTTAAATACACCGAGGCCGAATTCTCGGCGTGCAGCGGCTTTACGGTGCCAGGCTTTAGGGAAACCAGCCGCGCCGCCTGCCTTAGCGGCGCCGGCCGCGGGGACCTGTGCTTTCTGCGCCTGCACGAAAAACTCCTCGCCTTCACCAAATTCAACCTGGACGCCATGTTCACCGCCCCCAACCCCGTAGACGCCCCCGCCGGCGCCTGCGGCCTGCTGGGCGCCGCCAACCAACTTTACCGCGGCCACTTTGCCACCATGAAACTTAAAGAGCGGCTTGGCTTCGAAGAAGCCCTCTTCCTTGTGGTTTACGACAGCCGCAACCTAAGCCTGGTCGCCCCCGACCGCCCCTCGCCCGAACACCACCCCGCCCAAGGCCCGCTGGAAGTATATAAGGCCGCCCTGGCGGACCAGTACAAAGGCACCTTCGCCGCCCTGCCCGTGCAGCACCTTGTGGCCGCCTACTGCGCCACCATCACCAAAAAGAACCCGCCCTGGCTGGTAAAGATCCGCGCCCGCTACCACTGGTAGCCCCCCGCGCGCCCAAAAACCCGGCCTTTACCCGCCGGGTTTTTGTTTTTCGCCCCGACAGTACGCTGTCGGGCTCGCCTGTTAAGCTATTGTGGCGGTAAAAGGGGGGCTTATGCTGTATCTCTACCTGGACGAAAGCGGGGACTTGGGTTTTGACTTCGTGAACAAGAACCCGAGCGAGTTTTTTACTATTTGTGTTTTGGCCGTAAAAGGCCATACGAACGACCGCGCACTGGCAAATGCCGTAAAAGCGGTCATCAGACGGAAACTTCCCAAACGGCAAAAAGGAGTAACGAATGAACTCAAGGGCAACACTTTGCCGTTAGAGGTGAAAAAATATTTTTATAAGCAGGTTAGCGGCATTGATTTTCAACTATATGCCGTAACCTTGAATAAGAAAAGGGTTTACGGGAACCTTTGCATTGAGAAAGACCGTATTTACAATTTCCTCGCCAGAATGGCCCTTGAAAAGGTCAACTTCAAAGATGCCGCGGTACGTGTAATTATGACTGTGGATAAGCGCGGGGCTGGACAGGAAACGGCGAAATTCAACGACTACATCCTGAATCAGATAAAGGCTTTGATAGATCCGCTTGTCCCGCTGGATATTATCCATATCGCCTCCCAGGAGAGCTATGGGCTGCAGGCCACGGATATTTTTGCGTGGGGATTCTTAAGAAAACATGAGAAAAATGACCGGGAATGGTACGAAGTGTTTAAGGAGAAAATACGCGCGGAAAGGGTCTACTAGGCAAAAAGAAGAAGAGCGTGCCGAGCAGGCTTAATGACCAGGCTCTTAACCGTTATGGCGGAAAACACCTGGACGACCTGCAACGGGCTTATCGCTCTTCAGAAATAGTATACCACCGCCCAAATGTTTTTGTCAATGACGGGCGACTAAAAGGCTAAACGCCGGTTTTTCCTTTTGTTCGGCTCCTGGACTAGGAGTTGAACCGGGCTTGCGCGCTATATAAATATAATTGCCAGCGTGAACGCGAAGATATAGAATAATGCCAGGGTTAGCGCAGTTTTGCTGGAGATTTTCTGCAACGCGAAATCAAATACTGGTGGGTAAGCCAGAACCAAACCTTTGAACAGGAGTTTGAGGGCGGGTATCTTTGGTCCCCGCGCCGCAATAACAACGGTGGGTTTAATCACGCCTATGAGAACATGCGTGAGATGGCCCCTGGCGATATTGTTTTTTCTTTTGTGGATATGCGTATTAGGGCCATCAGCATTGTGCGCTATTGTGCCGTTCCATCGCCAAAGCCAGAGGAGTTCGGTAATATAGGCCCGCACTGGCACCCAACTCTTGGTTGGATGGTGTCGGTTGCTTATAAGCGACTCAATAATGCTATCGAGCCAAGAGCTCACATGGCTATTCTTGGGCCGCTCCAGCCCACGCATTATGCCCCGCTTCAGGCGAATGGCCGTGGGAACCAGGCATATCTTTTTGAAGTCCCTAAAGCAATGGCGCAGGTTCTTGTTGGTCTTATAGGCGAGGAAGCCAAAGAGTTTGCCGTGCACAGCTACGCTGCCGCCGATACCGCCGCCGCAATTATTGATGACTCCCGCGCCATAGTTAACTGGGAAAACGCTGAGCAGAAGAAGATTGAATCCGACACTCATATTCCCGAAACTGAAAAAGTACGCCTCACAAACGCGCGCATTGGCCAGGGCCTTTTTAAAGAGCGCGTAATGCGAATAGAAAATGCTTGCCGCATCACAAAGGTCAGCAACCCGGAACACCTGATCGGCAGCCACATCAAGCCTTGGCGCGAATCTGCCAACGACGAGCGCCTGGACGGAGAAAACGGCCTTCTGCTTACGCCCACAGTAGACCACCTCTTCGACCGCGGGTTTATCTCATTTGAAAACAGCGGAAACCTTATCGTTTCCCCGGTGGCCGATAGGGTTTCGCTGGATAAAATTGGAATCCCGGATCTGGGATTCAATGCGGGAACTTTTACGAGCCAGCAAAAACATTATTTAGATTTTCATCGCGACATGGTCCTTCTTAAGCGGTCGCATTAATTGGAGAAGCATATGACAGAAGCTGAGATTATTGCAAAATTGCCGGAACTTCTCGCTCTACCAGCCGAAACTGAGTGGGTGGAGTTTAAACACAACAATTCGAATCCGCAAGAGATAGGGGAATATATTTCCTCTTTGTCGAACTCCGCTTGTCTGCACAAGAAAGACCGGGGATATCTGATTTTTGGGGTGGAGAATGACACGCATCGGGTGATTGGAACCACGTTCAATCCGGCCATTGAGAAAAAAGGGAATGAGGCTCTTGAAAATTGGATTTGTCACCTCTTGGATCCCAAAATAGACTTTAAGATATTTCAATTGCAGTATCAGGGAAAAGGCCTGGTTGTTTTTTGTGTTGATCCCGCTAATGAGCGGCCGGTCAAGTTTTCCGGAACCGCATATATTCGCGTTGGCTCTTATCAAAAAAAACTGTCGGATCATCCCGAAAAAGAGCGAAAAATATGGGACAGGACAGGCGCCTCTACCTTTGAGAAGGGGTGCGGTGGTCGGGAGAGTCTAGACCAGTTCTAAGCCCTGCCTAAGGTGGTCTGCATCATCCCTGTCTGTCCGTCGTTAACTCTCCAGTCTATCCCTGTCTTATACGTCTCCAGTGGCGTCTTATACTCCAGCGACTGGTGC
>JACRER010000053.1 GCA_016234365.1 Elusimicrobiota bacterium | reverse complement strand
GCGCGCAATTACGCAGGCTACTCCTACGGCAGGGTTTTCGGCGACACGGAAATTTCGGCCAAGGCCTTCTGGGGCGAGGCCCAACGCAGCGACGGGCGCTACAAGGACTTCGCAGGCGCCTCCTACAACATGAACAGGGCTTCCGACCTGCGCCCGCGCAGCCTCAACCTGCAGGCTTCAGGCAGGGACGCCTACTTTAAACTCCTGGTGGACGATTACTCGCTGCGCTACCGCGACGGCATAGACGGCGCCGTCCTGTCCACCGGTTCCGGTAAAGTGGCCTTCCCCGCCATTTTCGCCGAATTCGGGCATACCGTCTACCTGCCCGGGGAAATACGCCTGGAGCCGAAACTGAACTATTCCCGCTCCATGGCCTGGCTGGAGAAAGACCCCTATTTCGCCTACGACAAGAAAACGCAGCGCGTAACGGCCACGGTTACAGGCTTCCGCCATTTCGGAGCGGCCACGGAAATAATGGCAGGCGGAGAATATTTCAACGACAGGGTAAAAGTAGACGAGATCACCGCCCCGGGTTCAAAATACAGTAACCTGAGGGAACAAGCCATCTACGACAACTACGCTTTCTTCGGGCAGGCCGGTATAAACTCGGGAATAGCCAACTTCGTCGCCGGCGCACGTTACGACAAACACTCACACTACGGCTCCTCGCTGGTGCCGCGCTTCGCGGCCACCAAATTAATCGACGACTTCAATTTCAAGGCGATCTACAGCCGCGCTTTCCGCGCGCCCGGGATAGAGAATATCCGATTGGCCGGGGACAACGGAATAAACATAAGGCCCGAAATCACCACTACAGTGGAAGGCGAAGCCGGGTACAAGGCCGGGGACACCGTGTACCTCTACGGCAACGCGGCGGCCACCAATATCGAACACCCGATAGTTTTCTCCTCGGTAGGGGGGACCGAAGGATACAGGAACTATCCGCAGACCGGGACCACTTCCTACGGCGCAGGCCTAAAATACAAGGACGGCGCGGTAATGGCCTCACTGGCGTACCTGACCTATTCGGCTAAAGCCAACAGGGTGGACGTATACAGCGTCCCCGCGCACGGCAGCTACCTGCTGGGTTTTCCCCGGCACAAGATAGTTGCCAACGCCGCCGTCCCGCTGGCGGCAGGGCTCAGCGTCAACCCATCGGCCATTTACATTTCCCGCCGCTACGGGTTCGGCGCGGGCGGGGCGGTAAAGCCGTTCGGCGAGAAAGTCATAGCCGGCGTCAACCTCCAGTTGCGCGACAGGCCGCTGCAGCGCCTTACCCTCAACCTGGGAGTGAAGGATATTTTCAATTCCCGATATGCTTACCTGCAGCCTTACGACGGCGGGCATGCGCCGCTGCCGGCGTCTTCGCGCGAAATTTTCCTAAAGGCGGACTATGAGTTCTAAACTCCGCGCCGGCCTGCTGGCCCTGCTGCTCGCCTGCCCGGCCCTCGCCGCGGCCGGCGGAGGCACCGTAGCGGTGCTCTCCTCGGGCGGCGGCGCCTACATGGAGGCGTTCTCCTCTTTCCAGGCCGCTTACGGCACGGAAGTGCCGTTCTTCAACCTCGCCGTTTCCAAGCCGCGCATCCCGGCGGATACCAGCCTGGTGGTGGCCTTCGGCGGGAAAGCCGCCAACTATTCTTATCCGCCGGGCGTGAACATCGTCTACTGCATGGCCCCCGGCCTGTTCCTTAACCAGCCGTTCCCGGCCGCCAGGTCGGCCAAGATCGGCCTGGTACCGGAATTCAGCGAGATCGTCTCGCAGCTAAAGGAGATCCAGCCGGGCCTTAAGCGCCTGCGCATCTTCTGGATGACGCCCGATTTCGCAAAATTCGAGCAGCTGGTCGTGGCCGAGGGCACGCGGCGGGGCATAGAGATCACTTCGGTGAAAGTCCCCTCCAGCGAAGATTTCCCTTCCATACTCAGGCAGGCCGCCGGCGCCTCGGACGCCTTCTGGGTGCCGCCCGACCCGCTGCTGATCACCCCGGAGAACCTGCAGATGATGCACGATTTTTCCTGGGCCAACGGCATACCCTTTTACGGCTCCACCAAGGGGATGACCGTGGAAGGGGCCGTGGCTTCCATAGGCGTGAGTTTCAGGGAAATGGGCGCCACGGCGGCCGGCGTCGCGCTGCGGCTGGCGGCGGGGGAGAACTTCCCCGGCATGGTTTTCCCGGCCAAGGCGGAGGTCACGCTAAACGCTTCAGCCGCCAGGAAATGCGGAATAGATTTCTCGCCGCAGACCCTGCGCAAGGCCGCGTACCTCTTCCCATGAAACTCAACGTAAAGATCTTCGCTTTTATCCTTGCCCTGGTAGGCATTTCGCTGTGGGTGAATATCCACTTTTCCGGCGCGGCCGTGACCGAGGCCATGAGCGCCCAGATAACCGACGGCGCGGTAGGGGCGGCGGGCGACATCTCGGCGCAGCTGCGCAAAGCCCTGGACTCCCGCAGCGAACTGGAAGCCATCAAGGCGCTCCACCTCTTCGAGCAGAAGACCGGAGCCCTCTACGCCGCGGTAACGGCAACTGACGGGATCATAATTGCCCACACCAACGTGGCGCTGACCGGCACCCGGCTGCAGACCCCGCTGATGCGCAACTCCGCAAAGACCTCCGGCCCGTTGTTCCGCCGCACCACATACAAGGGCGAGGAAGTGGTGGAAGCCCTGCTGCCCCTGCGGACCTCGCCCAAGGCGAGCGGCGAGGATATCCTTTTCGAGGGAATAGGGACCGGCGCTCCGGCCGGTTTCCTCTACACCGGCCTGCCGCTGACCAAGGCCAGACGGGCCGAGCAGTCCATCATCTACAGCCTGATAGTGATCGCCGCGCTGATCTCGGCGGCGGCGCTGGTGCTTTCGGGCCTGTTCGTGGGCGTTATAACCGCCCAGCTCAACCGCTTGCGCGACGGCATCCGCAAAGTGCGAGAAGGCGACTACAGTTCCACGATCCCGGTGGTCACCTCCGACGAACTGGGAGAAGTGGCCGCCAGTTTCAACAAACTGTCAAAAGGCCTTGCCGAGACCACGGTCTCGAAACAGTACCTGGATTCCATCCTGGAAGGCATGCCGGACCCGCTGATCATTACCGACGAGGAAGGCCGGGTGCTGCGGGCGAACATGGCCGCCTACGCCTTCTCCGGCTACGATTTCGCTCCCTCCGGCTCCGTAAACATAAACACCCTGCTGGAGCCGCAGGCCGACGGGGGGGTGGCCCCGTTCAGCCTGCTGACCTGGACCGGGCACACCAAGGAACTGGACCTGCTGTTCAAGGCGGAGGATGGGCGCCGCATCCCGGTCATGCTCTCCGCGGCCTTCACCGGCGGCGCGGGAAAGCGCGAGGCAGTAATAGTCCTGAAGGACACGACCCAGCATAAAAAATCCGAGGCCAAACTGACCCAGTACCTGAAAGAGGTGGAAACGGTAAACAACGAACTGGACGCGTTCGCCCATACCGTTTCCCACGACCTCAAGGAACCGCTGCGCGGCATAGAGATGTTCTCCAACATCCTGTTGTCAGATTTTTCCGGCAAGCTCGACCCGCAGGCCTCCGACTATCTCAAGCGCATCTCCCGCGCCGCCGACCGGATGCGCCGCCTTATTGACGACCTGCTTGGCTACGCCCGCATCTCGCGGGTGCGCAACCCGTACGAGGACGTCTCCACCGCCCGCCTTGCCGCCGAGGCCGTGGCGGGCCTCGGCGACACCATCGAGGAAAAGAAGGCCGTAGTGGAGGTGGCCGACGGCCTGCCGCAACTCTACGGCGACCCGGTCAAACTCCGGCAGGTCTTCCACAACCTGATCACCAACGCTATCAAGTACAATTCCAACGGCGCGCCGCGGGTGCGGGTCTCGGCGGAGAAGTTCGGCGACTATTACTGGAAGTTCACCGTCAAGGATAACGGCATCGGCATCCCGAGCCAGTACTACGAGGACATCTTCAAGATGTTCAAGCGGCTGCACGCGCGCGAGGAGTTCGGCGGCGGCACCGGGGCGGGCCTGCCGATAGTCCGCAAGATAGTGGAAGAGCATTCCGGCAAGATCTGGGTGGAATCCAAAGAAGGGGAAGGCTCGGAATTCTACTTCCTGATCCCGGCCGACCTCCGCAGAAAACCTTAAGGAGAACTGTTATGGCCAAAGAACCCGAGAACCTCAGCATACTGCTGGTGGAGGACAACGAGGACGACGTCCTGGTGGCCAGCCGCGCTTTCCGCGAGTTCAAGGTGATAACCGAGGTGCAGGTGGCCCGCGACGGGCAGGAAGCCCTGGATATGCTGGGCGCGGCGGGGCGCCACGCCGGGAAAAAGCCATTCCGCCCGGCCCTGATCCTGCTCGACATAACCCTGCCGCTGATGGACGGGATCACGCTGCTCAAGCGCCTGAAGGGCGACCAGGCCCTGCGGGGCATCCCGGTCCTCATGCTTACCACTTCCTCTCGCCACGAGGACATAGTGCGCAGCTACGAGAACGGCGCAGCCTCCTACATCACCAAGCCCGCGTCGCTGGAAGAATTCCTGGAGCTGGCCCGCCGCCTGGAGATGTACTGGACCACCGTTTCGAAACTGCCGGTTTAACGAGGGCCTTATGGAAGAATCACGCAAACTGCGCATCCCCGACATCGCCCTGCTGAAGTGGCAGAACATAGCCGACCTGTTGGCCCAGGTGGCCGCCGTGCCCGCGGCCACGGTCAATATAGTGGAGGACAACTCGCTGCGCGTGATCGGCGCCAGCCAGGGAGGGGAGGCCGGTGCCAAGGATACCCGCATAGAAATGCGGCCGGGCCTTAAGATCTACTGCGCCGCGGTCATACAGACCCGGGAAAAGCTGCTTATACCGGATGCGACCAAGAGCGACTTCTGGCGCGAGAGCGAAGGCGCCAAGGCGGGGTTCATCGCCTACGTCGGAGTGCCCATATTCAACCCGGACGGGGACATCTTCGGCAGCATCTGCCTTTTCGACAGGAAACCCAACAAGTTCGAGGGCCCGATCCTGCGCCTGATGGAAGAGTTCAGCGAAATAATCACCGGGCACATCCAGATCATCACCAAGAACCTCCAGCTGGAGGATACGCTCAAGGAAGTCCGCACGCTGCAGGGCCTCATCCCTATCTGCGCCAACTGCAAGAAGATCCGCGACGACAAGGGCTTCTGGCAGAAAGTGGAAGTCTACCTGGAGCAGCGCTCCAACGCGCGCTTTACGCACGGCCTCTGCGAGGACTGCATCCAGAAGCTGTACGGCAAGGAAAAGTGGTACAAGGAAAAGGACCAGTAGCCCTCAGAACAGCCCGAGGTGGCCCAGCAGGATCTTGAGGCCGAGGCCTATAAGGACAAGGCCGCCGGCGGCTTCCATCTTATTCTCGAAGAAGTGCCCGCCGCGCGAGCCCAGCGCCACGCCGGCCGCGGACATGGCGAACGTGACCACCCCTATGGCCACCACCGGGCCGGCTATGGACACGCGCAGCATGGAGAAGGTCAGCCCCACCGCCAGCGCGTCGATGCTGGTGGCGATGGCCAGCACGGTAAGCGTGCCGGTATCGAAAGGACAGGTCTTGCCCTCGCCGCACTCCTCCTCCCGCTTCATCTGCAAAGACTCGTAGATCATCTTCCCGCCCACCGCGGCCAGCAGGCCGAAAGCCACCCAATGGTCCCAGCCTGAGATGAAGTTCTTGAACGTAAGTCCGGCCGCCCAGCCGAGAACCGGCATCAGCGCCTGGAAGCCGCCGAAAAATAGCCCCATTTTCATGGCGTCGGGGAGGTGCAGGCGTTTCATGGTGGCGCCGCTGGCTATGGCTACGGCGAAAGCGTCCACGGAAAGGCCCAACGCTATAAGAAGTATCTCAAGCAAACTCATACTTAAATTATACAAACTTGAAAAGAGCGGCGCCTTTTAATATATTAAGACTATGAACCCAATAGCACTTTTACGCCAATTCATCCAGGGCCTGACCAGCGATACGGACCCGAAACAGATAGGCGCCGGCATAGCGCTTGGCTTCCTTATCGGGTTGATGCCCAAAGCCACGCTGACGGCCCAACTGCTGATAGTGCTCATGATGGCCACGCGGGTGAATATCCCGATGGGCCTCATTACCGTGCTGGCGGTAAGCCTGTTGAACCCGCTCTTCGACCGCGTCACCGACCCCGTCGGCTACGCGCTGCTCACCAGCGAGGCCCTGCGCCCGCTCTGGACAAAGCTTTACAACATCCCCGTGGTCCCGTGGACCGGGTTCAACAACACGGTGGTGCCCGGCGGCCTGGTACTGGGAGCGGTGCTGCTGGCGCCGGTCTACTTAGCCGGCAAGCGCTTCGGGGTATTCTACAACGAACGCTTCCGCGACAAGGTCATGAATTCCAGGCTCGTGAAGGGGCTAAAGGCGTCCTGGCTCTTCGACTGGTACTTCAAGGCGGCGGTGTAACCATGCGCAAATCATATATACTGCCCCGTCTGATCCTGCTGGCCATGGCCTGGGCGTTCTTCTATTTCGCTTTCGACCCGATCCTTAAGTGGGGACTGATAAAGGGCATAGAGAAAGGCGCCAAGGCCAAAGCGTAGATAGCCACGCTGCACACCACGTTCCTGCACCCGTCGTTGAAACTGACCGGGTTCGCCTTGGCGAACTCCAAGGACGAGTTCTCCAACCTGGTGGAATTCTCCGAACTCAGCTTCGCGGCCGAAGGAGCGCCCCTGCTGGAGAAAAAACTCGTAGTGGACAAGGCCGAACTCACCGGCCTGCGCTTCGGCACCGCCCGCAAGACCTCCGGCAAGCTGGCTTTCGCCAAAGAAGAGCCCTCTGAACTGGTGGAGGGGATAAAGAAGGAATCCAGGGACTTCGCCCTGGGCCGCGCCGCCGGCGCCAAGGACGAGGCCGCGAAGGACTATAAGGTAAACCCCGACGAGCTGGAATCCGTAAAGCTGGCCAAGAAGCTGGAAGAGGATTACAACCGCGATTACAAGAACATCTCCGACAAGGTGGACACGAAGAAGTACGAGGCGGGCATGGAAGAATTGAAGGCGCGTTATGAAAAAGCGCGTTCCGAAAAGAACCCGCTCAAACAGGCAAAGGATTACGCCGAGGTGGGCAAGGACGTAAAAAAACTCACGGCTGATTTCAACAAGGACAAGGCCGAGGCCCAAGCGGCGCTGGCCAAAGCTAAAGACTCCTTCAAGGCCGTGGAAGAGGCCCGCAAGCGCGACACGGCCGCCGTCAGGGCCAAAATGAAGCTGCCCTCCCTGGACACGCAGTCCCTGGCCAGGATGCTGGCCGGCCCTGTGATAGCGCAGAAGACGGCCGAGGCTCAGAAGTGGCTGACGCTGGCCCGCAAGTATATGCCGTCCAATTCCAAAGGCGTACTCAAGAACGAGGCGCGGCGCGGCCGCGTGGTGCATTTCCCCAAAGAGAAGACCTATCCGACGGTGCTGGTCCGCGAACTGCGGCTCACCGGGGAGATCGGCTCGCAAGACCCGCTGGAGTACAGCGGCACGGTGGAGGGCATTACCACCCAGCCACAGGTCTACGGGCGGCCTACAACAGCCGTAGTAAAAGGCGCCAAGGGCTCGCGCCGGCTGGATTTCAAAGCCTCCATGGACGCCTCGGGCGCGGAACTGAAGACCGACTCAAAACTGTCCTACTCCGGTATGCCGGTCAAACAGCTGAGCCTGGGTTCGCCTGGGTCTTTCCTGGTGGACATCACCGGCGCCACGGGAGCCTTCGACGGGCAGCTGAGAACGGCGGGGGAGAACCTGGACGGTAAAGCCGCCCTCCGCCTGACCGGGGCCGCTTTCAAACCGGACGCGGGTTCCATAAAAGCCGCGCCGCTGCGCTCCGCGGTAGAGTCGTCCTTTGCCGGGCTCTCTTCCGCCCTTATAGAAACCGGGATAGCCGGTACGGTAAAAGCCCCCAAGCTTTCCATCAATACCGACCTGGCCAACGCCCTCTCCAGGGCCTTCAGCGGCGCCGTGGGCGCCGAAGTGAAGCAGGCCCAGGACCAGGCGCAGAAAAAAGTGGACGAAGCGCTGAAGCCCTACCGCTCCAAACTGGACGGGCTGGCCTCTTCCAAGCAGGCTGAACTTTCCAATAAACTGGGCGGGGCGGGAGCCAAGTTCTCGGGCCTGGCCGACGGCCTGCTTAAGAACCTGGCCCCCGGGAAGCTTAAACTGCCCAAGTTCAAGCTGTGAAAACGGACCGCTTCCCGGCGCTCTTCATCGGGCACGGCTCGCCTATGAACGCCGCGCTGGATAACGCGTTCACGCGGGCCATGGCGGCCCTGGGCAAGTCGCTGCCAAAGCCCAAAGCCATCCTCTGCATTTCCGCCCATTGGCTCACCGAAGGGGAACTGCGCCTGAATGGCGCGGCGCCGTTCAAGACCATCTACGATTTCTACGGTTTCCCGGAGGAACTCTACAATATCGTTTACGCGCCGCCGCCTGCCCTTGAGGCCGCGCGGCGCACCGCCGGCTTGCTTAAGCCCGCGCCTGCCGTAGAGGGACGGGGCCTGGACCGTACTGCGGATGCTTTTCCCCAAGGCCGACACCCCCGTTTACCAGCTCAGCGTGGATTACCCGGCGGCCGGCAAAGACCAGTATGAACTGGGCCGGCGCCTGGCCCCGCTGCGCGAGGAGGGCGTACTTATAGTTGGCAGCGGCAACATAGTCCACAACCTTTCGCTCATGGCCCCCGACATGGACGCGCCCCCGGAAAAGTGGAATACGGCTTTCGACCTGAAGGTTAAGGAATATATAGATAAAGGCCGCCGGGAGGAACTGGCGGACTACCGCAAACTGCCGGGAGGGGAACTTTCCGTGCCCACCCCGGACCACTACTGGCCCTTCCTGGCGGCGCTGGGCGCCGGCCTTGAAGACAAGGCCTCCTACCCCTACGAGGGCAGCCACCACGCCACCCTCTCCATGCGCGCCGTCCGCTTCGGCTGACCCCGCAGGGGGGGCCAGTCAGCGTTACGAACCTCCGCCAGTAACGGCGCCCCCGAGACTTTAACAAAGCCCTTTTCTGTGTTGGTGTGTAAAGTGTAACGCGCGGCCCGACACGCATTCCCGACGATAAAAACACCAATAAAAATAAGCATTGACAAAACGCGAACGTTGACGTATACTATTTGTGTAGTCAACGTTAATTAGATAACGTTAATTAATAACGATGCGGCTACCATCGTTACATTCTGAACGATAAGCCACCGGAGGAAGTATGGCAAAGATAATCTGCATAGACGACGATAAGGACATCCTGGACACCTGCGAAGTGGTACTGCAGGGGGCAGGACACACCGTTGTGACGGCGATCAACGGCAAAGAAGGGTTCGAGAAGGCCGCCAAACTGAAGCCGGACCTGATCATACTGGACGTCATGATGGACGACTCCACAGAAGGCTTCACCACCGCCCAGAAGTTCCGCCGCACCGAGATCCTGAAATACGTCCCGATCATGATGCTCACCTCAGTCAACGAGACCTCCCCGCAGAAGTTCGGCGAGAAGGACGGGGAATTCCTGCCCGTGGACGCCTTCATGGAAAAGCCCGTAAAACCCAAGGAATTCCTGGTCAAGGTAAAAGAACTGCTGGCCCTCAAGAAGGACCAGGTGAACGTGGAAGGCCGCACTAAATAAAAGCAAAGGATCCTTATGACGAAGATTCCCCAGCGCACCGTAGAGAGGTTCTTCCGCTACTGCCAGTTCCTGCACGCCAGGCTGGAGGCCGGCTCTGAGCACGTGTTCTCCCATGAGCTGGCGGCGGCGGTGGGAGTTTCGCCGGAACAGGTCCGGCGCGACCTGATGAACTTCAAACTTAAAGGCACCCCGCAGCGGGGCTACCCTATTAAGGAGTTCATGACCGAACTCTACTCGCATCTGGAATCCTCGTCCCTGACCAAGATGGTGCTGGTGGGGGTGGGAAACCTGGGAAAAGCCATACTTTCCTACTTCCTCAAGCGCAGGCCCAACCTCTCCATAGTGGCGGCTTTCGACCAGGACCCGGAAAAAGTCAACCGGGTCTACTCGGGCTGCCAGGTGCACCATATCGGCCAGTTGGAAAAGACCGTATCCCGCGAAAAGGCGGCGGTGGGTATCATTACGGTGCCCGCCTCCGCCGCGCAGGAAGCGGCCGACATCCTGGTGCGCGCCGGGGTGAAAGGCATCGTCAATTTCGCCCCGGTACAGATCAAGGTGCCGCCCGGCGTGTTCCTGGAGCAGCTGGACATCACGCTTTCGATAGAGAAAGTCTCTTATTTCGCCCGCAAGACCAAGATCAAGGAGTGACATCATGAGCGCCCCGAGCAAAGTGGACAAGGTCCTTGCCACCTACAGCTTCGCCAAACGCGACAAGCTGATCCCCATACTGCAGGACGTGCAGGCGGTCGACGGCTATATTTCCAAGCCGGCCGTCCTGAAAGTGGCTAAGCACCTCAATATCCCGGCCAGCAAGGTGTACGGCGTGGCCACATTCTATAACCAGTTCAGGTTCAAACCGGTGGGCCGGCACCACATCATGATCTGCCGCGGCACCGCCTGCCACGTAAAAGGTTCGGCGGGCGTGCTGAAGATGTGCGAAGAGGTGCTAGGCATAAAAGCCGGCGACACCACTCGCGACGGACTGTTCAGCATAGAAGTGGTAGCCTGCATCGGCGCCTGCGGCCTGGCCCCGGTCATCAGCATCAACGGCGAATTCCACGCCAAGATCACCCCCGACAAGCTCCGCAAGCTCGTGGACGACATCAGGAAAACGGAGAACTCAAATGGCGCAAAATAACGGCAGCATAGAGGGCAACCTCGCCGGGCTCCCGGCTTCCACCCGCAAGGCCTTCCTCACGCGCGCCTTCGGCACGGAGGATTACTCCGCCGCCGCGGCCGCGCTCCGGCGCGAGAACCCCACCCGCCCGGTAATTTACGTCGGCGCTGGCACCTGCGGCCTGGCCGCCGGCGCGGCGAAGACGCTCGAGGCCGCGAAGAAGTACCTCGCCGACAACAAGATCGACGCCGTCATCCTCGAGGTCGGCTGCATAGGCTACTGCGCCGCCGAGCCCCTGCTCGACGTGCAGCTGCCGGGCCAGGCCCGCGTCTCGTTCCAGCGCGCCACCGGCGACGTAACGCCCGCGCTGCTCGACTCGATCTTCAAGGACAACGCCCCTTTCAAGGACCATATCCTCGGCCAGTTCGAGGACGCAGGCCGCCGCTGGCCCAAGGTCCCGCTCATGTCCGAGCACCCGTTCTTCGGCAAGCAGAAGCGCTTCGTGCTCAAGCACGTCGGCATAGTGGACCCGCTCTCCATCCAGGAGCACATGGCCCGCGGCGGCTACGGCGCTTTCCTTAAAGTTATCCACACCATGACGCCGGCCCAGGCCTGCGACGCGGTAGAGGCCAGCGGCCTGCGCGGCCGTGGCGGCGGCGGCTTCCCTACCGGCAAGAAGTGGAAGATCGCCCTGGGCTCCGACGCCGACCAGAAGTACATCATCTGCAACGCGGACGAGGGCGACCCCGGCGCGTTCATGGACCGCTCCGTCGTCGAGGGCGACCCGCACCGCGTGCTCGAGGGCATAGCAATAGGCGCCTACGCCATCCACGCCTCCAAGGCCTACGTCTATATCCGCGCGGAATACCCGCTGGCCATCAAGAACCTTAAGAAAGCCATCGAGGACGCCAAGGCCTTCGGCCTGCTGGGCGAGAACATCTACGGCAGCGGCTTCGACCTGGACGTCATCATAAAAATGGGCGCCGGCGCCTTCGTCTGCGGCGAGGAGACCGCCCTGATGAACAGCATCGAGGGCCGCCGCGGCATGCCCAAGCCCCGCCCGCCCTACCCGGCAGTGCGCGGCCTGTTCGGCAAGCCCACCGTCATAAATAACGTCGAGACCTTCGCCAACGTCCCCGAGATAATCAGCCAGGGCCCGGCGGCCTTCGCGGCCATCGGCACCAAGGGCTCCAAGGGCACCAAGGTCTTCGCGCTGTCCGGCAAGGTCAATCGCACCGGCCTCGTGGAGATCCCCATGGGCACCACGCTCAAAGAGATCGTCTTCGACATCGGCGGCGGCATAGAGAACGGCAAGAAGTTCAAGGCCGTGCAGATAGGCGGCCCGTCCGGCGGCTGTATCCCGGAGAGCCATATGACCATCCAGGTGGACTACGAATCCCTCAAGACCGTCGGCGCCATGATGGGCTCCGGCGGCCTCGTCGTGATGGACGAGGACACCTGCATGGTGGACGTCGCGAAATATTTCATGGACTTCATCAAGAAAGAATCCTGCGGCAAGTGCATACCGTGCCGCGAGGGCACGCTGCGCATGCTGGAGATCCTCAAGGCCATCACCCGCCACCGCCGGGGGGAAAAGGACGCGGACGCGCTGGGCCGCTTCTCCGGCATCATGAACCTCGAGGATTTGAGCCAGGTCATCCGCGAGACCAGCCTGTGCGGCCTCGGCCAGAGCGCGCCCAACCCGGTGCTGTCCACGCTGCGCTGGTTCCGCGACGAGTACGAGGCGCACATCTTCGAGCGCAAGTGCCCGGCGGGCGCCTGCACCGAAATGCTGGAGTTCTCCATCGACTCCGACAAGTGCAAAGGCTGCACGCTTTGCATGAAGGGCTGCCCCACGCAGGCCATAGTGGGCAAACCCAAGGTGCCGCACTACATCCGGACCGAGAAGTGCATCTCCTGCGGCTCGTGCAGGACCGTCTGCAAGTTCAAGGCCGTAAGCGCCGCTTAATAGGGATAACATCATGAAACTCACTGTCAACGGAAAGTCCGTAGAGGCCCAGGCGGGGGAAACCCTGCTCACCGTGCTGCGCCGCGAGGGCGTGCACGTGCCCACGCTCTGCCACATGGAAGGCATGCTCCCGACGGGCGCCTGCCGCATCTGCGTGGTGGAGGTGGAAGGCCAGGGCAACCTGATACCCAGCTGCTCCTTCCCCGCCGCCGAGGGCATGAAGATACAGACCAACAGCCCGCGCGTCATTAACGCCCGCAAGACCGTGGTGGAGCTGCTGCTGGGCTCGCACCCCGACGACTGCCTCTACTGCGCCAAGCAGCCCACCTGCGACCTCAACAAGCTCAGCCGCGACTACGGCGTGACTAACCGCCGCTTCCCCGTGGCCCGCAAGAAGAAGCCGCTCGACATCTCCAGCCCGTCGATTTCCCGCGACCCCGACAAGTGCATCCTCTGCGGCAAATGCGTGCGCGTCTGCGAGGAGGTCCAGGCCGTGGCCTGCATCGACTTCGTGAAGCGCGGTTCCGACTCCGTCATCGGCTGCGCCTTCGACTCCAGCCTTAACGTCTCCTCCTGCGTCAACTGCGGCCAGTGCATCAACGTCTGCCCCACAGGCGCGCTTATGGAAAAAAGCGACATCCAGCCCGTTATGGACGCGCTGGCGGACAAGGAGAAGTACGTGGTAGTGCAGCACGCGCCGTCCATCTCCGTGTCGCTGGCCGAGGAGTTCGGCCTGCCCGCCGGCACCGACGTCAACGGCGTCATGACGGCGGCATTGCGCAAGATGGGCTTCAAGGCGGTGTTCGACACCTCTTTCGCGGCGGACCTCACCATAATGGAGGAAGCCAGCGAGCTGGCGCACCGCATAAAGAACGGCGGAGCCCTGCCCATGTTCACCTCCTGCTCTCCCGGCTGGATAAAGTTCGTGGAGACCTTCTACCCCGAGCTGCTGCCCAACCTCTCCACCTGCAAGAGCCCGCAGCAGATGCTGGGCGCGATGATAAAGACCTACTACGCCAAAAAGCAGGGGCTCAACCCCGCCAAGATGTACAGCGTCTCCGTCATGCCCTGCACCGCCAAGAAGTTCGAGGTCACGCGCCCCGAGATGGGCCGCGAAGGGACTCCGGACATAGACGCCGTGCTCACCACGCGCGAACTGGCCCAACTGCTGCGCATCAACGGCATAGACCTCAAAACCCTGCAGCCCGAAGAGGCAGACATGCCCTTCGGCGACCGCAGCACCGCCGGCAAGCTCTTCGGCGCCAGCGGCGGCGTAATGGAAGCGGCGCTGCGCACCGCGCACTTCCTGCTGACCGGCAAAGAGCTCGGCGTCCTCAAAGTAGAGGCCGTCCGCGGCCAGACCGGCATAAAATAAGCCAAGCTAAAGATCGGCGCCCTCGAAGCCGGCGTCGCCGCCGTCAGCGGCCTCGGCAACGCCCGCAAGCTAGTAGAGGAAATAAAGAACGGCCGCAAGGACCTCCACTTCATAGAGATCATGACCTGCCCCGGCGGCTGCATCAACGGCGGCGGCCAGCCCTTCGCCAAGAATAAAACCGCCGTCATAGAGCGCATGAAGGCCCTCTACGCCATCGACGCCTCCGAGAAGATCCGCACCTCCCACAGCAATAAGGCCGTGCAGTCGCTCTACAAGGACTTCTTAGGCAAGCCGCTGGGCGAAAAGAGCCACCACCTCCTGCACACCAAGTACGCCAAGCGCAAGGCGGCCGACGTAGCGTAGGCGGCGGTCAGGGCGCCCGGGGGAGTTACCCGGACGCCCACAGAGAGTAGGCTGGAAGTCAGGCAACGATTATGACACCCGATAGCGAACCGCTCGTAAGGACAATAAAAGAACGCTGCAAAGCGTGCTATACCTGCGTACGCGGCTGCCCCGCCAAAGCCATCCGCATCTCCGCCGGCCAGGCCGAAGTTATCCGGGAACGCTGCATCAGCTGCGCCAACTGCGTACTGATGTGCAGCCGCGGCGCCAAAGAAACGCTGGATTCCCTGCGCAGCGTTAAAGCACTGCTTAAATCCGGCGCCCCCGTGGCCGCAGCCCTCGCCCCCAGCTTCCCGGTAGAGTTCGGCGGCATAGACCCTATGCGCTTCGCCGGCATGCTCAAGGCGCTGGGCTTCAAGTACGTCTGCGAAGTGGCCTTCGGGGCCGACATGGTCTCCCTGCAGTACCGCAAGCTCCTCAACGAGAACCCGGGCAAAAAATTCATCAGCACCGCCTGCCCCGCCGTGGTCTCTTTCGTAGAGAAATACCACCCGGCCCTGGTGCCCAATCTCGCCCCCATCGTCTCGCCCATGGTGGCCGAAGCCCGCGTCATCCACGAGATGTACGGCCGGGACGTAAAGGTGGTCTTCATCGGCCCCTGCGTAGCTAAAAAAGGCGAGACCGCGCGCAACACGTCGGACATAGACGAATCCATAACCTTTGTTGAGCTCCGCAACCTCCTCGAGGGGTGCGGCGTGGACCGCAACACCGCCCTGGACTCGCAGTTCGACCCTCCGCACCCGGCCAAGGGCGTGCTTTACCCCATGGGCGGCGGCCTGCTCAACTCGGCCGAGTTGGAGGAGGACCTGCTCAGCGGGCGCTTCCTTTCCTCCGAAGGACTCGAGAACTTCCCCGAGGTCCTGAAGAACCTGGAGCACGGGGACATCGACTCCGATTTCATCGACCTGCTCTGCTGCAACGGCTGCATCATGGGCCCCGGCATCAGCGTTAAGACCTCCAAGCACGCCCGCGAGGCCGCCCTGCGCCGCTACGCGCGCAAAAGCTACTTCAGCATCAAGATCAGCGACTGGGAAGAGAGCGTCAAACGCTTCCGCTCCCTGGACTATTCCGCTTCCTTCGCTCCGGAAGACCAGCGCATGAAGCTCCCCGGCGCCGACGCGCTCAAGGCCGTGCTCGAGAAGATGGGGAAAGTGGACCCCGAGGATGAACTGAACTGCGGCGCCTGCGGCTACCCCACCTGCGTGGAGCACGCCGTGGCCATCATCCGCGGCATAGCCGAGAGCGAGATGTGCCTGCCCTACACTATAGACCGCCTGAAGACCACCGCCGACGAGCTCACCGTCAGTTACAACCAGCTCGCCAAGACCAAGCAGGCGCTGATGCAGTCGGAGAAGCTGGCCAGTATGGGCCAGCTGGCCGCCGGCGTGGCGCACGAGCTCAACAACCCGCTCGTCGTGGTGCTGCTTTAAGCCCACCTGCTGGCAGAGCAGTGCGATAAGGATTCCCGCACTTTCGCCGACGCCAAGATGATAACCGAGCAGGCCGACCGCTGCAAAAAGATAGTGGGCGGGCTGCTGAACTTCGCGCGCAAGAACAAACCGTTCTTCCGGCAGACCAGCCTTGTAAAACTGATCGACACCTATTTCCGCACGGCCCCGCTGCCGCCGACGGTGCGTATAACCGTGGACCGCTCCGGCGAGGACCTGCAGGCCGAAATGGACCCCGACCAGATAATACAGGTGCTCACCAACCTCATCACCAACGCCCTCGAAGCCATGAGCGGGGGGGGCTCGCTGACCGTGCGCACCTTCGCCGAAGGCAACAACGTCTGTTTCTCCGTCGGTGATACCGGCTGCGGCATAAAACCGGAGAATTTCAAGAAGATCTTCGAGCCGTTCTTCACCACCAAGCAGATAGGCAAGGGCACGGGCCTGGGCCTGGCGGTCAGTTACGGCATCATGAAGGTGCACCGCGGCAACATCACCGTGGAAAGCAATTCGGACACGGCCAAGGGCCCCACCGGCACCACCTTCACAGTAAAACTGCCGCGCGTAGCGCGTGACGCCGGGGCCATAAAGATGAAGGCGGAAGCCGCCAAGTGATTTCAGCACAGGAGACTACTATGACCGACCAGAGCAAGATAAAGATCCTCGTCGTGGAAGACGACCCCGACATGATGGAGCAGATGAAAGTCTACCTCGAGAGCGAGAACTACGAGGTAGTGGCCGCCTCCACCCAGAAAGAGGCCGAACCGCTGATAAAGCCCGGCGCGTTCAGCGCCGCCGTGCTGGACCTGATGATGGAGAACCCTGATTCCGGCTTCGTCCTCAGCCACAAGATCAAGAAGATGGACGCCAAGGTCCCCGTCATCATCGTCACCTCCGTCACCAAGGAGACCGGCTTCTACTTCGACAAGGCGCGCGACCCCAAGGCCTGGATTAAGGCCGACGCGATCATCCACAAAGAGCTGCGCTTCGAGCAGCTCAAGAGCGAGCTTAAGCGCCTGATGGGCGCAGGCGGTGGCGGCCATGCCTGACCCCCTGCCCGTCCACCCGCTGGACGTACTCATCGTCGACGACGAAGCCGGCATGCGCGCCGGCGCCGAGCGCTCGCTGGAGGGCTTTGCCGTACCCCTCCCGGATTTCAACGAGACGGTGACCTTTACCGTGCGCTCCGCCTCCACCGGCGAAGAAGCCCTCGCCCAGCTGAAGGCCAAACCCCCCGATATCGTGCTGCTGGATTATAAACTGCCCGACATGACCGGCATAGACGTGCTGGCCGGCGCCCCCGGGGCGGGGGATTTCCTGACCATAATGATCACCGCCTTCGCTTCCCTGGAGGTGGCCGTAACCGCCACCAAGCGCGGCGCCTTCGACGTCCTGGCCAAGCCGTTCACTCCGGAGGAGCTGCGGGCCACCATCTCCAAGGCCGCCCGCAGCGTTTACCTGCAGCGCAAGGCCCGCCGCCTGGAGGACGAGAAACGCCAGGTACGCTTCGAGTTCATCTCGGTACTCGCGCACGAACTGAAATCCCCGCTGGCCGCCGTGGAAGGCTACATGCACCTGATGAAAGAGCGCCTGAAGGGGCCGGAGCTGGCCGCCTACGACTCCATGGTGGAGCGCTCGGTCACCCGCATAGGAGGTATGCGCAAGCTCGTCATGGACCTGCTTGACCTCACCCGCCTGGAATCCGGCAAAAAGAAGCGCGCCATCGAACCCGTAGACCTGGTAAAGTCCGCGGGGCTCGTGCTGGAGGCGGTCTCAGCGCTCGCCGAAAGCAAGAAGGTCACGGTGGAAGTCAAAGCCCCGCCGGAACTCGCCATCGTCGCCGACCCGGGCGAGATGGACATGATACTCGCCAACCTGCTCACCAACGCCGTGAAGTACAACAAGGAAGGCGGCCGGGCCACCCTGCAGCTTTCCAAAACGGCCGATGGCGTAAGCGTACGCTGCTCGGACACCGGCATCGGCATGACCGAAGAAGAACTGGGCAAGCTGTTCGGGGAATTCGTACGCATGAAGAACGAGCACACCCGCAACATCGACGGCAGCGGCCTGGGCCTGTCCATACTGAAGAAAGTAGTGAAACTCTACGGCGGAGACATAAAAGTCACCTCGAAGTACGGCGAGGGCACCACCTTCGAGCTGTCGCTCAAGGACGCGCCGATGCCGGCCGCAGGGCCGGCAGAATCGACCAGATAGTTCAGCCGCCAGGGCTGGCGGGGGCATTCCCCCGCGGCAGACGATACTGGAGCGGGTGGCCGTGATTCATCCGGCAAACCCGTTGG
>JACRER010000054.1 GCA_016234365.1 Elusimicrobiota bacterium | reverse complement strand
GGAGAAGGCGAAAAAAATGCACCTGAGGGAGAGAATACTGGACACCAACTGACATGCCTGAAAAGCACGCAAAAAACGCTCAGCAACTAAAAGGACAGCGGGCTACCGCTTGGGGAACATTCTTAGATGAGTTGACACGGGGCGCCGGGGCCGGATTGCGCCGGGAGGGACAAATTTGTAGTATTTTGCGATTCTCAGTTCTGGGACGGGAGGACTATGGAAGCACTGTTCAGAAAAAAATCCATCACGGCGCTGCTGGCGCAGGCCGACGATAAGGAGCATTCCTTGAAGCGCGCCCTGGGGGCCATGAACCTCACGCTGCTGGGCATAGGCGGCATCATAGGCGCGGGCATTTTCGTGCTGACGGGGCAGGCGGCCGCGCAGTACGCCGGCCCCGCCATCGTGCTGTCGTTCATAATCTCCGCCGTCGGCTGCGCCTTCGCCGGCCTCTGCTACGCGGAATTCGCGTCGATGATCCCCATAGCCGGCTCCGCCTACACCTATTCCTACGCCACCATCGGCGAGCTCCTGGCCTGGATCATAGGCTGGGACCTGATACTGGAATACCTCTTCGGCGCGGCCGCCGTCTCCGTGGGCTGGAGCGGCTACGTCACAAGCTTCCTGCGCGACTTCGGGGTTAATATCCCGGCCGCGCTGTCCAGCGCGCCGTTCTCGTTCGACCATGTGCACGGCTGGGCCGCTACCGGCGGCATCATCAACCTGCCGGCGGTCCTCATAATCGCGGTGGTTACGGGCCTGCTGGTGGTGGGCATCCAGGAATCGGCGACCATCAACGACTTCGCTGTCTTCGCCAAGGTCACGGTGGTCATTCTCTTCATAGTCTTCGGCGTGTCCTACATCAACGCGGAGAACTGGCGCCCGTTCATGCCGGCCAACACCGGCGAGTTCGGCTCGTTCGGCTGGAGCGGAGTGCTGCGCGGCGCCGGGGTGATCTTCTTCGCCTATATAGGCTTCGACGCGGTCTCCACGGCCGCGCAGGAGGCGAAGAACCCCCAGCGCGACATGCCCATAGGCATCCTCGCCTCCCTGGCCGTCTGCACCGTGCTCTACATCGCCGTGGCGCTGGTACTGACCGGGATAGTCAAATTCGACCAGCTCAACGTGCCGGACCCGATAGCCGTGGGCGTGAACGCCGCCGGGCCGGGCCTGTTCTGGCTGCGCAAGTTCATAAAGATAGGCGCGATCGCGGGCCTGAGCTCGGTGATGCTGGTGCTGCTGCTCGGGCAGCCGCGCATCTTCTACTCCATGTCCATGGACGGGCTGCTCCCCCCCTTCTTCTCCAAGGTGCACCCTAAATTCCGCACGCCCCACGTCACCACCATGGCAACAGGCGCCGCGGCCGCCGTGCTGGGCGGCCTGTTCCCCATAGGCGCGCTGGGAGAGATGGTGTCCATAGGGACGCTGCTGGCCTTCGCCATCGTCTGCGCCAGCATCATCGTGCTGCGCCGGACGCACCCGGACCTGCCGCGGCCGTTCAAGACCCCGCTGGTGCCGCTGGTACCGGCGCTCGGCGTGCTGATCACGGTGGGACAGATGTTCATGCTGCCCTGGGCCACCTGGCTGCGGCTGATAGTCTGGATGGCCATAGGCCTGGCTATCTACTTCTTCTACGGCCGGCACAACAGCAGGCTGGCGGCCGCCAAAGCGGACGACTGGAACAAATAGTCCCCCGACCAAAAAGAAAGCGGCCGCCGGCTCAAACCGGCGGCCGTTCTTGTTTTGCGCGTTGGCGCTTACTTCTTGGCGGCGGACAGCATGGAGTACAGCTTGTCCGTGGCGCCCTTTATGCCGTTGGTGACGTCGGCAACCATCTTCGGGTCCCAGTCCTTCTTCTCCACGCGCAGGAACGAGGTCTTGTCCACGCGGTTGTCGAAGCGGCCTATGGGCAGGTGATAACTCTTGCCGCCGTTCTTCACGGTGATGGTACCGGGAACCTCGGAGTTCTTCTCCAGGTAGTCCATGTCGTCGCAGCCGTAGTCGCCCAGCATCACTTCCATCGGCACGCCGTGGTGCAGGATGGAACCCGGGTCGTTGGGGTTGGTGCGGGCGGTGTTCTTGCGGCGGCTCTCCTCCGGGGTCACCCAGACGTAGAGGATCACGGCGCGCTTGAGGATCTCGGGGTCCAGTTCGCGCAGAGAGTACTGGTAGCCGAGCGGGTCCTGCAGCGGGAAGGAGGACTTGTCCGGGCCGCCGCGGGCGGCTTCTATGACGATGGTCTTGCCTTCGAAGGAGGCGGGGTAAGCGGCATGCTTCTCGTCGAGCATGGCGCGGGCTTCCTTCTCCAGCTCCTTAGACACCTTGGCCCAGGTATCCTTGTCGAGTTTGGCAAAGCGAGGGGCGAGCTTGGCCTTCTCGCCGGCACGGTCTATGCGGCGCATCAGCAGGTCGGCGGCGGAGTCGGTCTTTACCACGTTCTTCTTCATTAGGTCGTGATAATCCTCGTTGAGGAGGTGGATCAGCGTGCCCCAGTCCTTGGGATCTATGAAGGGGCGGTCGCCGCTCTTGAAGAACATCCTGGCCTTGCCGAGCTTCGCCAGTTCGTCGTCGGCGCGGCGCATCATGTGCACGTACGGGAAGTCGTCCAGCTGCAGGTTGGCCCCGATGTGGAATTCCTTCTTAAGGCGCTCCGGTTCCACGTTGGCAAGGAACCTGCGCACTTCGGATTTGCCGGAAGCGGGCAGCGCGAGCAGCAGCACTATGTCAAAAGTTTCGCTCATTATAACCTCCAGAAGATGATGATGGGTAAATTCTAAATTATCTGCGCCCCCCTTTCAAGCCTCTGGGCCGCTTAATTTATATAATTCCTTTATGATGACCACCAACCTCGAGATCATGTGGGCCGTTTTTATCGCGACCGCCGCGACGCTTTTTATAGCGGATATAAAACTCTCCGCCGGCCGCGCGCACGAGATCTCGCGCAAAGAGGCCCTGATGCTTTGCGGTTTCTGGGTGCTGACCGCTTCGTTGTTCGGGTTCCTGACCGGCTACATGCTCGGTTACGAACGTATGATAGAGTTCTTCACGGGCTATGTCATCGAATATTCGCTTTCGATGGACAACATGTTCGTCTTCGTGATGATCTTCGCCTACTTCGGAGTGCCGAAGAAGTACCAGCCCAAGATCCTGACCTGGGGCATCATCGGCGCGGTGGTCATGCGCCTCATCCTTATCTTTACCGGCGTAGGACTGATAAAGGCTTTCGCCTGGATCATTTATGTCTTCGGCGCCATCCTTATCTACACCGCCTTCAAGATGTACTTCCAGAAGGACGGCGAGATGGACCCGGGCAAGAACCCGGTCTTGAGATTGCTGGCAAAGGTGATGCCGATAGCCAAGGACGACGACAGCGGCAATTTCTTTGTGCGCAGGGAAGTGCTTTACGCCACCCCCCTCTTCGCGACGCTGCTGGTGATAGAGACCTCCGACCTCATCTTCGCCGTGGACTCCATTCCGGCGGTGCTGGCCATCTCCAAGGAGGCGTTCATAGTCTACACCTCCAACGTCTTCGCGGTGGTGGGCCTGCGTTCGCTGTATTTCCTGCTGGCCTCCCTCCTGGACCTCTTCCGCTACCTCAAGACCGGCATCTCCGTGATACTTTTCTACGTCGGCTGCAAGATGCTGGCTTCGGAATTTATCCACATCCCGGCGATACTGTCGCTGGGCGTGGTGCTGGGCATCCTGGCCCTCTCCATGCTCCTTTCGGTGGCCATTCCGGCCCCGAAACAAGCGGACTGATCCGGTTTTAAGATAAAAAAAGAGCCCCGGGAGACCGGGGCTCTTTTATTTTGCGCGCCTGGCTCAGGGCTTCTTGGGCTCGGCGGGCTTGGAGGCGGCCGGCTTGGCCTCCGGTTTGGCGGCGGGCTTAGCGGCCGGTTTGGCGGCCTTGGGCGCCGCCTTGGGGGCTGCCGGTTCTTTTACGATATCCAGCAGTTCCACTTCGAAGACCAGCGTAGCGCCGCCGGGGATGGCCCCGCCCGCGCCCTGGTCGCCGTAGGCGGTGTCGGAAGGGCAGACCAACTTGGCCTTGCCGCCGACCTTCATCTTCTGTACGCCCTCGGTCCAACAGGGGATCACGCCGCCCAGCGGGAACTCCGCGGGGGTGCCGCGCTCCACGGAGGAGTCAAAAACCTTACCGTCCGGGAAGGTGCCGTGGTAGTGGACTTTCACCATGTCGGAAGGTTTGGGGTTGACGCCCGTACCTTCTTTGACCGGGATATAGACCACTCCGGAGGGCAACTTCTCCGCGCCGGCCTCTTTAGCCATCTTCTCGAGGAAGGGCTTGGCGGCGTCTTTCTGCTTGGCCACCAGGGCCTCCTGCTTCTTGCCGAGGTATTCGTTAAGTTTCATCCCGTAGGTCTCGTCCACTTTGGACTGGGTGCCGGCAAGGGCTTCGGAGAAACCCAGCACTATGTACTTGGTCTCTTCCGGAGTAAAGTCGAACTGCTTTATCTTGGAACTCACGGCCTTGCCCAGGAAGTAAAGGGTCTTCTGGTCTTCGGTCATATCCGCGGCGAACGCGGAGCCCGCGATGGCGCAGGCGAAAACAGCGAGCAATATCTTCTTCATGTATCCTCCTGATGTGACTGCTGGAATATATTACAAAATTAGACCGCCGCATTTCCCCCCGCCGGGAGCTATTTGAGCTTTCCGGCGCGGCGCAGGGCCGCCGTGATCCTGGCGATAACCAGCGGGGCCTTGAAAGGCTTTATGATATAGTCGTCCGCGCCCAGTTTAAAGGCCAGTTCCTGGCTCTTATCGGAGGTCTCGGTCGTGAGCATTATTATCGGCATATCCGCCATGCCCAGATTTCCCCTGACGCCTTTGACCAGGTCCAGGCCGTTCATCCGCGGCATGTTGATGTCGGAAACCAGCAGGTCCGGAGGCGGGCCGGAGGCAATGGCCGTAAGGGCGTCTTCCCCGTCACCGGCTTCGATCACCGTTAAACCGGCGCCTTCGATGAATTTCTTAAGCAACAGCCGCATTATGGCGTCATCTTCGGCTATCATAACGCGCGGTTTCCCCCCAACCGAGGCCACGGGCCGGGCAGGCAGCGGCGCAGGAATTGCGGCCGGGAGCGGCGGGGCGTCACAGGCCGGCGCTTTGTTGTTAAGGATCAGATAGGGAGAAACCTCCGCCAGGTCCGTATTCCCCACCGAGAGGTGCCAGAGAGCGTCCCGGCTAAGCGTGCGCAGCGCTTTCTCTTCCAGGGCCAGCCTGGTGATCTCTTCCGGCCGGCCGCCTGAATTTATAAGGTCCTTAATGCGCGGTGTCACCCGCAGGATCTCCACCATGGAAGTACGCCCCACGTAGCCGCTGCCTTCGCAGTTCTTGCAGCCTGTGGCCCTGTATACGGCCTTTTCGAAATCGCACATATCCAGCGCGTTAAGCAACGTTTTGTCTATTTCGCCCGCGGGCACTTTTTCGGAACAGACCGGGCAAAGCCGGCGCACCAGGCGCTGGGCGGTTATGGCGAGCAGGGCCGGAGATATCTTGAACCGGTCCAGCCCCATGTCGATAAGCCGGCCTATAGTGGAAACGGAATCATTGGTGTGCAGGGTGGAAAACACCATGTGCCCCGTCATGGCGGCCTGGAAAGCGATGTCCGCGGTTTCACGGTCGCGGATCTCTCCCACCATGATGACATCCGGGTCCTGCCGCAGCACCGACCGCAGCACCGCGGCGAAACTTAAGCCCTGCTTATCATTTATCTGCACCTGGTTGATCCCGGCCAGTTTGTATTCTATAGGGTCTTCCACGGTGACGATATTGGTTTTTTCACTGCGGGTCTTATTGAGCACGGAGTAAAGCGTTGTGGTTTTCCCGGAACCGGTGGGCCCTGTCACCAGGATGATCCCCTGTGAAGCGGCCAGGCAGGTTTCCAGAACCGCGGATACTTCCGGAGCAAAGCCCAGCTTATCGAAAGGCACTTCGGCCGCGCGCTGGTCCAGGATGCGCATCACAACTTTTTCACCATGGGAAGTGGGCAAGGTGGAAACTCGCAGGCCCACCTCGGCGCCGCCTATGCTGAGTTTGGCCCTGCCGTCCTGCGGGCGCATGTGGTTGGATACGTCCAGGTCCGCCATGATCTTTATGCGCGAGACCAGAGGCCCGGCCCCCAGGTGGCGCGGGATGGTCATAATACTTTTAAGCACCCCGTCTATCCTGATCCGAACATGGGTGCTCTTCTGCTCGTGCTCAATGTGGATATCGGAAGAATGCTTGCGGTACGCCTGAGAGATGATAGAGTTGACCAGCATTATGACCGGGCCGGACACGCTGGTCTTATCGTCCTCCGAGGCCTCGCCGCCGAGTACCTGGACCTCGTCCCCTGCCTCCACTTTGCTAAGTAGTTCGAATATTACAGTATCAGTATTGAATAGCTGCTCCAGGCAGGAATCCACCGCGCGCGGCAGGGAATAAAGCGGGACCACGCGACGGCCGGTAATGGCTTCCACATCAGACTGGGCGTCGAAATTGAGAGGATCGGCCATGGCCAGGCGGATCTCCTCCTCGGAAACCCCCACCGGCACAACGTTGTATTTACGGCAGGTCTTCTCCGGCACAAGTTTCAGCCCGAACCTGTCGGCATTTTCCGTGGAGAGTGGCATGTATTTGACTTTGAAGGTCTGCTCGACCAGCTTTGCGAATTGGTCTGGCGTAACCAGGCCCGCGTCCAGCAAGGCGTGGGAAAGATAAGGTTGAGTTTCTG
>JACRER010000052.1 GCA_016234365.1 Elusimicrobiota bacterium | reverse complement strand
TTACCAGCACGCTGTTATTGGAATGCAGGTCTATTGCCGAGTATAATTTCATACAAGTCCCCTCCTTAGCTGTTTGTAATTGCTTCTAGACAAAGCAATGTTACAAACTGCGGGAGGGGACCCTCTATATGATTATCGGGTTGTTTTTTTGCCCTGAAGACATAAGGCCTATCAGCTTTTGGGCCCTATTGCCCTTGGAGAAAGGGACGGGGCACACTAAACTATCTGTAAGGTAATTTACTTTGGCGAACGCGGAGATAAATTAATGACCAAAACAAACATGAAAGTAGTTCTGGCCGGCCTTGTTTCCCTCTTTTTCCCGTTCAGCGCCGCGGCGGCGCAACCTTTCACTCTTAATTCGCTCTCAGCCGGAGAGATAGCCGGGCTGAACCTCAACGTCCCCCAGGCCGGAGAGGCCCTGCCGGAAGCCCTCCCGCAGGCTTCCGTAGACGGCGAAGAGACGGGCAACACCGGCGCGCAGGCGCTCAGCCCCGCCGATTGGGACGAGATCTTTGGGGGCCCCCAGGAAGACCTTAGCGGCCTGGCCGGCCAGACAAAAGACCTATTTTCCAATTACGCCGCCAGGTACGTGATGAACGGCACGCTGCAGTTCAACGCCAGCCCCAAGACCTTCACCACGCTGGAAGGCAAGGTCTACAAGGTGGTCAAGTTCCCCAAATGGCTTAAGGATACCGGCACCAAAAAGCTCTGTATCGAAGGCTATATAAAGCAGCAGGACAATACCGAAGAACTTTCCATCGCCACCCTGCTGCCGCTCAACGCGGCCGACCAGTACAAGCCTTCCGCCGCCACGGTGGCCGTGCAGCGCCACCCCTACATCCTTTCAAAAAACTCCGGCGGCTACACCCTGGCCAACGTCAACTGGGGCGTGCAGCATGACGCCCGCGGCAACAGGCTCAAGCGCGCCGACGGCATCTTCCAGTTCGTCTGGCCCAAAGGCGTAACAGTGCGCCCCGATTTCCTGGAACAGGCCTATGTGGGCAAAAAAAGCTACCAGGGCTTTCCCTACGCCGGAGCGCACGGCTTCCTGGCCTTCAAATTCCGGCCCGGCGGAGTGACCGACGATAAGGGTAACTCGGTGCGCGGCCTGGTGGTCTCGCTCAACACCTACTCGCTGGTGCCCGGCGTGCAGAACCAGGGCCTTATGGACGGCCTGCGCGGCCGCTACGCCGTGCATTACAACATCAACACGGCCGAAGGCTACGTGGAAGCCAACGTCTTCACCGACGGCAACCACATAACCCTTTACCCGCTTACGCTGGACCATGCCCGCCAGGTGAAATTGCTGGAGAACGCCATACAGCAGGCCGTGGCCACCCGCACAGGCGAAATGTACTCGCTGGTCTACAACAGCTGCACCAACGCCGTGGTCTCTTTCGTAAACAGCGTACTGAACAAGGACGAGAAGATAAAGGAAGGCTGGATGCCGGAACTGGTGTACCGCCTGCGCGCCACCCTCCCCGACGCCGCCACCCGCATGCTCACCAAGCGCGGCCTGCTGGCCAAGCCGCTCCCCTACGTGGACGAGAACAACTACACGCGGCTGTTCCAGAACTAAGCCGCAAAGGTCAGCGCGCGGCGCCCAACAAGGCGGAGATGGCGTTAAGCAGTTCCCGGGTTACCACCGGCTTTTTCATTACGCGGACGTTGGCATAGCCCGACACCCACGGCTCTATCTTTTCCGGCAGGCCCGTGACAAAAATTACCGGCACCCCTTTTTCCACCAGGCCGCTCACCACTTCAAACACCTGCCGCCCGCCGCCCGAGGGCATGGCTACGTCCAGCAGCAGCAGGTCCGCCGGGGCTTCCTTGAACAGCATAATGGCCCCGGTGGCCTCCGCGGCTATCTCCACCTTGTAGCCGGCCTTAGAGAGCATTGTGGAGTAGTAGGCCAGTATTACCGGGTCGTCGTCCACGGCAAGTATCTTGAAATTTTCGTTTTTTCCCATAAGCCCCTCAAAGAATTCCTTATATATCCCGTTATAATAACAAAAAGCGGCCTGGTGTTTTACTGTTCGCGCACAGGAAAGCAGAAGGCCGCCGGGGTTGCCGGCGGCCTTCCTCTTGAGGCGGTAAGACTTAGAAGTTGAACAGCTGGTCCGTAACGGAGCCGTTACCCCGGTAGGGCAGCGGGGTCACCGGCGTAACGTCCATTTCCAGGAACTCGGGAGCCGGGGTGAAGACCTCGTTGGCCTTAAGGCTGCCGGGCGCGCCGGGGATGGTCTGCGTAACGCAGTGGATGGAGCCGCCGGCGGTAATGCTGTCGTCGGAAGGCACCGGCACCACGTTCAGCCCGGCCTGTTCATAGGCGGCCTTGGCGGCGGCCTCTTCCTGCGGCTTGCCGGAGTAGGACGGGATAATTACTGTGTTGTTGACTATAAGCGAGTTGGTGTAGGTGTACCAGGCGCCTTCTTCCCAGCCCTTCACGGTGATGATCTTGTAGGGCTCGCCATCTCCGGCCTTGTGGCTCTTGTACCAGGCTATGGCCTTCTCGGCCGCGCCCTTGAAGGGTTCGGTCTCGGCCACGGAGATCAGGACGGTATGGTCGTTCAAAAGCTTCTGGAACATGTCTATGTGGCCGGTGCCGTCCGCGGGCTCGCCGGGGTAGCCGGCGTAGTCGAAGGCGATTATGTTCTTCACGCCGAAATAGGTCTTGAGCATGGTATCCACCTGGTCCTGCGTCTTACCGGAGTTCCAGAGGTAGGTGCGCTTGGTCATGAACAGGTTGCCCTTGCTGTCCACCATCAGGTTGCCGCCGTCCAGGATGAGGCCCATGGAGAAGGCTTCCAGGCCCTTTATCTTGGCCAGGGCGGTAGGCACCGCGTCGTCGTTGCGGCGGTACTGGTAATGGCGGTAAATAGTGTCCACTATGGCGGGCTTATTGGCGCCGTTCACGCCGAAAGGGCCGTAATCGCGCATCCACACGGTGTCCAGCGGCAGGTTGACGCGGCTGTACTTGTTGGCGGGTACGCCGGTTATGGAAGAGGGGCCGGCCACTACCCAGGCCAGAGCGTTGCCGGGGCCGGTCACGGCCCTTACAATGGAGGAGAGCATGGGGGTGTAGCCCGCCCAGCCCAGGGCCACGGCAGCCACGGGTTCGTACTCGGCCGGAATGTGGAAGCCGGCCGGGGGCGCGGCTTTGGTGTTCACCATCACCGGCGCGCGGCCGTCGGCTTTTTCGCGAGACTGGTCTATCCAGTTGGGAAGGGGTTTATTGAGGTCCAGGGCAAAGGCCCCGTTGGCAAGGGTAGAGAGGAGCAGCAGCGAGAGAAGTTTTTTCATTAGGTCCGCCTTTTCCTGTAGATAACGGAAACAACGCCTTTATATTATAATCACGCCCGGCCCGGCCGGACATGAGCAAAAGGGCCCAGACGTGTCTGGGCCCTTTGGGAAACGGCGCGGGGAGCGCGTCAGCGGACGTGCAGGTTATCCACGTAGTCATTGAAGCGCGAGCAGATCTGCGGCTTGGAGATGGTGCCCACGCGCTTGGTGCTGAAATCCTGTACGGAGAAGGAACTCATCACGGTGCCGTAGCTCATGGCGCGGCGGATCACGTCGAAATTCTTCCAGTCGGGCGCGGCGGCCAGATAGCCCATGAAGCCGCCGGCAAAGGTGTCCCCGGCGCCCGTGGGATCCACCACCTTCTCTATGGGGTGGGCGGGCACGGAGAGCACGTTGTCCTTGAAGAACAGCATGGCGCCGGCGTCGCCGCGTTTCACCACTATGCCGCGCGGGCCCATCTTCATTATGAGCCGCGCCGCCTTTATAAGGTTATACTCGCCAGTAAGCTGGCGGGCCTCTTCCTCGTTGACGAAGAGCATGTCCACTTTTTTCAGGAGTTTTAGCAGCGAAGGCTTCTTGAGGCTGATCCAGTAGTTCATGGTGTCGGCGGCCACCAGGCGGGGCCGGCCCATCTGGTCCAGCACCTGGCGCTGCAGGTCGGGGTCGATATTGGCCAGGAACAGCACGCCGCAGCGCTTGTGATCGTCGTTAAGCTTGGGCTTAAAATGCTCGAAAACGTTGAGGTGGGTGGCTATGGTCTCGGCGTTCTTGTAGTCGCGGTCGTAGCGTCCTACCCAGTGAAAGGTCTTGCCGGGCATCACTTCCAGGCCTTCCAGGCAGATATTGCGGCGCTTGAGGTAGCCGCGGAACTTCTCCGGGAAGTCCTGGCCCACCACGCCCACTATCTTCACCGGGGTGAACTGCGAAGCGGAAAGAGAAAAGTGCACGGCCGAGCCGCCCAGGGCCCGCGAGGTTTTGCCGTGTATGGTTTCTACCGAATCGAGCGCCACGGAACCGACGACCAGGATGGTGTTCTTCATACGCTGAAAGTTCTCCGTAAAGTTCGGGCGCGCGGGCGCTTATTGGAATATAAGGGTATGATACCAAAATGGCCGCGGGCGGTTAAATCCCGGCGGTTATTTCAGCAGGGGGCGCAGGGCGCGCAGGTCGGAGGCGAAAGCGGCGTCCTTTTTCAGGTAGCCGTAAAGGGCGTCCGCCAAGGCCTTGCCAGCGGAGGTATCGGTGGGATGGTGCACACCGCCTATCACGCGGTTAAGGGCGGCCTGGTCCGCCCGGGCCATGAATTCGGCGCGGCGCGAGGGCACCAGGTCGGAAAGGATAAGCGCTTCCAGGCGGGCCATGGCGGAGTGGCCGCTGGGGTAGGACAGGCCCTGCACGCGCGGCAGGCAGGGCTGCACGCGGGCGTCGCGCACAAAAGGCCGCTGGCGCTGGTAGGCGCTCTTTAAATAGGTATGGGCGGCTATGGAATCTTTCTCCACGTTCTTAAAGAAGGCCTTAACCTGCTCGGGCGTGGGGCTGGCAAAGGGGCTGATGGCGCCAAAGAACACCTCGTAGTTGTGTTCCATCTCTTTGCGGGCGGCCGCGCACTGTGCGGAGGTGCGGCGCGCCTGCCAGTCCAGCAGCACGCGGAAATCTTCCTTGTCCTCTCTGGAGCCGTCCGCCGGGGCGGCGGGCACGGCCCGCAGGTCCAGGGAAGCGATATCCAGGTAATGGCCGGCGGTTGCGGCTTTGTCTTCGGCCAGTACCGGCAGCGGCAATACAAAGGCCCGCGCCGGAAGCACCTGGATGCCAAGCTGGTCCGCAGCCTGCGTTAAAGTCTGGGCGGCGGCGGGACGCAGAACTAAAAGGGAAAAGACGGCGGAAAGGAGAACGCGCAAAAGCGGGGCTTTTTTTAGCATAGAGAGATTATAGAAGGCCGCAATCGCGGCCAAAAGGGCCTAAAGACCTAAAAAAGCGGCGCCATTTTACCGCGCGCGGCCCGGCCTTCGGGCCCTGTTGCGGACGCGGCATTAGCGCGATAATATAAGGAATGAAAAAATTCATCCTCCCTCTTTTACCACTGTTGTTCACCCAGGCGGTTTCAGCCGCAGAATTCAAAGACCTCGCCGTAAAGGCTTCGGAAGTAAGGGAAGCCGCCGCGGCCGCCATCCCCGGCGTAACGCCGGAGCTGTCCGAGATCCTGGCGGACTCCAACAAGGACGGCCGCTGGTACGGCGCGGACTCGCGCAAGGCCAGGATGCGTTTCGAGACCTACGTGCTCTACGCACTGCCCGCGGGGCAGAGCGCGGCCGGCCTGCTGGCCAGCCCGGCGCAGAAAAAGAAGGTGCGCGAAATAGTGGACCTGCAGCTGCAGCACATGTACGGCGCTTTCACCACGCACCCGGGCTTTGTGGACAACCCGGGCATACCTTCGGGCGATTACAAGGTGGAACTGCTCTCCTCCGAGAGCGCGGGCTCCGGCTACGCCAAGGTGCTCTATTCCTACGACGACCTGGTGGTGTTCTCCAGCAAGCTGTTCGGCAACGGCTCCGCTACCATAGATTTCGTGCTGCCCAAGGACCCGGTTACGGTCTACTCCAAGGGCTTTCCCACGCCGCAGTCGCGCGTGAACCGCTGCACCGACGCGCATTACAACACCGAGGGCGACTTCTGGTACTTCTGGAACCCGTACCAGGAAGGCTGCCCGCTCACCGGGGCGGACCTGGTGGCCGTGCGCACCACGCTGGTGCCCGTACCCATGACGGCCGGCACCTACCCGGAGTACGCCAAGCTCTACGGCGACAACGGCAACGGCGACGTGCTGCAGGTGTCCTACCTGGTGGGGATAGACGAGAATTTCCAGAACGGGGACCTGGGCCGTACCACTTTCAATAACGCCTTCGCGCTGCTGCAGGCGGCCGGCTTCCGCGCCACGGTCAACGAGGCGCGCCGCAAGCAGCTGGTGTTCAACGCGGGCAGCAAGAAAACGCACGTGCAGATGCTGCTGCTGGACCCGGACTCGGCCGAGTTCGCCGTAGAGGCCGTGCGCGGCATGAAGACCGCGGACATTTTCCTTTACGACGGGCATTCCGGCCTGGGCGGCTACCTGGACCCCGCCCGCCTTACCGAAGATTCCGGCCGGCCGCTGGCGCTGCCGCTTAAAAAGTACCAGGTCTTCATCTTCCAGGGCTGCTCCACTTACGCCTACTACAACACGGCCTATTTCAACCTCAAGCGCACTTCGGCCGACCCCAAGGGCACCAAGAACCTGGACATCGTGACCACCGGCATAGGCGCGGCCTTCGAAGTGGGCGCCAAGGTGGACGTGTCCCTGCTGACCAGCCTGGCCACCGGCCGGCGCCCGTCGTGGCAGACGGTGATGAACAACGTCCGCAAAGCCGAAGGCGCGGACTCCGCCCTCTCCCACGTCAACGGCGACGAGGACAACCCCCGCAACCCTTGAGCCTGTATACAACAAATTTGTTGTATCCCCAAAAACAGAACCGCCGGGTCTCCCCGGCGGTTCCTCGGACGGCGCTATTGTTCATTGATTCATAGGCGTTACCTGCACCCCATATCACCAGTGGTAGACCGCGAACATCGCCGCCACGAAGAAAATGTTCAGGAACGAATGCGTCAGAATATTGACCTGGAGGTCCTTCCCTTTCTCATAGGTATAACACAGGAAGGCGCCGTCCAGAACGGCAACGGCAATGTTCGGGTGCAACAGTCCAAAAACTATAGCGGTGACGACCGTTGCCGCGGGAAAACCCCATGATTTCCTTAGTTCCGGGTAGAGCAGGCCGCGGTAGTAGAGTTCTTCTATTACGGGAGCAAGAAGCCATGCGCCAAGCAGGTATAGCCACCGCCCCCCGAAGGCCGCGGTTCCCAAGTCGCTGAACCGCTTAAGATCTGCGTTGGAGGGGAGGGCCGCGGTCAAAGAATCCGCCGGAATTGCAAATATTTTCGAATAGATGTACAGGGCCAAAAGCACCGCCGCAACGGCCCCGGCAAGACAGCCAAGATACAAAAGGAAATTTTTGAAAGCCTTGAAGACCTTCTCCGGGAACCTTTTCATAAAACCTAAAAAGATGCCAGACAAGGAAGCTTTTCCGCCAGTCAGTAAAATGTAATAGAAAAGCCCCGCGCCGAGGAATAGCTTTATCAGGAACAGGGCATGTTCCGTCAAGCCAGGAAGTCCCTTGAACGGGGCCAGGCAGAACCACGCCAGCAGCCCGGAAACCACATTGGCCACAAGCCAGAGGAAAAGCAGGTTTACAACAGTTATCATTGTTCGTTTTGTGGAGCGCCGCGGAAGTCGCGGCGCTCCGTGCCTAAGTCCCCGCCTTACCTCAGGAGCGGCCGGGCGCGTTGCTGGCTCTCGGTTCCGGGAGGTATATGCCCGGCCTCGCCTATACCATCGTCCTGCCACTCCATTTTACAAACATTCTCGTAGACCCATTGCCCTGCTTCTATCCCATCCTTTATAAAAATCACCCACTTCACAACTTCAATACAGACCTCAACCACCCCCTTATCCCGGCGGCCTTGAGATAAGGCGATTTCTTTAAGAAGCCTAACCAAAGACGGGTCATCAACAGAGCGCAACACATTGTACCTTTCTTTCCCGGCCCCTTCGGCTATTAAAATCCAATTATCGTCGAAGAAAATCACTTTCCTTTCATCTAGCAGCAGGATCTTTTCTTCGGGTCCGATCACACTGTTTTCAGCGATTTTAGTTCTTGCAGCACTATTCAACACCGCTTCGCGCAATATCATCCCTCCGCTGTTCTGCTCAACCGCTGTGGGCTGAGGGATCGAAGCGATGTCGACAGAAGAGAAGAAAGCAGGCTGTATATGATTGCTTCGAACATTCCCTCCGTCAAAGTCCACGGTTCGTTCCGCCTTTACTGACGCAACTCCAAGAAAAAGCACCGCGACAACGGCTACCAGTCTGCGCGAGTTAACTATCTGCATAGGTTTGCCTCCCTTTTTCACTCTGCCTGTTAAACAAAAAAGGGAAAGCATTAATTGCTTTCCCTGGATACACCGGATTAGGGTCCGGTCGTGGATACCCCGGGGCCAATTCCCCGAGTTACAAGGATACGACTGTTACAGGTAATAGGATAGCGTGCAAGTCTGGACAAGCCAAGGGTATTAAGGGGCCTTATCAAGTAGGACTAAAGGCCCATCACCCCCGCGATTGTTCATTAATTCATCAACGGTCCGGCACAAAAAAGAAAGGCGGCCTTGCGGGGCCGCCTTTTCTTTTTAAACAATAACCCTTAGTTCCAGGTTATATTGTCGAAGTGCGGGGCGACGCGCTGCCACGCCGGGGTGGCGGACAGGTCGACTTCTTTCGAGCTGTAGTAAGCGATGGTCATCATGCCGAAGCTGCTCTTGCCGCTGACCTCGCCGTAGGCGATGCGGAAGAAGCCTTCCTCGCCCCACTTCGGGGTCCAGGAATTCTTCACGATGAAATACTTCTCGGCGTCGTTGTAGCCCACCAGCAGCACGGCGTGGCCGCCCAGCTTCTTGCCGGTGGTGTAGGAATAGACGCCGCCCTTGTAGAGCTTGAAGTCCTCGTACACCCAGTAGGCCGTGGGCAGCGGGCCGTAGGCGTTGAGCGCGGCCTTCATGGCCTCCACCTTCTGCGACACGGAGCCGTAGTTGGCGATCTTGTAGGCGTTGGCCTGCCAGCCCGGCTGGGCCG
>JACRER010000051.1 GCA_016234365.1 Elusimicrobiota bacterium | reverse complement strand
TTCGTAAAGAACTTCGGCGACACCAAGGACGTGCCGGTGTACGAGCGTTACTTCCTGGGCGGGGCGGAGACCATCCGCGGCTACTCCAGCAACGGCCAGGTGGGCCCGCTCAACGGCGGCCGCGTCTACGACGTGGCCAATATAGAGTTCAAGTTCCCGCTGGCGCGCGAGCGCAAGCGCACCATCGTCCAGTGGGCCTTCTTCTTCGACGTCGGCAACTCGTGGGAGCATTTCAACAACGTAAGCGGGCGCTTTGGCAGCGGCACCACCAACCTCAAGACCGGGGCGGGCTTTGGCATCCGCTTCACCACGCCGGCCTTCCCGATACGGCTGGACTGGGGCTACGGCTTTAACCACAAGTCGGGCGAACAGCGCTCGGATATTTACTTCACGCTGGGCAACCTATTCTAACGGAAGGTTAACATGAAAAGACTGGCATTCCTGCTGCTTACGCTGCTCCCGCTCAAGGCGGGCGCGCTGGAACTGCTGCTGGAAGAGAACCGCGGCGAGTCCGGCACCATAGGCTACGTGGACATAGACCGCGTCTTCAAGGAATATTCCGGCACCACCGGCGCCCGGGAAGAATTCATTTCCGAGATAAAGCGCAAAGAGGACGCCGTGAACGCCAAGAAGGCGGGCATCTTCACCCTCAAGGCCGAACTGGCCAAGCTGCGCCAGGAACGCGAGTTCGCGCTGACGCTGCCTTCCCTGCTGGAAACGCAGAAGAGCGTGGCCGAGGCGGCCGCGAAGACTTCTACGCAGACGGTGCGCCTGCCCGTAAAACCCGAAGTTACCGGCTCCACGGAGGCCGCGCAGGCCGCCGCAGAGGCCGTACCCGCCTCCACAGAGACCGCCGCGGCAGCGCCGCTCCCGGCTAACCTGCGGGGCCTGCCCGGCCTGGACGGCATAGATATGCCCGGCGTGGTGAAAGTACCGGTCAACCATTTCAAATTCTCCGTCTCCACGGCCGTGCCGGAGATAGACGCCGCCATCGCTAAAAAAGAGGAAGCCCTGCGCACCAAGGAAGAGGAACTCCGGGTCTTCCAGCGCATGGCCGAGCGCGAACTGCTGGAATACGAGAGCCGCCGCAGCGAGATCCTGCTGGGCCGCATTTACGTCGCGCTCCGGGAACTGGCCGTCAAAGAGGAAGTCAGCGTCATCGTGGACAAGCGCAACATCCTTTTCGGCCAGAACGCCGTGGACCTTACCGGCAAACTGCTTAAAAAACTGGAGGAGCCCGGGATATGAAGCTGACCGCCGCCGACATAGCCAAGCTCGCCGAGGGCGACCTGAAAGGCGACGGCGCCACCCCCGTGCTCTCCGCCGCGCCGCTGGACAAGGCCGGCGTCTCCGACCTGGCCTTCCTGGCGGACCCCGCCATGGCGGCCGCGGCTTCGGCTTCCAAAGCCGGCTGCCTGCTGGCCCCGCGCGGCACCGAAGAGGCTTTTAAAGATTTCAAAGGCGCCGTGGTTTTTACCAAAAACCCCAAGTACGCCTTTATGCTGGCGCTGCGCCTGGTAGAGAAAGAAATGCGCCCGCAGCCCCGGCCCGGCACGCACCCCTCCGCCATAGTAGCCCCTTCCGCCAAGGTAGAACCCTCCGCCCATGTGGGCCCCTGCGCCGTGGTAGAGGACGGCGCGGTGATAGGCTACGGCGCCGTGATCGGCGCGCAGTGCTACGTGGGCCGCGGGGCCAAGGTGGGCCGGGCCACGCGCCTGTACCCGGGCGTAAAGATAATGGACGGCTGCGAACTGGGCGTGGAGTGCATACTCCACGCCGGCGCGGTGATAGGCTCCGACGGCTACGGCTACATCTCCCCGCGCGGCACGCACGAAAAGATCCCGCAACTGGGCAAGGTCATAGTGGAAGACAAAGTGGAGATAGGCGCCAACACGGCCATAGACCGGGCGGCGCTGGAAACCACGCTCATCGGCGCCGGCACCAAGATAGACAACCTGGTGCACATAGCGCACAACGTAAAGGTGGGCAAGAACTGCCTGATCATGGCGCAGGCCATTATAGCGGGCTCCACCGTACTGGGCGACAACGTTATCATAGCGGGCCAGGCCGTGATCTCCGACCACCTTACCATCGGCGACAATTCCGTGGTAATGGGTAAGACAGGAGTTATGGCGAACCTGCCCCCCAACCAGATAGTCTTCGGCCATACGGCCCGCCCGCGTATTACGGCCATGAAGATAGAAGCTTTACTGGGCAAGCTGCCCGAAATGCACCGGACCCTGAGCAAGATAAAGAAGCACCTCGGGATGTAAGAAAGCCGGCTGGCCTACTGCGGACCGGCCCTGCGCACTAAAGTCGCGAACGGGCGGCGTGCCGGAGCTGCGCACAATATTTCGATGAGAACGACGATAAAAGAACCGGCGACGATAGAGGGGATCGGCCTTCACAAGGGCCTGCCCTCCAAGGTCACCTTCCGCCCGGCGGACGGCGCCACCGGCTACCGCTTCCTCGGCCCCGCCTTCGCCCAACCCCTGCCCGCCCGCCTGGACCGCGTCTCCGGCACCGTACGCGGCACCAACATCACCGACGGCAAAAATACCCTCTACACCGTGGAACACCTGCTCTCCGCCGCCGCCGGCCTTGGCCTGGACGACCTGGACATAGAGATCTCCGGCGAAGAACCGCCGGCCGCCGACGGCTCCGCCCTGCTCTTCGCCACCGCGCTCAGGAAAGCCGGCCTGCGCGAAAAGCCGGAGCAGGAGCGCAAAACGCTGGCCCTCACCGGCCAGCTGGAAATGTCCAAGGACGGGATACGCTACCTGGCCCGGCCCATGAAGGACTGCGTCTTCATAAAACTCACTTACGACTATCCCCACAAACTGGTAGGGCGGCAGACCATAGAATTAATGCTTACGCCGGAAGAATACCTGGTGCGGGTGGCGCCGGCCCGCACGTTCGGCTTCTCGCACGAGCTGGAAGCCCTTAAAAAGGCGGGCTTGGCGCTGGGCGGCTCGCTGGATAACGCCATAGTGATAGCCGAGAACGAAGTTATGGCAAAGGGCGGCCTGCGCTTTGCGGACGAGTTCGCCCGCCACAAGCTCCTGGACCTTATAGGCGACCTCGCGCTGACGGGCCTGCCGCTGAATAACGTCTATATCGAGGCCGAGCGCCCCGGCCATGCCGCCAACGTCAATTTTGCTAAACTATTGCTGGAAAAGGCTGGTTAACATGACCGACAATAAAGCCCCCCATTACAAGCCCGTCCGCGTCATCCCCTGCGAAGAGATCCTCAAGATCATCCCCCACCGCTATCCCTTTATGATGGTGGACCGCGTGGAAGTGGTGGAGGAAGGCAAGTACTGCGTTGGCGTAAAATGCGTCAGCGCCAACGAACTTTATTTCCACGGCCACTTCCCGGAAAAACCCATAATGCCCGGCGTACTGATGCTGGAAGGCATGGCCCAGACCGCGGCCGCCATGATGATGGACCTGCCCGAGACCAAGGGCCGCCTGGGGTTCTTCGCAGGCATAAGCCGCGCCAAATTCCGACGCCAGGTAGTGCCGGGCGACGTGCTTAACATGCACGTGGAGATAATAAAATTCAAGAGCAGCGTGGGCAAGGTCAGGGCCCGCGCCTGGGTTGGCGACGAGTCCGCCGCCGAAGCCGAACTGACCTTTGCGATAGGCTAGTTTTCCGGAGGATAACATGGCTACCAAGATACACCCCACCGCGGTAATAGACCCCAAGGCCCAGCTCGGCGAGAACGTGGAGATAGGCCCCTTCGTAGTGATAGGCGAAGACGTGCAGATAGGCGACGGCACCAAGATAGGCCCGCACTGCATTTTCGAGTTCTGCACCGTAGGCAAAAACAACCTGTTCACCGGCGCGGCCTACGTAGGCATGCCGCCCCAGGACTGGAGCTACCACGGCGAGCATACCCGATTCACCATGGGCGACAATAACGTCATCCGCGAGAACGTCACCCTGCACCGCGGCTCCCACGCCACCAACCTCACCTCCATGGGATCGAACTGCATGCTGATGGCCAACTCGCACCTGGGCCACGACTGCCGGGTGGGCAACAACGTCATTCTGGTCAACTGTTCCTCCCCCGCCGGCCACGTACAGATAGGCGACCGCGCCACCATCTCCGGCCTGTCCGGCATCCACCAGTTCACCCGCATCGGCAAGTTCGCCATGGTGTCGGGCGGCGGCATGGTGAACCAGGACATCATCCCCTACGTCATAGCGCAGGGCGACCGCGCCCGCCCGGTTACGCTCAACATCGTGGGCCTGCGCCGCAACGGCTTCACCCCCGACCAGATCAAGTCCATCAAGCACGTCTTCAAAACCCTGTTCTTCCGCGGCCTGCTGCTCAAGGACGCTATAGCCAAACTGCGCGCCGAGAACCTGCCGCCGGAAGCCGCCCTTATCCTGGACTTCGTGGAAACCTCCAAGCGCGGCGTGGCGCGCCCGCGCCGCAATGCGCGCGAACTGGAAACCGCGGCTAACGACTAAATGGCCGAACGTATAGGGCTTATCGCGGGCGGCGGGAATTTCCCGCTGCTGTTCGCGGCCGAGGCTAAAAAGGCCGGCCGCGAAGTTTGCGCGGTGGCCCTGACCGGCATCACTTCCAAAGAGATAGAAAAGAACGCCGCCGCGGTGGAATGGTTCCGCCTAGGCAACGTGGGCGGCCCCATCGAGTTCCTCAAAAACCAGGGCGTTACCCGCACGCTGCTGGCTGGTTCCGTGCCGCACGTTTCCATTTTCGGCGGCATCATCCCCGACCTGCGCGGGGCCAAGCTGCTTTTCAGGCTGCGCGACAAGAAAGCCAATTCCATTTTCGCCGCTCTGGCCGAAGAACTGGCCGCCGACGGCATAGAAGTGGCGAGTTCTGCCACGCTGCTCGAACACCTCCTGGTGAAACCGGGCCTGCTGGCCGGAAAAAAACCGGACTCGGACGCCTTGCGCACCGCCGCCTACGGCTGGAAGGCCGCCAAGGCGCTGGCTGCGCTGGACATAGGGCTCACCGTGGTACTGCGCGACCAGGTGGTGGTGGCCGCCGAGGGCATAGAAGGCACCGACGAGTGCATCAAGCGCGCCGGCGCGCTGACGCGCGAGAAGGGCGGGGAACTTACGGTGGTGAAAGTAGCCAGGCCCGGCCAGGACATGCGCTTCGACCTGCCCGTGGCCGGGGCGCAGACCCTGCACGTCATGAAACACGCCGGGGCGCACACGCTGGTCCTCGAAGCCGGAAAAACCCTCATCCTCGGCATGGAAGATTTCCTCGCCGCCGCCAAAGAAACCGGCATTACGGTGCTCGGCGCCGACGACAACTTAAAACTGTAGAAAACATAACGCAGTTATCGTCAGCCCCCGCCTTTTCCCCCATCCCCTGGCGCGTTTTTGCGCGCGGCTTTTCCGCCGGGCAGTCGCCCGGTAATCAGTGTGTGAGTGTCAGTCTTCCGGAGCGGGCGGGTCTATTGAGTCGTATTGGTCCGCCAGCGGGTTAAGTTGGCTGTCTTTGCCAGGCAAGCCGCCCAGGAACGGGCCTTATTTTTAAGCTTTTCAGTCTTTTCTTAGGTTTGATAAAAGCGGCTAAAATTGCAGGGACATGAGCGTGATTATGTTACTGATAATCACTATCGAGCCTGCATGGCTCTATGGAGAAAACTTCTGCGGGCGCATAATCGTCCATCACTATCCCGAACAACTTTTCGAATTCCGCTTTCATGAACAATTTGCAACCGGCAGTCATCCGACAACCTGTCCTTGATGCCCCCCATTGCAACTCCAACCCTAAATAACCCGCCTGCTCCGGCACGATGCCCTTCACGACGTCCGGATAGGCTACTCTCGGCTGACACCCTTCTTGGGCAAAAATGGGTCTCAAGTCTCTCCCAAGTCTTCTGCGGATTTCGTCAGCAACTGGCTTTTTGACAAAGCAATTTGAGAGAACAAGACAGGCACCTCTCTCAAGATAAACTTTTTTTCCAATAAGTTCGGAAACGCGCGCCGCATCAAATGACATCCCTGTACGACCAGAGACAGGGCTTGTGGAGATCTCGAAAGAAACCCCATCTATCCGTAATTTCCCCAGCGCAGTCATCAAACGCTCCGGCGCCAGTTCCCGCATAATACAGCCCTGCGGCAAACTCCCAGGTTTGCGCAAATCAACATTGCCAGCGTCAAGCTTTTTAATCTCCGCATTCATCCGCGCCAAGTGATAGTCCGCTAACGGGCCGATAGAATCATAACCGCCAATACGCTCCAGCGCCGCGACCAATTCAGGGGAAGGGCTTTCCTTCAGCATCCTGACAAGTTCTGGCACAGCAGACAGCGCGCCAGGCCCCATAGAGGCTATCAGGTCCAAATCTGTGCCATTTTTTCTAAACTTATCCAACATCAATGGCAAAAGCGCACTTCCATGGCTACCCATTGATCGTATCGCATTCCTCGCACCATCCTGCAACTCCGGATCTCCTTCGGCAAGATAGTGGTATAACCGCAAAGCGACTTTATCCCTTCCCTCCCTCCCCAAATCCCACAACGCACCAGCCCCTCCCCTGCCAATCTCAACTCCACCGGCCATCAACTGCCTTACCACCCCATCATCAGGAATGAGCGCCGTCACGTTGCGGCTATACACCACGCCGTCACGCCAGCCCGCCTCGACATAGTAGGTATAAGTCGTACCCGGAAACAAAGCGTTATCCTGATAACTGTTTCCACCGGACACTTTCGCAAGCTTTACAAAGGATCCTCCTCCATCGCTGGAGCGATATACAACATACTGCCCGACACCTTCTATTAAAGCCCAACTAAGCGCAGGCCTATTATCCTCACCGGACACCCTCGACTTAAGCTCAAAATCTTCCACCTCAAGCTTTTCAATACGCTTTTTTATATCAGCCGCAGCCGGATAGGCGGGATATTCTTTAAGTACCGCCTGACACGCCGCCACGGCATGGCCCTTCTCCCCAGTCTTCTCCCATAACGAACAAAGCACATCCTCCGCTTTCGCCTTCGCTTCTGGCGCAGCAGAACTTACCGCTACTTCATAGGCGCCCAGGGTATTCTTTAAGCCTTGAATAGAAAAATATCTGGAACCGCTTATTCTTCCGGTCTTGTCAACAGGCAGTGCTTCAAAGTCTTTATTTATCGCATCAATAGCTTTCGGTGCCAGGTCGGAGCGCGGGTACCCGGTCAAAAATCCAATGTAAGGCCACACCCCCCAGTCCAGGGAACAATTCTCGTCCCCTTCACACTCTCCTCCGTGCAGCACAGCTGTTTTTTCGAATGCCGCATCGTCTGCAAATTCGCTGTGCGGGAAGATCTTGAGCAACTGGTCGAAATGGTATCCGTTGTAATAGTATTCCGCCGCCGGCTCACCAGAAGAGTACTGCTCGCTCCTTGCTTGCACTTCGGAAGGCATACCACTCGCATATGTCTCGGGATCATAAGTCCGTGCATATCGATTCTCGAAACGTTGCATAAGACGGCCAAGCAGAAGATACACCCTCGCCATTTCAGGATAGTTAGGCATCCTGCCTATAAGGCTTTCCAGGTCAGAGATGGCCTTTTTCGCAGCAGGAGGCGCCGGGATCCGGACCCCAGTATCGTCATAGTAGCGCGGATATTCCTCTTTTTGACCAAGATCCACGCCAGCGGCCCTATCACACACCTCTTCTATTTCTTTTTTGTGCGTAGCCACGTTCGCATCAGGGATTTCTTCAGGTTTTGAATATTTCGGAGGTATCACGTATCCTCTGTTAGCTGCCAGCAACAGCGCAATACGCACCAAATCAGGGTCCTTTTCAAAAGCCAACATCTCCTCTACGGTGTCCCGCGCAATATCAGCGTCCGGACCACAATAGTCCAGCAGGACCAGGCCGGTTTTGCGCGCATTCCAATCCTCGGACTTCAACAACTTAACCGCTTCTGCGGCCACCTCCCTGCCCCCATATTTTTTTATAAGCTCCCCAAGAACTTGCTGCACCCTTTCCGTGCTCCGACCTTCTACTGCCCATGCCACCAGCCCGGGAATAACCCCTTTGGCCATGCTTTCCGGGAAATAATTCGTGAGCAGTTTATGTGTGCGCGCCACAGCAAATGGATCGGAAAGCTCCAGCGCCTCCATAATATTGGATCCGTACCAGTCTTGGTCATTGTCTGGACGGAAAATTATTTCATTGGCCCGATTGGCGTAGAACCTATTATTCTCCTGCACAGTCCCGGCAGAGTATTCTCCGCAGACCAACGGGACACTACCGCCAGTCATGCCATAAAACATCGCATCAAATTTGGTTATCTGGCCCTTCCTGGCATAAATTTTATAGCTAATATTTTCCACAAACTCCGCATTGCCGATATCGACCAGCATGAACTTGGTTTTGTCGCAGGAGTAGAATTTCGCCATCCCGCTAAAGTCACCTTTAAGAGAAACCTTTACCTTGAATGTAACCCGCGGCGGAACCGGGCCTTTCAGGTCTTCTATTTCGAACGAAAAAAGTTTTGCAGCATCCCCCTGTGCGAGCACCCCTCCCGCGCACTGCAGCCACAGACATAAGGTCATCAAAAGAATTTTATATTTACCCATACAATTACAGAAAACATAACCGCGGCTACCGACAGTTTCCACCTCCCGCCTTTTTCCCCATCCCCTGGCGCGTTCTTTGAAAATTTAGGCTGCACGCCGCGCGTTTTGTTTATAGTATCAAAAACCGGCCGCGTTTTCGCGTTTTTGCGCGCGGCCTTTCCGCCCGGAGGGCGCGCAATTGTCAGCGTGCAGTCGTCAATCTTCCAGCGCAAGAAATAGCATGCAGGTCAACCCGTGCTTGTCGGGGATCGGCGCCCGCTCAGCGCTTGTTGTTTACCCCGGCGCTTTATTCTTATAATTACTCCGCCTGTTGCAGTGATTTAAATGAACGAACTGCTTTACAAGAACTCTCCCGCCCATTGGGCCCTCTCGCTGCTGGCCCGGCTTTATATAAGGCTGCTCGGGTTCTCTTCGCGCGTCACGGTGAAAGGGAACAACCGCTACCAGGGCCCGGCCGTCTACGCCCTCTGGCACCGGCAGGAAGTGCTGATGATCTGGCTGCACCGCAACCAGGGGGTGGCAGGGCTGGTCAGCAAGAGCAAGGACGGGGAATACATGGCCCGTATCCTGCTGGGCATGGGCTTCAACGTTATCCGCGGCTCCACCACCACCGGCGGTTCGGAAGCGCTGCGCGCGCTCATCAGGGCGGCCAGGGGCGGCTATTCCATAGCCGTCACGCCCGACGGCCCGAAAGGCCCCATCTTCAAAGCGCAACCGGGCATAGCCTACATCGCCCAGAAAGCAGGGGTCCCCATAGTCCCGGTGGCTTGCGCCCTTTCCAGCAAAAAGATCCTGCGCAGCTGGGACAAGTACCAGTTCCCGCTGCCTTTCGGCCGCATCGAGGCGGTTTACGGCGACCCCATCCACGTGGCCGAAACCGACGACGTGGCGGCCAAAGCCCTGGAAGTGGAGAACAGCCTTAACGCCCTCACCGAAGAAGCCGAACGACTGCTCGCCGCCGGCGCCTGAAGCCGTACCCCGTACATATTTAGTAGAATAATAAGATGGAAGCCCGCCCTTAAAAGGGGGCTTTTAAGTCTATTTTTCCGTTATTTTCTCGGTCCAGAGGACACTATGGCTGAAAAAGAGAAGAAACTTCGCTTCGGAGTAGTAGGCGCCGGCAAGCTCGGCGGCTTTCACACTAAAACCCTTTCAACGATGCCCGAAGTGGAACTGGTGGGCGTTTCCGACCCCAACCTGCTCAGGGCGCAGGTGCTGGCCTGGCGCCACAACTGCGTGGCCTACAAGACCGTGGAGGAACTCCTCTCCCAGGTGGACGCGCTGGTAATAGCCGCCCCCACCGAGTACCATGCCGAGCTCGGCGCAAAGGCCCTCACGGCCGGCGTGCACGTACTGATGGAGAAACCCATCACCAATTCCGAGGAAGGCGCGCGCAAGCTGCTGGAAATTTCCGAAAAGAACAAAGTGGTGCTGCAGGTGGGCCATTCCGAACGGTTCAACGCCGCGGTGGTGGAAACCATGAAGCACGTTAAGAACCCGCGCTACGTCACCATAGAGCGCCTGGGGCCGTTCGACCCGCGCGTGGCCGCCACCGGCGTTACGCTGGACCTCATGATCCACGACCTGGACATCATCCTGACCATGATAGACTCCGAGGTCGCTTCGTTCGAGGCCATCGGCGCCAGCATGCTCAGCGCGCACGAGGACATCTCCAACGTCCGCATAAAATTCAAGAACGGCTGCGTGGCGGATATCACCGCCAGCCGCGCCACCATGGAAGCTTCCCGCCGCATGCGCATCTACCAGCAGGACGCCTATATCTCCGTGGATTACGTCAGTTCCAAGCTGAAGATCTACACCAAAAAGACGCCCGTCGTGAACTCGCTCAAGGATATAGAGATCACCTATCCCAAGTTCGCGCCCAAGCAGCCCATCAAGGAAGAGTTGGTGCACTTCATAGACTGCATCCGCACCGCCAAAACCCCCACGCCTTCGGGCGAGAAGGGCCTTAAGGCGCTGCGCCTGGCGCTGGACATCACCAACCAGATGCGCCGCTTCGAGGTCTCCGGCTCCAAGACGGAAGAAGCTCCCGAATCGCTGGCGGGCCGCCTCGCCGACATAGGCAAGGTCACCAAGGTCCTGGTGGAAGAGGGCCTCAAGAACGCCGGCATAGACAAGCACTGAGGCCTTCCACACCATGGCTAAAACAGCCCCCACCAACAAGAACATCCTGGTAGTCGCCGGCGATCCGTCCGGCGACCTGCACGCGGCCGGCCTGATAAAGGCGCTGCGGGCCAAAGACCCCGAGATCACCGTCACCGCCATGGGCGGCGTGCGCATGCAGGAAGTTTCGGACCGCTTCCTCTACAACCTGGTCTCCGTAGGCGCGGTGGGTTTCGCCGAGCCTTTCAAACATTTCCTGCTGTGGTTCAAGCTCATCAAGCTGCTGCGCCGTTACATGGAAGAGAAGCGCCCCGCCTGCGTGATCGCGGTGGACTTCTACGGCTTCAACCACCAGGTGCTGGGCCTGGCCGCGCACCGCAAGATCCCGGCGTTCTACTACATCAGCCCGCAGGTCTGGGCCAGCCGCCCCGGCCGCGCCGCCAAACTGGCCAAACTGACCAAGGAAATGTTCGTCATCTTCCCGTTCGAGGCCGACATCTACAAGAAGGTCAAGGGCAACGCCACCTTCGTGGGGCACCCGCTGCTGGACCTGATGCCCGAACCCCTGGACAGGGACTTCCCCCCGGCCGGCGGCGAATGGCGCATAGGCATCCTGCCCGGCTCGCGCAAAACCGAAATAGCCCGCCACCTGCCGCTTTTCGTAAAAGCTTTCTACCGTATCAAGGAAGTCCACCCCAAAGCCAAAGCCTACCTGTTCGCCGTGCCGGAATTCCCGGACGACAAGATTGTGCCGGCGCTGGAAGGCGTGGAAAAATACTGGTCCAAGGACATAGAGATAGTCCGCGAGAAGGACTACGCCGAGCGAGCCCGCCTGGATTTCGCGTTCACCTGCTCCGGCACCGCCACGCTGGAGAACGCCCTGCTTGGCGTGCCCATGGCCGTGGCCTACAAAATGCAGAAGCTCACCTACGAGGTGGCCAAGCGCGTGGTAAAGACGCCTTACATCTCCCTGGTCAACATCCTGCTCAAGCGCCCCGCGGTCAAGGAACTGATCCAGCAGGACGCCACCGACGACAACCTGGCGCAGGAAGCGTTCTCCTTCATCAACAACCCCGGCCGCATGAAGTCCGCGCGCAAGGAACTGCTCGGCCTGCGCACCATGCTGGGCGAGCGCGGCGCCGCCGTCCGCGCCGCCGACAAGATCCTTACCTACCTCAACTGAACATGACAGACCCCGCCGCGCACTCCGTCACGGACAAGGCCAGGTTCAAGGTCCTCGTAAAGGCCCTGGTGCAGTACCTTAAGCCCTACAAGGGCCGCCTGCTCCAGGCTGCGGGCTCCATGATAGTGCTGGCCGCCATCAAGAACGCGGTCATCTACATCTCCGGCCCCATCATCCAGGGCGTATTCGTGAACAAGGATATGCGCCTGCTGCAGCTCATCGTTATGGGCCTGCCGGTGCTGTTCGTGCTGCGCATGCTGGTGGAATACACCAACGCCTACCTGATGAGCTGGGTGGGGCAGAAGGCCGTGCAGGACATCCGCGGCGACCTCTTCGCCCACATCCACCGCCTCTCGCTGGAATTTTACTGGCGCAAGCGCTCCTCCGACGTGATGAGCCGCGTCATCAACGACCTCAACAACGTGCAGAACACCGTGCAGTTCATCCCGCTCTACGGTATCCGGGACGTGACCACGGTGATCGCCTGCGTGGGCGTGCTGTTCTACATCAACTGGCGGCTGGCGCTGGTGTCGCTGGTGGTGCTGCCGCTGATCGCGGCGCTGCTGGGCGTCCTGGGTAAAAAGATGCGCAAAGCCTCCGCCGAGAGCAACGTGATAGTGGGCGAGATCTCCCACCGTTTCCAGGAGAGCCTGCAGGGCATCACGGTGGTAAAGGCCTTCAACTACGAGGACCAGGCCATCGCCCGCTTCAAGGTCTCCAACGACGCCTATTTTTCCAAGATGATGCGCTACCTGCGCGCCACAGCCATGAGCGGCCCGGTGATGGAGTTCATCAGCGGCATGGTGCTTATCGCCATCATCTACATGAGCGGCCGGGCCATCTTCGAAGGCACCATGACGACCGCGCATTTCTTCTCCTTCATCGCCGGCTACGTAACGGCCTATGTGCCGCTCAAAAATATCGGCAACCTCAATTCCAAACTGCAGCAGGGCATGGCCGCCTGGGAGCGCATCTACCAGATCCTGGAAGAAAAGCCCGCCGTGGTGGTGAAAGCCTCCACCAAGGATATTTCCCGGCTGGACGGGAAGATAGAGTTCAGGAGCGTCGGCTACAAATATCCGTCGCGCGACACCCAGGTGCTTAAAGACCTCTCCTTCACCATAAACCCCGGCGAGGTGGCGGCCTTTGTGGGGCCGTCCGGCTCCGGCAAGACCACCGTCATCCACATGCTGCTGCGGTTCTTCGACCCGGTAACCGGCCGCATAGACGTGGACGGCCATGACATGCTGGACCTGGACACCACGGCGCTGCGCGCCCACATGGGCCTGGTCACCCAGGACACCATACTTTTCGACGACACGGTCTTTGGCAACATCACCATCGGCCTGCCCGGCGCCACCATGGCGGACGTCGTGGATGCGGCCAAGGCCGCCGATGCGCACGCCTTTATAGAGGCCATGCCGCAGGGCTACGACACCGTGCTGGGCGAGCGCGGGGTAAAGCTTTCCGGCGGCCAGCGCCAGCGCCTGGCCATAGCGCGCGCCATCATTAAAAAACCCAAGATCCTCCTGCTCGACGAGGCCACCTCCAACCTGGACACGGCCAGCGAGCAATCCGTGCAGGGCGCGATAGAGCGCATCCTGGGCGGCCGCACGGTGGTGATGGTGGCCCACCGGCTTTCCACGGTGCGCAACGCCGACAAGATCTTTGTCCTGAAGAAAGGCGAGCTGGCCGAGACCGGCACGCACGAGGAACTGCTGAAACTGGGCGGTATCTACAAGGGCCTGTACGAGGCCCAGGCATGATGACGGCGGTCTTCAGCGCGTCCGCCCTGGCGTTCACGCTGGCGGGCGCCGCGCTGGTAATAAAGTTCGGCGGCATGGACCGGCGGTTCCTGGCCTGGTCCCTGGCCTTCTCTTCTGGCGTGCTGGTTTCGGTGGCCTTCATGGATATCATGCCGGCCGGCACCGCCCTGGACCCCGACATGGCCTACCTGGGCTGCCTGGCCGCGCTGTTGATACTTTTCCTGATAGAGAGCTTTACCGTAGTCCACTCCTGCAACGAGGTCATGGAAGACTGCCATGTCCATTCCCTCGGCGCGCTGGCCTTCATCGCCCTCTCGCTGCACTCCCTTACCGACGGGGCCAACCTGGCCGTGGGGGTGAAGAGCGGCGGCTCCACGGGCCTGAGCGTGGCCCTGGGCGTAGTGACCCATAAATTATACGACGGCATAGCTATGGCCTCACTTCTGCTGGCGAGCGGCCGGAGCTGGCGCCGCACGCTCCAGCTGTCGGCCCTGCTGGCGCTCATGACCCCCGTGGGGGCCCTTATAACCGTGCCCCTGCTGGCCGGCCTTTCCCAGCCGGCCATGGCGCTGCTGCTGGGCCTTAGCGGCGGCTCGTTCATTTACATAGCCATGGCGGACATCCTGCCGGAACTGCACAAGAGCCACGACCGCCTCTCGCGCTTTATCTACCCGTTCGGCTACGCGGTGGTCTATGCCATCAAGAAACTGGGAGCGGAATAACCACATGGAACTGGAAGAACTGCTTAAAAAATTCCGGGAGTACTCCTCGCAGGACACCACCATGCTGGAATACGCGTGGAATTACTCCAGCGAGGCCCACCAGGAACAGAAACGCGCCTCCGGGGAAAAATACTTCGTCCATTGCGCGGCCGTGGCCGAGATCCTGGTGGATTACAAGATGGACCTGGAAACCGTGGCGGCCGGCCTGCTGCACGACGTGCTGGAGGATACCAAGATCCCGCACGAGACCTTCAAGAAAGAATTCGGGGACGAGGTTTACGCCCTGGTGGCCGGCGTCACCAAGATAGAGACGCTCCGCTTCTCCTCGCGCGACGAGGCCCAGGCCGAGAACTGGCGCAAGATGATCCTGGCCACCGCCAAGGATATCCGCGTGATCGTCATCAAGCTGGCGGACCGCCTGCACAACATGCGCACGCTCAACTTCCTGCCCAGGGAGAAGCAGCTGGAGATCAGCCACGAAACGCTGTCTCTTTACGCGCCGCTCGCCCAGCGGCTGGGCATCTTCCAGCTCAAGAGCGAACTGGAAGACCTTTCCTTCAAATTCCTTTTTCCCGACGAGTACCAGAGCCTGCTGGCCAAGGTGCAGCTGCGCTACGCCAAGCGCGAGAAACTGCTGGAAGATTTCCGCAAGGAACTGGAAACACACCTGGGCGGCGCGCAGGTGCCGCACCGCGTGGTCTCGCGCGCCAAGAACCTCTACTCCATCTACCGCAAGATGCTGCGCCAGGAAAAACCTTTCGAGGAGATCCAGGACGCCCTGGGCGTGAGCGTCATTACCGACACCATCATCAACTGCTACGCCCTCCTGGGCACCGTGCACTCCGTCTTCAAGCCGGTGGCCGGCTCTTTCACGGACTACATCGCCGTGCCCAAAATGAACCTCTACCAGAGCCTGCACACCAGTGTAATGGCGGCCTCGGGCGAGATCATAGAGATCCAGATCCGCACCGAAGAGATGCACCGCACTTCGGAGTACGGCATCGCCGCGCACTGGCGCTACAAGCTGGGCGAGAAGGGCGCCGACCGCCACCTGGACGAAAAGCTCAACTGGCTGCGCCAGTGGATGGAATGGCTGCAGGACCTGTCGAGCCCGCGCGAGTTCATAGAAAGCTTCAAGACCGACCTGGAGCTGGACCAGATCTTCATCTTCACCCCGAAGGGCGAGGTTAAGCCCCTGCCCGTGGACGCCACGCCCATAGATTTCGCCTATTCCATCCACACCGACATCGGCAACGCCTGCATAGGCGCCAAGGTTAACAACAAGATGGCGCGCCTGGACGAGGCGCTCAAGAGCGGCGATATCTGCGAGATCATCACCCGCCGCAACTCCGCGCCCAAGAAAGACTGGCTCTCCGTGGTAAAGACCGCCGGCGCGCGCAGCCACATCCGCAAATACCTGCGCGAACACGGCCAGCTGGCGGACTAGCGTCCCATGAACTTCCCGGAACTTTCCGATATCACCCCCGCAAAAACGGAGGCGCTGAAGGCCCGCATCGCGCGCCTCGGCCTGGACCTGCGCCTGGTGGAGGAACAGTTCATCCGGGGCGGCGGCAAGGGCGGGCAGAAAATAAACAAGACCTCCAACGCGGTGCTGCTCAAGTACCCTCCCATGGGGCTGGTCATCCGCTGCCAGCGCGAACGCAAACGTTCGGTCAACCGCTTTCTGGCCCTGCGCGAACTGGCCGACCGCGTGGAGATGGCCGTCTCCCCCGGAACTTCCGAACGCCTTAAAGAGATAGCGCGCGTGCGCCGCCGCAAAGCCCGCTCGCGGCGGCCGGCGGCGGATACCGATGCCTGAGCGCTCCCTCTTCTACGGGCTCCGGCCCGGCATGATCTTTGCGCTGGCCCGGCTGGGGCTGTGGAAGAAGCTCGGCAACTACCTGCTGGCCGAATGGGACCTGCGCCAGGGGCGCGAAGCCGCTCGCGCCCTCCCCTACCACCTTATAATAGACCCCGCCAGCGCCTGCACGCTGCGCTGCCCGTTCTGCCCCACAGGCCGGGACAAGGGTACCCGCCCCAAAACGCTGCTGCGCTGGGACGATTACGTGAAGGTGATGGACCAGCTGGGCCCGTACCTGCTTAAAACTGATTTTTACAACTGGGGCGAGCCCACGCTGAACCCGCGGCTTTACGACATGATAGCCTACGCCAAGCGGTTCTCCATGGAAACCTACCTGAGCAGCCACCTCAACGACCTGGACGAAGAGGCCGCGGGCCGGCTGCTGGACAGCGGGCTGGATTTCCTAATTCTCTCCTTCGACGGCGCGTCGCAGGAAACTTACTCGCGCTACCGCGCCGGCGGTGATTTTGACAAGGCGCTGAAGAACCTGCGTACGCTGCTGGACCTGCGCCGGCGGCGCGGCTCGCGGCGCCCGTACATAGCCTGGAAATTCCTGGTTTTCCGCCACAACGAGCACGAAATAGAAAAAGCCCGCGCCATGAGCGCCGAGCTGGGCGTGGACCTGTTCCTGCCGGCGCCGGCCGCCATCCCGGACCCGGCCTGGGTGCCGGTGAAAGAGGGCGCGGCGTTCTACCCGGAGACCGGCGCCGCCGGCGCTCAGACCATGCTCAACCACCAGGAATACCTGCGCGTAAAAGCCTCCGGCCTGCCCGCCTGCGTCTGGCCGTGGCTGGCCGCGGTGGTAAATTCCGACGGTTCGGTTTCGCCGTGCTGCGGCGTGGAGGACAAGAAGGACGACTTTGGGGACGGGTTAGCGGGGCCGCTGCGGGAACTCTTCAACAACCGCTCTTTCAAGGAAGCCCGCGCTTTCCTGGCCAAGGGCCGGCGGCCCGCCGGCGCCAACGCCTGCGCGGCCTGCGCCCACGCCGGGAAAATAAACCCGCTCGTACCGTCCTGGTGGCGCAGCGGCGGAATACGGGATCTCCCTTTAACCCGGCTCTTGCGGCCTAACGGCTGAATCTCCTGGCTTCTTTCTGGAACCGCCCTATAAGCGGCATGAACTCGGCCGCGGCCTGGCGGCCCGGCACTTCTTTATAATCCGCGTCAAAAACCTTTACCCCGCCCTTGTACATCTCCAGCGGCAGCTCCGCCGTGCGCGAAGAGGTGATGATGCCTGCGGTGTCCCAGGAAAAAGCGGCGAGGAAGGGGCGCGCCCCGGCGGAGAAAAGGCTCTGCCCACTGGAATAATCCGCCGCGGGGTTTTTAACCCCGGTCAGTGGCAGCAGCGTAGGGACTATATCCAGGTGGCTGGTGGGGCGCGTTACGCGCTGCGGCGCGCGGCCCGGCACATAAAGCACCAGCGGCACGCGCACCTCTTCCGGGCTGTAGCCCTGGTTATGCCCGTAGCGGCCGCGCTCCAAAAACGCTTCGCCGTGGTCGCCCAGCACCAGCACCACCGTATTCTTCAGGCCGCCAGTGTCGCGCACGGCGCGCAGTATGCCGCCCACCAGCGAGTCGTCGGTATGGACGGAATTCCTGTAGCGGTTGAACAGCCCGCCCACGTTGCCCTTATTAAGCGCCAGCTGGCTCACAGGGAAAGCCGGCTGGAACTTCTCCAGCCCCGGCAGGGCGTCGTAATTACCGTGGGAGGCGTCATAAAAGATGAAGGAGAAATACGGCTTTTTCCCGTCGCGCTGCTTAAGGTAGGCGGCGAACCGTTCCGAGATGGCTTTATCCTTCTGCGCGCCGTTCTCCCCGGCCGGCTCGTCCAGGATACCATCCCGCGGCACGCTCACGAAGCAGGTCTTGTTGAATTCCGGAAAACTCAGCTTGGCGCTGGCGTAAAGCCGCAGGTCGTAGCCCTGCGCCTTCAGCGCGTCTATCAGCACGGGGCCGCGCAGTTCGCCCAGCATGGGGAACCAGTAGTTGCCGTAAATTCCGTAGAGCACGGAGAAGATGCCGAACCGCGTGCAGTTGCCGCCGCTGTAATGGTCCGTGAATACCGCCGATTTTTGGCCCAACGCCCAGGTCTCCGGCATTATCTCCGGGGTCAGCATGTCCCGGCGCAGGGAGTCCACCACGATAATTAAAAAGTTAAGGGGCTTGGCCGGCGGCTCCGCCATGAGCGGCGCGGCCGGGTAGCGCAGGCCGGAGTATTTAAGGTCCACGCCGGCGCGGACTTCCCTGTCCAGCTTTACGCCAAGATATTTGCTGGCAAAACTGCGCACGCGCAGCGGCTGGTAAAGCGGGAAGAGCTGCGAGTTGCGGGTAATATAGACCGAATCGTACAGCGTGCCCCATGCGAACAGGCCCTTGTCCGCGACGGCGAACAGCAGTATGCCTGCCAGCGCCAGGGCGGCGCGCCGGCCGGTGACTTTGGGGGCCAGCCGCGGGGCCAGCCGCCAGAAATACCACTGCGCCGCTCCGGCGCCTATGGCCACCAGCACGAACAGCGCTTTGGTAGCCCAGCCCTGGTCCAGCGACTCCAGCCCGCCGGGGGTCAGCACCAGGTTAAGCACCATGGAGTTCAGGTGGAACTTGAATATTTTATAAACGGCCAGGTCCGTGGCCAGGAAAAGCTGGAAAACCGCCAGGAGCGGCAGCAGCAGGCGCCCCGCGCCAAAAGCGTACAGCAGCGCGGCCGGCAGGGCCAGGGCGGCGTAGAACATGGCGGTATTGGAGACCAGCGCCGCGCCGGCGAAGGCCAGCTCCAGAGGGTGGCCGCCGGTAAAAAGCAGGAAACCGGCGCAAAGCGCCAGCGAAAGCGAGAAATTAAGCCCTAGAAAAGCCGCCAGCCTCCGGGGGCCCTTATCTTCCGAAAACGTATTGACCATGGTCAAAAACCAACTCCAAATTTGATAATATATTCTATATTAATTATGAGACTGATAAAAACCGCACTTGTCGCCGTTTTTGTTGTTTTTACCCTTAACCTGGCCGTCCGCGCCGCCGAACTCAACACCCTTAAAGCCGACGACGTCCGCGCCCTGACCTCCGACCTGGCGGTCCCCGCCCCCGAGTTGTCCATAGAGGAACAGGCCGACAGCGAAGCCGCCCGGGAGGACGCCGCCGCGGCCTCCGCGCGGCAGGCCCCCTCCTCCATACGCGCCCTGGACGAAGCCCTTGCGACCAGGAACGGCCTGGACCCGGTGGTCATCACCATTTCCGGCCTGCGGTTCGGCGAGATAGGCGTGGGCCCGTTCGAACTCAAGAAACTCATAAAATTCTTCCGTTTTTTCTTCCATAACAAGAACATCACCGAAGCGGAGATAGTGAACGGCGTGGTGTCGTTCAACCCGCGCTATTTCTTCCCAGAAGAGGACCCCGACGCCCGAGAATTGCCCCAGGACCGCGTTCTGCGCCTCGAGGACAACTACCTGGAAGCCAAGCTCAGGGAGATCCCCGGCTACGACCAGCATGACGTGATAATAGTCCCTTTCGCCTGGTCCCGCGACCCCAAGGACACCCGCGAAACCCTGCCCCGCCTGCAGCAGAAGATAGCGGACGTCTACGACCAGTATAAAGGCACCGGCCGCCCCATCTACATCCTGGCCCACAGCTGGGGCTCGGTGATGGTCCACACGGCCCTGCACCGCGTCTACCTCCAGCGCCCGGACGTGCGCATAGACAAGCTTATAACCGCCGGCTCCCCGCTGGTGCCGGCCAACCTGGTGGTGAGGCTGTTCGTGAAGCTGGAAAAGATGAGCGAAGGCCTGGAGAAGCGCGTCTCCAAGCCGGCCAACGTAGCGGTCTGGCGCAATATCTGGGCCATGCGCGACGCGTATTCCAACGCCATCGCCGCCGCGGACTCCAATTACCAGGCCGACGCCCAGGTGGAGAACCTGGAGCCCACCCTGATCCAGCTCATCATCCACAAAAAGATCCTGCGCAAGCTGGCCCGCCAGGACCTCTTCAAGATGCGAGACATCAAGGCCTGGCACGGCGCCTACTTCTTCGACTACAAGGCGGAGCTTAACTCCATCCACAAAGAGATCTTCGTGCCGGTGTTCAGGCCGCTGCTGGCTCCGCAGGTGGTGGATTGCTCCGTATCGCCCCGGCCGGTCTGCGTTAACTGACGCTTTCCGGGTAACGGGGACGTTCTTAACTATTGGACTATTTATCTACAATTCCCTATAAAATAGTCCAATAGTTAAGAACGTCCCCTCTATAATTATGGACTTCAAAAAACTTTCCGCCTTCCTGCAAGAGAACGGCCTGCCCGCCTTCCGCCTTAAGCAGGTGCGCGACGCCGTTTACAAGAATTTCGCGTCCTCCTGGGACGAGGTCTCGGCCCTGCCGGCGCCGCTCAGGGAGCAGCTTAAGCATAAATTCCGCCTGCACACGGTGGAAGAAGCGGCCACGCTGGTCTCCAAGAAAGGCGACGCCATAAAGTTCGCCTTCGAGCTGAAGGACGGCCATAAGATAGAGACCGTGCTGCTCAACCTCCTGCCGGAAAAATGGAGCTTGTGCGTATCCACGCAGGTGGGCTGCCCGGTGCGCTGCCCCTTCTGCGCCACCGGCCGCAAAGGCCTCAAGCGCAACCTCTCCCCCGACGAGATAACCGACCAGTTCCTGGCCGCAGCCGCCTACCTTAAAAAGACCCGCGGCCAGAAAATAGGCAGCGTAATTTTTATGGGCATGGGCGAGCCGTTCTACAACTACGAGTCCATGGCCGAAGCCATCCGCACGATGTCCGACCCGGAAATGATAGGCCTGGGCCAGCGCCACATCTCGGTGTCCACCGCCGGGCACGTGCCTGGCATCCGCCGCTTCGCCAAGGAGTTCCCGCAGTGCAACCTGGCTATTTCGCTGCACGCCTCCGAAGACGCGATGCGCAACGACCTGGTACCGCTCAACATCACCTACCCGCTCTCGCAGCTGGCCAAGGCGCTCAACGACTACATCTTCAGCACGCGCCGCCGCGTCTTCGTGGAATACGTGCTGCTGGAAGGGCTCAACAGCAGCCGCTCGCAGGCCAACCGGCTCAGTTCCTGGCTGCGCTCGGTGGCGGCCCCCAAGTATTTCACCGTCAACCTCATCCCGTACAACCGCACCGGCGCCAGGTTTAAAGCCCCGGAAAGGGACCGCGTGAAGGTTTTTGCGGGCCTCATGGAGGAATACGGCTTCGAGGTAACGGTACGCAAGAGCCTGGGCGAAGACATAGCCGGCGCCTGCGGCCAGCTCGCCGGGAAATAACCCTATGCCGCGCCCGTACTCTTTAGCCCTGGCGCTCTTCCTGGCCGCGGCGGCCCTGCCGGGCGGCGCGCACGGCGGGCCGGCGGCGGCGCCCGCGGTCCTTAAGTATCCGCCGGTATGCGTCCTTAAAATAGTGGCCGGCCTGATGAACCAGGCCTACCGCCCCGATATCCCCCTGCCGCGCATTTACTTCGCCAGCCAGGTCTCACTTGGCCAGTTCCAGGACGCGGTGTGGCCGCAGTGGGGTCTGCGCCCCGATTATGTAACCAACGTCTACGTCTGGGACCGCAACGAGATCTACCTGCTCGACGACGCGGCCTGGTACGCCTCCCACGGCCGGGCCATGGACGATTCGCTCGCGCACGAATTCGCGCATTACATCCAGCACCGCTACCGCGGCTGGGACCTGTCGCTGGACGACCCGTCTTACGAACCGCAGGCGGTGGAATTCCAGACCTTGTTCAGGGAAAACTTCATACAGACCCCCGGGGCGTGCCCGCCGTGAAAACCCTGCTCATCACCGCCTTCGAGCCTTTCGCCGGCCGCGGGGACAATCCCGCGCTGCGCGTGATGGCGGGCCTTAAACCGGCCGACTACCGCGGCTGGCGCGTAGTGAAAGTAAAACTCCCGGTGAGCGGCAAAGCCGTTTCCAGAATCATTCCCGCCCTGCTGGCGCGCCACAAGCCCGCGGCTATGGTCTCCTTCGGCCTGGCCGCGGGGGAAACCTCCGTGCGCATAGAGCGGTTCGCGCTGAACATCCAGGATTACGGCATTAAGGACAACGCCGGCTACAAGCCCGAAGGCAAACTGATACGGCCCGACGGCCCGGCCGCCTATTTTGTGACAGCCGACCCGCGCAGGCTGGCGGCCGCGGTGCGCCGCGCCGGGGTCCCCGCCCACGTAAGCAATTACGCCGGCGGCTACGTCTGCAACCATTTAATGTACGAGGCCCTGCACGCCATAGCCGCGCTGGGCCTGAGCGCCAGGTTCGCCTTCGTGCACCTGCCGCTTACAATGGAAATGGCCCTGCCGGAAACTTCCGGCAAGGCCATCGCGCCCTCGCTGCCGCTAAAAACTTTGCTGACGGCCGGCGAGGCCGCCGTAAAAGCGGTACTCTAGCCGCGCGCCGCGGCTTTTTCCTTCTGCTCCGCCATCTTCAGCGCGCCCAGCGTCTCGTTCACTATCAGGTCCGCCCATTCCCGGCGCAGCTCCGTAGTGGGAGCCGGCAGCGTGCGGTGGTCTATATTCATCCCCTCCAGCAGGCCGTTGAGACGGTCATAGATGTCCTGCTGGAACTCGCGGCTCTGCGCGTCGCGGATGCCGTCGTCCATCAGCTCGCCCACCATGGGCAGCTTGTAGATCACGTCGTACGGGAATTTTTCGGCGTAGCCGCGCAGGAAGTCGCGCAGGAAGGGCTGCTCGCCGCAGCGGCGCTCCAGGTAGACCAGGTTGTCATGGACGCTGCGGTCGCAGATCACCACCTGGTAGTTGCGCAGCGTGCCGCGCAGCTCCTCGGTGATGTGCTGCATCATGATGTAAAGCTGGGCCGGCAGCGTAGTGGTCTCGTTGATCGGGATGCCCTGCTCGAAAGCGGTAGCGGCTATCTCGGAGAAGACCTTCACCTTCACCCCGCGCTTCTTCAGTTCGGCGGCCACTTCATAGCACAGCGTGGTCTTGCCGGTGCCGTGCGTTGAGACCAGGGAAATTTTGTAAGGCCGCTTCTTAGTGTGTGGCATTTTGGCTCCGGAAATTTGGGTTATAGTTGAATTATATTAAACTTGGGCCGCGGCCCTCTAAAAATAAACACCGGCTCACCCGATCCGGAACCATTTGAACGCGGCGTACCCTATGCGCAGCAGCTGCGAAGGCGACAGGAAGTAGCTTAAATACGCCCAGACCAGGTTGCGCCAAAGGGTGGCCCCGGACAGCCGCGTCTGCCTGGGCTCATAGGGCCGGAAAGGCCCCTGCGCGCACCAGCCGGTCCAATCCGTGTCCGGCTTGTCGAATTCCTTGTAGTACTTTTCAAAGATACCGGTGCCCGGGTAGGGGATGAGCGTGGTGAACATGCTGACGGTGGACTTCAGGCGCCGGGACAAGGCCAGGGTCTCCCGCAGAGTCTCGGCGGTCTCCCCGTCGTTGCCGATAATGAAGGTGGTCAGGGAATCTACGTCCTGCCTGCGCAGCAGCGCGCAGGCTTTTTCCGCCATCTCCAGCGTGGTCCCCTTGCCCATAAGGTTGTTCAGGCGCTGGCTGCCGGTCTCTATCCCCAGCTCCAGGCGCATGCACCCCGCCTGTTTCATTTTAACCAGCAGCGCTTCGTCCAGAGTATTCACGCGGGCGCAGGCTTCCCAGAAGATCTTTATTTTTTTAGCTATCAGCAGGTCGCAGATGCGGTGCACCCGGGCGACATCCGCGGTAAAGCAGTCGTCCATTATATGCAGGAAAATTATGCCGTAGGTTTTAACCAGGTGTTCTATCTCGGCCACCACGCGTTCCGGGCTGTGCGGGCGGAATTTGCGCCCCATGCAGATGTTGGCGCAGAAATTACATTGGCCGGGGCAGCCGCGGCTGGTAATTATCTTCGCGTGACCGTAAGGCTTGCCCCCGCCGTTGAGCAGGTCCAGGGCCGGGTAGGGCAGGCTGTCCAGGTCGGCTATGGGTTCCGGCCGCGGGTTCTCCGTATAGCGGCCGTCTTTTATGAAGGCGGCTCCGGGGATAGTCTCAAGATCCACTTTCCCGCTTTTGGCAAAGCCGGCGGCCAGCGCCAGCACCGGCAATTCCCCTTCGCCCAGTATTATGGCGTCCAGTTCCGGCAGCCCCTGCAGCGTGGAGCGCGGCAGCGCCGTGGCGTGCGGGCCGCCCAGGATCACGGGGCAGGCGCAGCGCCGCTTGGCCTCGGCTATAACGCGCCGCGCCTCCATGAAGTTCTGCGTGAAGGCGGAAACGCCCACGAGGTCCGGCTTAAAAGCCTCCAGCTCCCGCCAGACGCGTTTCATAGGCATCCAGATCGGGTCCGGCATGAAGATGGCCGCCGTATGGCCGGCGTCGCGCAGGCAGGCGGCTATATAACCCAGGCCGGAAGGAAAATCGTCGTACCTGGTGTTGGACAGGCGGCGCAGGCCGCCCGGGGAAAGCGGAAGTATGAGCGCAACTCGCATAAGACCTTATTATACCCGAACGACCACGTGCAAAAGTTTCCCTTGCCGCTATAATAACCGGCCTATGACCGTGCCGTATCAAGCGCTATGCGCCTATGACGGCCAAAAAGCGGGCTGTTTTTCGTGTTTTGTCGCGCGTTTTTCTTCCGGGCGGCGGCCGGACCATTTCAGGTGGTGAACGGCAGGAAGACGCTGTTCCCGGGCAGCCGCAAGCCGGGTGGGTGAGTTATCTTCCCGCCCGCGGAAACCTTAAGCGTCCCGGTCCCGGCCAGCATTTTTGCGGCCGCCGGCCCGACAAGAGACAGCGGCCCGCTCAGCCCTTCATACTTGGCGGCAAACCCGCCCGAGGTTTTTACGCAGCTCCCGTTGAGGACGGCGAAAATGAATTTATCCCAGAAGACCACCGGCTTTGAAAGCGCGGTTTTCCTGGCGGCGGCCCCGAGCGGCATATAATGCTCCAGCACCTCGTAAATACGCTTTCCTTTTTTCAGCGTCCCGGGACAAAGGTACGAGCAGGGATGCCAGGGGATTATAGACTCCCGCTCCAGGCCGCGGTTCATCCCCGAGAAGGCCATAAAATCACGCTGTTCGCAGGCGCTGCTCAGGCGTGAATAATAATTGAACACATTATTCATCCAGAACGGGAAAACGGCCCCCCGGGGGGAGTTCGAACGGATATGCCGCACCAGGTCCTCTTCTTTGCGCCAGCTTATATACGACCTGACGCAGCATTCCGGATAATCCAGCGCGACACCCCACTCCAGGGACAGCACGTTGGCGTACGCCTTCCTGCCTGCGCGCATTTTTTTAATACTGGTGCCTATAAGCAGGTCGGTTACCGGCTCGCCTGCGACGTTAGTCTTGTCCGCCAGGACCAGTTTATCCAACCCAAGGTCGGAGCAAAGCCCGTTCAGGATGCGGGCTTCTTCTCTGCCGCAGACGCTGGTGTAGACCACGGACTTTACGCCGGCAACAAGGCTTGCCAAGTCGTTGAACTGCACCCCGGCACAGCGCGGCCTGGTCATGTCGTCCGAAAGATGTTTGCAAATATCCATTTATCCGTTGCCTGCGAGAAGAAGCCCCGGGCAAAACCCGGGGCTCTTCGTCTATCGAGGCCGGACCTTGATAGGGTTACTGGCGCTCTACGCAGATGGCTATGCCCATGCCGCCGCCTATGCAGAGGGTGGCGAGGCCCTTCTTCACGTTGCGCTTCTTCATCTCGTGGATGAGCGTAACTATGATGCGCGCGCCGGACGCGCCCACGGGGTGGCCCAGGGCTATGGCGCCGCCGTTCACGTTGACGATATCCTTGTTGAAGCCGAGCTCCTTGGCGACCGAGAGGCTCTGGGCCGCGAAAGCCTCGTTGGCTTCTATCAGTTCCACGTCCTTAAGCTGCCAGTTGGCTTTCTTGAGCGCCTTGCGCACGGCGTCGGCGGGGCCGATGCCCATGATGGACGGGTCCACGCCGGCCCAGGCGTAGGAAACTATCTTCGCCATAGGCTTAAGGTTATGCTTCTTCACCGCGTCGGCGGAGGCTATCAGCAGGGCGGCGGCGCCGTCGTTAATGCCGGAAGCGTTGGCGGCGGTAACCGAGCCGTCCTTCTTGAACGCGGGGCGCAGTTTAGCCAGGCCCTCGGCGGTCACTCCGGCCTTGGGATACTCGTCCTTGGCGAACATTATAGGATCGCCTTTGCGCTGCGGGATGGCCACCGGGGCGATCTCGTCCGCAAAGCGATTCTCCTTCAGGGACTTCTCGGCTTTGTTCTGGGACTCGGCCGCGAACTTGTCCTGCTCCTCGCGGGTCAGGTTATATTTGGTCACCAGGTTCTCGGCGGTCATGCCCATGTGGTAATTATTGAAGACGTCGGTAAGGCCGTCGCCTATCATGCTGTCGATGAGCTCGCCGTGGCCCATCTTGTAGCCGGCGCGGGCTTTTTTGAGCAGGTAGGGGGCGTTGGTCATGCTCTCGGTGCCGCCCGCTATTATCATTTCCGCGTCGCCGCACATAATGCTCTGCGCCGCGTTGGCCACGGTGCGCATGCCGGAACCGCACAGCATGTTAAGCGTCACGGCGGTTTTCTCCACCGGGATGCCGGCGCCCACGGCCACCTGCCGCGCCACGCCCTGGCCCTGGCCTGCCTGGTAAATGCAGCCCATCAGCACTTCGTCTATCTCGGAGGCGGGCACCCTGGTCCGCTCCAGCACCGCTTTGGTCACCACTTTACCCAGTTCCACCGCGCTGAAATCGGCCAAGGCCCCCCCGAAGCTGCCTATCGCCGTCCGCACGCCGTCCACTATAAAGACTTCTTTCATTTTATTCTCCTCCGTAAGTTAATTAAAGAAATACCGAAAATTACAGGTACCCCAGTTTTTCCGCCTGCTTCCTTAAGTCTGCGCGGAAATCGGGGTGGGCCACGCTGATAAGCGCGTTGGCGCGCTCGCGCACGGTGCGGCCGCGCAGCCGCGCTATGCCGAACTCGGTAACGATGTTGTCCGTATTGGCGCGGTGCAGCGTAACGGCGGTGCCTTCCGCCAGCGTGGGCACTATGCAGGAAACGGTCCCTTTCTTGGCCGTGGCGCGGCAGGCTATGATGCTCTTGCCCAGGCCGTCGTAAGCTTCCTTGGCGCCCACGGCGGTGTCGGTCTGGCCGCCGGTACCGGAATACTGCGTGGTGCCTATGGATTCGCTGGCCACCTGGCCGGTAAGGTCCACGGTGAGGCAGGTGTTGATGGACACCATGCGGGAATTCTGCCGGATCACGGCGGGGTCGTTAACCCAGCTGCCGCGGCGGAACTCCACCGCGGGATTGTCGTCGAGCCAGTCGTAAAGTTTGCGCGAACCCATGGCAAAAGTGCAGACGAATTTATCTTTGAGCAGCGCTTTGCGCTTATTGGTCACCACGCCGGCCTGGTAAAGCTCCATCATGGAGTCCACCATCATTTCGGTATGCACGCCCAGGTCCTTCTTGCCCTTCAGCGCCAGGGCGCAGGCGTTGGGAATGCCGCCTATGCCCAGCTGGATGGTGGCGCCGTCGTCCACCAGCTCGGCGATGTAGTTGCCGATGGTGGTTTCGGTGGCGTCCGGGTTGGGAGACGGCAGCGAAGGCACTTCCTGGTGGTGCTCCACGAACCAGTCCACGTCGCCAACGTGCAGGTGGGTGTCGCCAAAGGTGCGCGGCAGGTTGCGGTTCACTTCCAGGATCACGGTGTCCGCGGCCTCCAGGATATCCTTTTCGTAGGTGATGCCCAGCGAAAGCGAAACAAAACCCTGCGCGTCCGGCGGGGTGCAGGTGCCGAAGAAAATGTCGGGCTTGCGGGCCTGCAGGCGGTCCAGCGCCGCGCGGTGCAGCATGTTGGGCACGTAGGTCACGGTGCCGGCGCCGGCGGCCAGCGCCTGGCGCGAACCGGGCGCGTGGAACCAGCTGGCCAGCTCGAAGTGGCCCTTCATCTCCGGTTTCATGTAAAAATCGTAGGGTTTGAGCGTCAGCACGGAGAACACGCGCGCGTCCTTAACGCGGGGCGCCGCCTTGTGGAACTGGCTCATGCAGCCCTGCGGCTCGGAGGCGCACTGCGCTACCACCACGTCGTCGCCGCTCTTGATCAGCGCTGCGGCTTCTTCGGCGGTTATCAATTTTTCGGCGTAGGCGCTTTTGCGCGTAACCCGGGTCTTTTCAGCGACCATCATGCCTTCCCCCTGAGTATGCCGCGTTTAAAAACACGCGCGAATAATTTAACGGCCTCGGTTTCCGGCAGGCCGTAATGCCCCTTCACCTTGAACAGTTTCTCCATTACGAAATAGTTGTAATAGTTCCAGGTCACCATCATCAGGGCCGCCACCGGGTCCACGTCCGGGGCTATTTTGCGCAACTGGGCCGCGCCGCGCCCCTTAACCGCCTGCGCGTAGCCCGCGCGCATATTGGCGAAGATCCCGGCCACGTGCCTTGCCCCGAATTCCACCACGTCCACATAGATAAGGAGGATATAGATGGAAAACTTCTCTATCGTGTCGCGCGACGCGAAACCCAGCTCCTCGATATTGTCGGGGAACGAGGTTTCCATCAGCGCCTTTATCAGCGGCTGGTCGGGGCGGAAATACTCTTTTTCATAGGTCTGCAGCAGCAGTACAAAGATCTCTTCCTTGGTTTTGAAATAGTTATAGATATTTCCCAGCGACACCCCGGCTTCCGCGGCGATGTCTCGCGTGGAGGTGCCGTGGAAGCCCTGTTTGGTAAAAAGGCGGGCGGCCGCGCCCAGGATGCGCTCCAGGTTGGGAGGGGCGCCGGGCTTCTTGGTTTTAACAGCGGTTTTGGCCATACATGAACGAGCGTTCGTTCACACACATTCTACCACAGCCGCGCGCGGCAGGTCAACAGAAAAAGAGCCCCGCCGCAAAAGCAAGAGGCCCCTTCCGGGGCCTCTTGCGGTTCAGCCTTAAGCCTAGGCCAATTTAAGAACGCGCCTCACCGTACTCAGCAGCACCGGCGTCTTAAAATCCTTCTTAACTATATACACGTCGGGGTCTTCGCTCATATCCAGCACTTCGGCCGGGTGCGTGGTGGCTATAAGCACCGGAACCTTGCTCATAAAGATATTGCGCAACCGCTCCAGCACGCCCTTGCCGCCGCCTCCGGCCAGCTCCATATCCAGTATCACGATGTCCGGCTTATGCTGGCCGAACTGCGAAATGGCGCTGGTGGCGTCCTCGGCGGTGCAGACTTCCACTCCGGCCTCGGAAAAAAGTTTCTTATAACACTCGAGGACGTAAAGGTCCTGGTCTGCGGCTAATATCTTAGGCATTTCCCCCCCTGACCGCCGGCAATGAGCATCGTTATTTTTTACCGTAACCAATTATATTACTTTTCAGCGAATTCCAGACACCGCAAAATTCACTTTTCCGGGCCCCCCGCCCGCGGACGCGGGGGCCCTTTTGCGCCGCCCTCCGGGTCACTTCACTTTCCGCAGCACGTAGTACTGCGGTTTCCGGTGGCGGATGGTGTAGTCGCCGCTTTTCCACTCAAAGAACATGTACTCCGCGCCCTTGATCTTCTTTATAAGGTAGCGGCTGGCCGTCTTGTCGCCGCTGTGCGTCACCACACCCTTTGTCCATTTGAACCAGGGCGCGCTGTCTGGCGCAAAGGGGATAACCCCCATAGCCCCGTTGGGGAAGAACCTGAACCCGCCCAGGTACAGGTCGCCCTGGAACCGCTTATAGGCGGGAACAAAGTCCCCCGGCTCGCGCACAAAGTCCACGCTGCGCCACTCGCCCAGCACGGCGGGGTCGTCCACAAAAGACAGGTCGATGTTATCCACCAGCCGGCCGGCCGCCTCGGGGTCGCCTATCTTTATTTCCCCGGCCGTCACCAACGCCGCGCCCGCCGCCAGCACCGCCATGATAGCCATAACTTTGAGTTTCATAACGCCTCCTTGGTTTGCCTTCTAGAAGCTAATACGCGCGGCCGGGAAAAGTATTACAAAAGAAAACCCCCGCTTTGGGCGGGGGTTCCCGAAATGTCCGCGCGGGACTATTTCCGTTTAAGCACGTAATAGAAAGGCTTGGCGCCGCGGAAGATATAATCGCCGCTTTTCCATTCGAAGAACAGATAATCCGCGCCGGCCAGCTTCTTTATCTCGTATTTGCTGGCGGTCTGGTCCCCGCTGTGCAGCACCACGCCTTTGGTCCAGGTCCACCAGGGTTTGGCGCCTTTGCCCTTGGGCAGGAACACCAGCTCCTTCAGGTACAGGTCTCCCTGCCAGGCCCTGGCGCCCGGGTTGAATTTCTCCGGAGCTTCCACAAAATCCACGCTCTCCCAGGCGCCCAGCACCGCCGGGTCGTCGCGGAAAGGCAGGTCTATATTGTCGCGGCGGATAGCGGCCTGCTTCTTGAGCACGTAGTACTGCGGCTTGGCGTGGCGCAGCGTATAATCGCCGCTCTTCCATTCGAAGAACAGGTACTCCGCGCCGCCCAGTTTTTTTATTTCATAGCGCGCCGCGGTCTTGTCGCCGTGGTGCAGCACCGCGCCCTTGATCCAGGTGAGCCAGCCGTTGGGGCTTTTGCCTCCGGGCAGGAACACCAGTTCTTTCAGATACAGGTCCCCGGCCGGCGCCGCACCCGGCGCGAACTCGGCCGGGCTGGCCACAAAGGCCACGGCCCGCCAGGTCCCTATCAAGGCGGGGTCGTTAACGAAGGGGAGGTTAAGATCATCTTCCAGCCGCCCCTGCGCATTGACCGCGCTTTTTATTTCCAGCGCCCAGGCCTGGCCGGCCGCGAGCGCCAGCGCTATAATTATTATTTTCCTCATAATGGCTCCTAAAACCTCTCCCCCGCCTGGTAATCCTGCAGGCCCTGCCTGCCGCAGGCGCCGTAACCGTCGTCCGGCAGCGAGTAGGACGACCCCTGCGCGGCCGGCGCGGGGGCCTTATGCCGCGGCGCGAACATTACCAGCAGCGCGGCTGCGGCGGCGGCCGGCACCAGCCAGGCCAGCACGGGCGTGCGGCGGCGGCGCGCCTGCGGGTCCAGCAGGCGCTCTTTCAGCACGTCGCGCACCTGGCTCTCGCCGCTGAAATCGGCGCGGCGCAGCCTGGCCTCCAGCCGGCTCAGCTCCGGCCCGAATTCCCCGTCCTGCTCCTGCTTCATATGGCCTCCGGGCCAAGTTCGGCTTTCAGCTTCTTCATGGCCCTGAAAAGTATTATCCCCACGTTGCTCTCGCCCAGGCTTGTCTGCGCGGCTATCTCGCGGTTGGTCTGGCCCAGCGTGAACTTCATGGCTATCAGTTCGCGCTCCTGCCCGGACAGTTTCGCCAGCGCCGCCAGCAGCCTGGCGTTCTCCTCGTTCTTCTGCGCCGCGCCCTCCACGGATTCTCCGGAGGCCAGGCTCTCCTCCCGGTCGCCCAGCGGCAGCCACGCCAGTATTTTGCGCCGCCTGAAATAGTCGTTCAAAGTGTTGCGCGCTATGGCGAACAGCCACGGCTCCAGCGGCGCCCGGGCCGGGTCGAAAGTGTCGAACTTGCCCAGCACCTTCTCGAAGACCGCGGCCACCAGGTCGTCGGCGGCGTCGCGCGCCAATACCCGGTAGCGGATATAGTTATATATCCGCGCGAAGTATTTGTCGTACACTTCTTCGAAATCCATAGGCCTCTGCAGGTTAATACGCGCGGCGCGCCAAAGTATTACGCGGCCGCGGAGGACCGGCGGTGCTTTACGTACTCGAGGACCGCGGGCAGGACGGAGATGACGATGATGGCCAGCACCACGAACGAGAAGTTGTTGCGGATCACCGGGATATTGCCGAAGAAATAGCCTGCAAAAGTTATCAGCGTCACCCAGGTAAAGCCGCCTATCACGTTGAACATGAGAAAGCGCGGGTAGGTCATGGCTCCCACGCCGGCCACAAAAGGCGCGAACGTGCGGATTATCGGCACGTATTTACAGAGGATGATGGCCTTGCCGCCGTACTTTTCGTAAAAGTCGTGCGTTTTTGCCAGGTATTCTTTCTTAAAAATGCGCGAATTCTCGTAGTGGAAAACTTTGGGGCCGATATAATTGCCCACGGCGTAGTTCACGTTGTCGCCCAGGATGGCCGCAAGGACCAGCAGCGGCCAGAGCTTGTAGATATCCAGGTACTGCATGGCCGCGAACGTTCCCACCGCGAACAGCAGGGAATCGCCGGGCAGGATGGGCGTCACCACCAGGCCGGTCTCGCAGAAGATTATAAGGAAGAGGATGAGGTAGGTCCAGGCGCCGTAGTCCTGTATCACCGCGCCCAGCGTCTTGTCCAGGTGCAGGAACACCTGGAACGCGTAAACCAGCCCGTCTATGATGTGCCCGAGTATGTCCATTTCTCCCCCGAATGAAAATTGCCGCCTTCAGGCGGCAATCTCGGCTGCTTAAAATCTGGTGGGTGGTACAGGATTTGAACCTGTGACATCTGTCGTGTGAGGACAGCGCTCTACCGCTGAGCTAACCACCCGTACTTCATTGTTAATTTTACCACATTTGCGGCTTTCAGATATAGAACAGCACCGCGAAATAGTGGCAGAGGCTGCCGGCCAGCACGAACAGGTGCCAGATGCCGTGGAAGTAGGGGAACCGCTTGTCCATCACGTAAAAGGCCACCCCGGAAGTATAGAACAGGCCGCCGGCCATGAGCCAGCCCACGCCCCACGGCGGTAGCGCCCGGAACAGCGGCCCCAGCGCAAGAACTATCAGCCAACCCATCAGGAGATAGATGATGAGCTGCGGGATGCGTTTGCCGCTGCCGTGCAGCGCGTCCAGCACCACGCCGAAGGCCGCCAGGCCCCAGACCACTCCGAACAATGACCAGCCCCAGGGGCCGCGCAGCGTTACCAGCGTGAAGGGCGTGTAAGTGCCGGCTATCAGCAGGTAAATGCTCTGATGGTCTATTATGCGCAGGATCTTTTTAACGTTTCCGGTGGCGCCGTGGTATAGCGAGGAAGCCAGATAAAGCAGGAACAGCGTTGCCCCGTATATGGAAAAACTGGTTACGTGCCAGGCGTCGTCGTGCAGGGAGGCGGACACCACCAGTACCACCAGCCCGGCCAGCGCCAGCACCGCCCCCACTATATGCGTCACAATGTTGAAGATCTCGGGTTTTTTCATGGGACCAGCACCTTTACCGCCCCCGGCAGGACTTCGAAGACGGCCGGCAATTTCCCGTCCGCTTCGCCGTCGATATTGAGCCAGACCGTCTCGTCGGAAGAGGCTTCCAGCCGGCGCACGAGCTTAAGCGTAACACCCGGCTCGGCCAGGTGCGTACCTTTATAAAGTTTGGGGAACCTTTTAAAAAGCGCCGGGCGGCTCATGTCCGCCACCAGCACCAGGTCCATCAGGCCGTCGTCGTCCAGCGCGCCGGGGGCCACCAGCATGCCGCCGCCCATGGAGCTGGTGTTGGCCAGCACGCCCAGGTGGTACGCGCCGGAAAGATCCTCGCCGTCGGCGCGGAGCCGCACCGGTTTGGCCCGGGCCCCAAGCAGCACGCGCAGCGAAGAGACCAGGTAGGACACCGTGCCGCCCAGCGGCTTGCCCATGGCTTTAATGTGGTGCGCCACGTCGCCGGCCAGGCCGAAGGCCGCGATGTTTATAAAATGCCGGCGTCGGGGGGCGCCATCGGGCCCGGCGTAATCTATGCGGCCCACGTCCAGCGGCCGCGCGTACCCGCGCGCGAGCAGGGCCACCAGCCCGTCGTGATCTGAGGGATAGCGCAGGTGCCGCGCCAGGTCGCAGCCCGAGCCGGCCGGGATGGCGCCAAGGGTGATATTGCGGCGCACGTCTTCGGGCAGGGCCATCACGCCTTCCAGCGTTTCGCTGAAGGTGCCGTCGCCGCCCACGGCGATAAAACGGCTGACGCCTTGCCCGGCAAGCGAGCGCGCCAGTTCCGTGGCATGGCCGGGCCGCTCGGTAACAACGCACTCGGAATCCGGCTGCAGCCGCAGCGCGGCGCCCTTAAGGGACTCCCACATGCGCCCGGCGCGGCCGTGGCCGGCCGCGGGATTGAGAATAAAGACGGTGCTCGCCATAGGGGTATTCTAGCAGTTTGTTCACGACGGGATAAAAAGAGAGGCGGCGCTCAGAGCATCCGCTCGGCGCCGCCTTCTTTATTGATTTACAGATTACTTCTTTTTGCCTTTCTTGGCTTTCTTCACGGACTTTTTCGTGGTTTTCTTCGCAACCTTTTTGGCTTTAGGCATTGTTTAGTTTCTCCTTGCGCCGACTGAAGCGCTGATTTGAATTCTATATATTGTTCTATTGAAATGCAATAGTTATTTTCAATATTTTCCGTCAGCGCAAAAAACGGCGCCTCAATAATGGTCCGGCGCGTGGCCTTCTTTTACTTCTTTGGAGAAAGAAAGCGCCAGCAGCAGCGCCGCCAGCGCCAGGTAACCCAGCGTGAACTGCTTGGGTATCTGGTTGGCCGGGAAGGGCAGCGTCCACGGCAGGTACATGTTCCCGTCGGGGATGGCGGAATGGATCACGCCGAAGAACGTGAGCACCGCGCAGACCAGCACAAAGAACACGGCGGCGCGCACCTGGCGGTCCACCAGCTTGGCCACGAACGCGCCCCACAGCATGCCGGTGAGGATGAAGCCGTTGCCCAGCGCCACCGTCACCAGCAGCTCGGGCAGGCCTTTATCCATGGCCACCAGCTGCTTGCCAAAGATCTCCGTGGGCACCATGCCGGGGTTGGAGAGCTTTATCTGCAGCAGGCGCGCCACCGTGGGGAAGTACGCCATGGCCACGGCGGGCGCGTGCTTTACGGGGCAGGCGTGGAACGCCTGGCACATAATATCCAGCGCCACAAAGATAAGGATGGGCGCTATCACCGCGGCCGGGATCAGCTCCACAATGAACCCGACGTAACCAAGGAAGCCGCCCAGGCCGATGAAGACGCCGGTGAGCAGCGTGTAGCCCGCGCGCGCGCCCATTGCTTTATAGGCGGGCTGCCCTATGTAGGGCGTGCTCTGCGCCACGCCGCCGCAGATGCCGGCCACCAGCGTGGCCACGGCCTCGGTCAGCAGGATGTCGCGCGTGTTAAAGTCGTCGCCGGCGCAGCGCGCGCTTTCGGTAACGTTAACGCCGCCCACCACCGTGAGGATGGCGAACGGTATGGCTATGGGCAGGTACTTGATGGCCTCGCCCAGGCCCTTCAGGAAGTCCAGCGTAGGGATGGGCAGGCCGAAGTGCAGCTGCGCGGTTAGGCCCTGGTAATGGCCGCCGGCCAGGCCGTGCGGCGCCAGGATGTAATACAGCACGGTGCCTATCACCACGGCGCCGAACACGCCGGGGAAGTTCTTGGGCAGCTTTATGCCGGCCACCAGCGTGTAGATAATGAGGCCCAGCGCTATAAGGCCGATAATGGGCATCTTGAAAACTTCCACTATCGGAATGAACCCGATGAGCGCCAGGCCTATGCCGGCAAGCGACCCCAGCAGGCCCGCCTGCGGGATCTGACGCTGCAGCCAGCCGCCGATGAAAGAGAAACCGAACTTAAAAACGCCGATGAGCACCATGGTAGCCATGCCCAGGTACCAGGTCATCATGGCCGCGTCCATTTCGGCCATGCCCTTGGCCTTGAAGCCTATGAAGGCCGGGCCGAGCACGGCGAGCGCGATGCCGATGGAGGACGGGGTGTCGAGGCCGAGCGGCATGGCGGTCACCCGCGGGTTGCCGGTCTTTTTAGCCAGGCGGAAAGCCATCCAGGTGTAGACCAGGTCGCCGAACAGCACGCCGAAGGCGGTGCCGGGGAACATTTTAGTGTAGACCACCTCGGCGGGAAAGCCGAAGGCGAAGATCAGGATGCCGGCCATGATGCTCAGCACCGTGATATTGTCGAACATCAGGCCGAAGAAGCCGTTAATGTCGCCCATCGTGAACCACTCATACTTGAAAGGTGCCTGGTTAGCGTTTTCAGCCATGTTCTCTCCTTGGGGCTCGGGCCCGTCAAAATAATAACAAAATAGCGCGAAGTTGTATAATGGCCTTAATGACGCAGGAGTGGCTGGAGACCGTTGACCTTTCCGTGCTGAAAGACGGCGTGCTGACCGCCGTTTTCCCAAAAGGGCTGCCCGTGCTCCTTATAAGGAAAGGGGCGGAGCTGTTCGCGGTAGAGAACCGCTGCTCCCACATGGGCTGCCCGCTGGCGCTGGGCCGCCTGGACGGCTACACCCTGCGCTGCCCCTGCCACGACTGGGAATTCGACATAAGGAGCGGCGGCTTTGCGGCGGCCGCCGAGATAGCGATAAAGACCTACCCCGCGGAGCTCCGCGGCGGAAAAGTGTTCGTGAGGTTATCATGAAAAAAGTGACCATCTACACGCTCAGCACCTGCCTGTGGTGCAAAAAGACCAAAAAATATTTCGAAGAAAAAAATATCCCCTTCGAAGCCGTGGAGTACGACAAGCAGGACGAGGTCCGGCAGGAAGAGATCTCCAAGGAGATACGCGCGTCGGGTTGCCCCGTCACTTTCCCGTTCGTCAAGATAGGCGGCGAATGCACTCAGGGATACAATCCCAACGAATTCGAAACGCTGCTGGAAAAAAAATGAACGCGGAAGCACGCAAGAAAGCGCTGCGCTTCCTTTTTGCGCCCATAGTCGACAAGCTCGGCTACAAATTCACGCCCAACGAGGAGGACGCGGACTTTCTGCTGGAGCAGGAGGCCGCGCTGGAAGAAAAACACGGCATGCCCTACTGCCCCTGCCAGGCCCGCTCCAAGGACCGCGCCGAGAACATGAAGATAATCTGCCCGTGCATCCCTTTTCACCGGGAACACTACGACGCCATGCGCCGCTGCTGGTGCGGCCTGTTCGTGCATAAGGACGTTACCGACCCCGACAGCCTGGTGCAATTCCCCGAATCCAAGTTAAAGCGCCCCTGACATGAAAACAAAACTCGCCTCGGAGAATGAAATAGCCCCGGGCGGCATGAAAGCCGTCACCGCCGGCGCTCACCAGCTGGTTCTCTGCAATTACGAGGGAAAGTTCTACGCGGTTGAACGCGCCTGCGGGCACGCCAGCGCCAGGCTGGAGCGCGGCGCGCTTACCGGCTGGATCCTCACCTGCCCGCTGCACTACGCGCAGTTCGACATCCGTACCGGCGAGGCCCTTTCCGGCCCGGCGCCCGCGGCGCCGGAAAGCACGCACAAAGACCCGGCCGACCCGGCGCTCAAAACGCGCGGCCTCAAAACCTGGCCCGTAGCGGCGGAAGCCGGGTATCTTTACGTGGACATCTAGCAATTGCCCGCCAAAAAGAAAGAGGCCCGCTTGCGGGCCTCTTTTTTTGGCGGCGGCTTAGCGGCGCCGGGAGCGTTCGGGGCGCAGCGGCAGGCGCGGGGCCTGTTCTATGGGTTTAGAAACGAAGAGCAGCGACGCGTCCTGTACCCGCAGGCCGTAAAGCACCCAGTTAATGGCCAGCAGCCAGCGCGGCTGCGCTTCTATCTGGGCGTCGGGCGTGACCGAATAATAATACAGGCCGTCAGACCCGAGGCGCAGGGCCACGGTGCCTTCCTCCTGGGAAAGCGGCGCCAGGTTGCGGAACGCGGCGTAGGTTATAACGTCCCCGTAGGTGATGCGGAAAGAGTCCGCGTAGAGCTTGTCGAACAGCGCGTTTACGGAAACCTCCAGCTTTTCGCCGCCGGAGGCCACAGACACCACGCCGTCGGCCGCCTTGAGGAGGAACGCCTTTCCTTTATAATTATAGACGGCCCCGGAGGCCAGGTCGGTCTCTTTCCAGGCGCCGGCGCCAAACCCATCAGCAGGTTTCATCACAAACCAGGTGTCCCAGTTGTCGTCAAAGACCACCGTGGCCAGGAAGGTGGCAGAGGCTATGGTCACGGGCAGAGAGGCTTTCTCGCGCGCGGCCAGCATGTCGACCAGGGGCAGGCCGCTTATCACGGAGATCTCCGCGCGGCCGGCCAGCAATCCCGCCGCGGCGGAATTCTCCGAGGAACCCCACTGCGCCGCGGCGGGCCCGGCCGCCAACAGGAGCACTATTAAAAATTTCATAAGCACATTGTACAAACAAAGCGCCGGGAAGTTCCTGCTGGAACTTCCCCAGCGCATAGCGCTGGCACTGCGTGCGGCATACTTCCTCTCGGCCTGGCGCGCATAGCGCTTGGCCTCGACCCGCTTCGCGGGCAACTTTGAGTTATTCAACTCAAAGTTGGGAATAAAAAACCGCCCGGTTTTGAGGCCGGGCGGTTCGTCAAGAGAAAGAAGGATTACTTCTTTTTCTTGCCGGAATTCTTCATGATGGCGCGGGAGACGTTGCCCTTTTTATCGATGAAGTACAGGTAGCCCTTTTCTTTCTTCAGGCCGACCTTCACGGCAACCTTAGCTTTGCCGCCCTTCTTTTTGCCGCGAGCCATGAGCGCGCAGGAGATGTCGCCTTTCTTGTCGATGAAATAAAGGTAACCCTTCTCACGCTTCAGACCAACTTTCTGTATCATTTCTGCCATGTTATTACTCCTCCGTTATGCTTTCCCCCCTGCTCTCGCCGGGGCAGAATTTCGCCCCCGTCGGGAGCGATAGTGAAATACTACATTATGCCGACGGAGAATGCAACAAGTAATTTCAGAAATAATTTCAGACCGCGGTTTTGGCCTGCGGCGGCAGCTGCTGCGGCTCTTCGACGGGCTCCGGGAGGTTGTCTTTGAAGAACGCTGAAACCTTGTTGCGGTACACCTCGCCGCCCACTTCGGCGCACTTGGCGTGCGACGCGCCGGCCACTACCCACATCTGCTTCTTTTCCGACGGGCAAAGCCCGAAGAGCCGCTCCGCGTCCGCTTCGGGCACCAGGTCGTCGTTGTCGCCGTTGATGAACATCACCGGCATCTTCACCCCGGTGATATTGTAGACGGGGCTGAACGGTTCCGGGTCGGCCTTGAGCTTGCGCCGCACAAAGAACAGCGTGAGCCAGACCAGAGGGAAATACGGCGTCTTCAGCCGTTTCCAGCTCCAGTACTCCACTACCCTGTTGTAGGACAGGAAGGTGTTTTCGGCCAGCAGGCAGACCAGTTCCGGGTATTTGGCGGCGGCGTAAACCGCCACCGCGCCGCCCATGGACGTGCCGAACACGCCCACGCTCGCGGCCGCCTGGGGCCGGTTGGTCTTAAGGAAATTATAAGCCGCGTCGAAGTCGCGCGTCTCCAGGTAGCCCACGCTGGAAACGGAACCCTTGCTCTCGCCGGAGGCGCGGAAGTCGAAATAGAACAGGTTGAACCCCTGCTCGGCCAGGAACCAGGTGTCGCGCAGCATTTCGCCGCGGTTGGAGCCCCAGCCGTGGCAGAAAATTATGGTGCGGCCGGCTTCGCCGCCGGGCGCCGGCACGAACCAGCCTTTAAGCCGCACGCCGTCCGCGGTGGCGAATTCCACGGTTTCGTGCGCCAGCCGGTACTGGTCCGGCGCAAAGGCCACGGCCGTTTTGCGCGGCGGCTGGATGATGTACGCGCTCTTCTTGTAGGAGATATAGGCGGCGCTCGCGGCGAGCGACGCCAGGGCAAAGAGCAACCAGTTGATCAGTTCGGCTTTGTTCATAAATTATCTCAGGAGTTTCCTTATCCCGAGCAGGTCGAAATAGTCATAGAATCCCGGGGCGCGGGCCGCGGTCCAGGCGGCGGCTTTAAGCGCGCCCGCCGCGAACACGGCGCGGGAATGGGCCCGGTGAGTAAGCTCCACCCGCTCGTGCGGGCCGGCGTACAGCACGGTGTGGTCGCCCACCATGTCGCCGGCCCTGACGCTGGTGATGGGGGGCTTTTTGCCGCCGCGCACGGCGGCTATGGCCGCGGCAAAGCGCAGGGCGGTGCCCGACGGGATATCTTTTTTGGCCGCGTGGTGGGCCTCATGCACGTGCGCCGCAAAGCCCTCGAGGCGGCCGGCGGCGAAAGCCGCCAGCCAAAAGCAGAGGTTTACGGCCGGGCTCATGTTAGGGGAAACAAAAACGGGGGTGCGGCGGGCGGCGGCCTTAAGGGCGGCCAGCTGCCTGGGCGAGAACCCGGTGGTGCCGGTCACAAAGGGTTTGCGGGCTTTGGCGCAGGCGGCGGCGCAGCGGCAGGCGGCTTGCGGAACGGAAAAATCCACGACCACATCCGCCCCGGCAAGCAGGCCGGCAAAGGCCTGGGCCCGGTCTACCCCGGGAGAGGGCCTGGCGTCCACGGCCCCCGCAAGCGCGAAGTCGCCGCAGGCGGCTATTTCGGCCCGGACGGCGCGCCCCATGCGGCCGGACGCTCCGCAGAGCAGTATCTTCAAAGCTTTCTTGCCCATCAGCCAAATTATAATTTTTATCCCTTCCCAATAGCAAAAGCTCTCCGTTGCGGTCGCCGGCAGGTCCTCCCCGGCCGCCTGGCCGGGCGCGGCAGAAGACGGCCGGCGTGCTTGCGCCGGCGGCGAACTCCTCGCGCACACAGTGCGCTCGTCAAACAGCGCCGCCGCGGCCATAATGATAGGCCGTCCGCTTCAGCACTTGGCCCTGCGCCCTCAACGGCGGCCGGGGAGGACCTGCCGGCGCCCCTTCGATATCCTTATCCTTTTTATAATGGATTTATTTGATTATCTTTTGCTATTCTCTTACTACTGATGATCTACCTGCTCTCGCTGGTAATACTCATACTCCTTTTCGCCGTAGGCGCCCTGCTGCGCAAGGTTTACGACCTGCGCCTTGGCCGCCAGGCGGCCGACTCAGAAGGCCGCGACAACTCGCTTAAGACCACCTGGGGCAAGTTCGATGAGCTGCTGACCAGCCTGCTCACCATCCACGAAATAGGCATAGTCAGCGCCGGCCAGATAAAAAAAGAGGATTTTTACCAGACCGTGGTGGAATGCGCCTGCGAGCTCATCAGCTCCCCCCGCGGCTCGCTCATGATCCACGACACCCAGGCCGACAAGCTGAAAATAGCCGCCTCCAAGAACATTTCCCGCGAAGTCGTGGAGAACACCCGCATAAAGCCCGGCCTGGGCATAGCGGGCCGCGCGTGCCAGACGGGCGAGACCATCTTTGTCACCGACCCGGCGCAGAACAACCAGTACAAGGATTTCATCGGCAAAGAAGAGCAGAAGGACCCCTTCATAGCCATCCCGCTCAAACTTAAGGACAAGCCTTTCGGCGTGTTGAACCTGCATCTGTCGCGCGAAAAAGAATCCTTCACCGATTACGACCTCAAGTTCCTCACGCTGCTGGCCGGCGAGACCGCCATAACGCTGGAGAACATAAAGCTCTACGAGAGCCTGGAGAATTTCTATCTGGAGATGGTGCAGACGCTGGCGCGCGTGATAGACGCCAAGGATTCCTACACCGGCGACCACGCCGGCCGTGCCCGCCAGAAGGCCCGCCGCCTGGCGGAAGAACTGCACATGCCCGACCAGATGCTGCGCTACGTGGAATACGCGGCGCTGCTGCACGATATCGGCAAGATAGGCATAGACGGGGCCATCCTTTCCAAGCCGGGTAAACTGACCGCCGAGGAATACGACGAGATCAAGAAACACCCGGCCATAGGCTACCAGATCCTTTCCCCCATCCATTTCCTGGGCCCGGTCTCGCAGATGGTACTGTACCACCAGGAGTGGTACAACGGCATGGGCTACCCCGAAGGCCTCAAGGGCGAAGAGATCCCGCTGGGCGCGCGCATAGTGGCCACCATAGACGCGTGGGACGCCATGCGCAGCGACCGCCCCTACCGCAAGGCCCTCGGCGTGGAGATCGCCGAGGACCAGCTCGTAAAAGGCTCCGGCAAACAGTTCGACCCGCAGGTGGTTACGGCTTTCCTGAAGCTTGAAAAAGCCGGCTGGCCGGAATTCGTGAAATAGGCCGGACACCCCCGTGCTCTACATAGTCCCCACCCCCATCGGCAACCTAAAAGATATCACGCTGCGCGCGCTGGAAACGCTCAAAGAAGTGGACGCCGTGTTCTGCGAGGACACGCGCCGCACGGTAAACCTGCTCAACCATTTCGGCCTGCAGAAAAAACTGTTCCGCTACAACGAGCACGACGAGAAATCCGTGGCCGGGGCCATGGCCTGGCTGCGCGGCGGCAAAAGCGCCGCGCTGGTAACAGACGGCGGCTCGCCGTGCATTTCCGACCCCGGAAAAAAACTGGTGGCGCTGGCCCGCCAGACCGGCATAAAGATCACCGCGCTGCCGGGGCCGTCCGCGGTTATAGCCGCGGCCGCCGGGTCCGGCCTGCCCTGCGACTCTTTCGTTTTCCTGGGTTTCCTGCCGCGTTCCCGCGGCAAAATAGTGAAAGCCCTCAAAGCCGCTTTCGAACTGAAGAAAACGGTCATCCTTTTCGAATCCCCTTACCGCCTCAAGAAATTCCTGGCCATGGCCCGCGAAGAATTCGGCCCCGGCCTTACCGCCATAGTGGCCCGCGAGATCAGCAAGATCTACGAGGAGTTCACCGGCGCCTTGATAGACGAAACCATAGCCAAAATAGAGGCCGCCGGCGACGTCAAAGGCGAGATAGTGCTGCTGCTGCGCCCGCCGGACGCCGCGGAAGAAGAAGAGGCCGACGCCGGGACCGACCCGATGCCGGACATGCCTTGAAAAAAGTCCTCTTCGTCTGCACCGGCAACACCTGCCGCAGCGTGCTGGCCCACTATTACGCGGCCAAACTGGCCGCCGACGGAAAACTCAAGATCGCGTTCACCTCGGCGGGCCTGGAGGCCACGCCGGATATCCCCCAGCCCAAAGCGGTCGCGGACCTGCTGGCCAAAGAAGGGGTGAAAAATTTCAAACATGTCCCCGTGGCGCTGACCGGCAAAATGATAAAAAGCAACGACCTGGTGCTGGCCATGACTGCGGGGCACAAGGCCGAGATAATCCGGCGCTACGCCCGGGCCGCCAAGAAAACGCACACCCTGGTGGACTACGCGGGCTTTGGCAACGGCGACGTGGCCGACCCCTTCGGCCGGGACGACTTTTTTTATTTCGAAGTGTTCAAATTGATAAAGTCCGCCGTGGAAGCGGCGCTTGAAAAGCTGAAAAAGAAGTAAAATAGATTTGGATTTCTTGCGGCAAGCTTACAAGGAGACCTCACATGTACGAAGAAATAAAGAAGAACGACCCCCAGCTTTACCAGGCCGTCCGCGGCGAAGTGCTGCGCCAGCAGAACAACCTGGAACTTATCGCCTCCGAGAACTACACTTCCAAGGCCGTCCTGGAGGCCCTTGGCTCCGTGCTCACCAACAAATACGCCGAAGGCTACCCCGGCAAGCGCTATTACGGCGGCTGCGAACATGTGGACGTGGCCGAGCAGCTGGCCATAGACCGCGCCAAAAAACTCTTCCACGCCGAGCACGCCAACGTGCAGCCGCACTCCGGCACGCAGGCCAACATCGCCGCCTACCTCTCCCTCATCAACCCCGGCGACACCGTGATGGGCCTCAACCTCTCCCATGGCGGCCACCTCTCCCACGGCCACCCGCTCAACTTCTCCGGCCGCTACTTCAAGATCATCACCATGAACGTCTCCCAGGAGACCGAACTGATAGACTACGACGAGATGGAAAAGCTCATAGAGAAGCACCGCCCCAAGCTCATCATGGCCGGCGCCTCCAACTATTCCCGCAAATGGGACTGGGCCCGCATCAAGCGCGCCGCCGACACCTGGAAGGCCTTCATGGTGACCGACATCGCCCATTACGCCGGCCTCATAGCCGCGGGCATCTACCCGTCGCCGGTGGAGTACGCCGACATCGTCACCACCACCACGCATAAGACCCTGCGCGGCCCCCGCGGCGGCCTGATCCTCTCCAAGGGCTGCTACGCCAAGAACGTGGACCGCACCAACTTCCCCGGCAACCAGGGCGGCCCGCTGATGCACGCCATCGCCGGCAAGGCCATCTGCTTCAAGGAAGCGCTGAGCCCGAAGTTCAAAGAGTACCAGACCCAGGTGCTCAAGAACTCCCGCAAGCTCGCGCGCGAACTGCAGGGCCGCGGCTACCGCATAGTTTCCGGCGGCACCGACTGCCACCTGATGAGCGTGGACCTGCGCGCCAAGAACATCACCGGCCTGGAGGCCGAGCAGGCGCTGGACAAGGCCGGGATTACGGTCAACAAGAACACCATCCCGTTCGACCCCCAGAAGCCCATGATCACCAGCGGCGTGCGCCTGGGCACCCCGGCCATCACCACCCGCGGCATGAAGGAGAAACAGATTTCCATCGTCGCCGGGCTGTTCGACGAAGCCATAGCCCACGCCAAGGACGACAAGGCGCTGAAGGGCATCAAGGAACAGGTGAAACAGCTCTGCGCCGGCTTCCCCATGTACCCGGGCTTCGAGAACTAACTCCAGAGCCCCCAAAAGGGAGAGCCGCGCAACCGCGCGGCTTTTTCTTTGTCCGGGGAAGGGGTGGGCACGGGGGTATGGGCCCGGCGGGCACACGGTCGGCAACACCGTTGCCGCCGTCCATGCTCGGCCTTCGCGCTTACGC
>JACRER010000049.1 GCA_016234365.1 Elusimicrobiota bacterium | reverse complement strand
GACGTCAAATAAGAGAGAACCCGGTAGCGTAGAAGCCTTGAACGGAGGGATATCGTAGCGGATTTTAGACGAAAACATGCCACAAAACTGTGGAAGGGGCCTTTTTTTTTGAAAAATAACCCTCTAATGAGCGACACTACGCTGTCGGGTTGCTCTGCTATGCTATTTATGGGCAGGGGGGACTATGGTGCTCAGGGAAAGCGAAACGCTGGAATTAAAAAGATCCTCTTCCGAACTTAAGGAAGCCATAATTTCCATCGGGGCTATTCTTAACAAGCACGGCCGGGGGCGGGTATATTTCGGCATTGCAGACGACGGCAGTATTGCGGGGCAGCACATAGGCCGGGCTACGCTAAAGGATATTTCACGGGCCATCTCCGCCCACATCGACCCCAGGATCTATCCCGATATCGAAGCCCGGGATATCGAAGGTAAAAGTTGTGTGGTTGTGGATTTTAGCGGGCATGACGGTCTGTATTCCGCTTACGGGCGGTTTTATCTGCGCTCAGGAGATGAGGACCGTAAGCTGTCGGCCCGGGAAATAGCGCGGCTTATTGAAAAGAAGAAGAATTACGCCTATTCCTGGGGAACGGAACTGTCCGGGAGCGCGCCTTCGGACGCGGACGGCAAGACGCTGCGGTCTTTTGTTAAAAGAGGCAGGGATGCGGGCCGGATAAATTTCTCGTTCGATTCTATCCGGAATGTCCTGGCAAAACTGCATCTTGTTAAAGATGGGCAATTGCTTAACGCCGGCCGTGCCTTATTCGGCAAAGGCAATGCGCTGGAGGTGCAGGCGGCTATCTTCGCCGGCAAAGATAAAATTACATTTCTGGATATCCAAAGTTTTCACGGCAATATTTTGCAGTTGGCCGCCAGGAGCGAGGCGTACATAAAAGAACACATCAACTGGCGGGCGGATCTTACTGGCAGCCAGAGGGTGGAGCTCCCCGAGGTTCCGGTGCGGGCGGTCAGGGAAGCCATAATTAATTCCTTGTGTCATAGGGACTTTGATAACCCTAAAAGTAACGAGGTCGCGATTTACAGGGACAGAATAGAAATCTTTAACCCGGGCCTTTTCCCCGGCGACTATTCACCTGAAGATTTTATTAAAGGGTCCGAACCCAGCATTCCGCGCAACCCGCTTATTGCGGAAACACTGTTCCGTTCCGAAGACATAGAGAAATGGGGGTCAGGGTTGAAGCGCATAAGCCAGGAATGCCGCGCGGCGGGAGTGAAGGTCTGTTTTAAAAGGATCAAAAGCGGTTTTACTGTTATCTTTTTCAGGCCCGGGTTCAAAAGATCTGGAGGTGTGATTGAAACAGTTGGGGGAGTAAATGGGGGAGTAAATGGGGGAGTAAATTCTCTTGAGGCTGAAATAAAAATAAATCCAGGGCAGCGGCTTCCCGCGCTTTCGGTTGCCCTGAATGTTCCTGCTAGAACCGTAGAAAAATGGTTGGAAAAACTTAAAAAAGCAGGGCAGGTAATTTATCGGGGCAGCTCTAAAACAGGCGGCTATTTCCCGGGGAAAAGGCGTGCCTGATGCAGAGTTTCCCGGATGGTCGCAGGGAAGGGGGGATATGGCGCGGCGGGGGCGGGTTTGGCTATACTATGGGTATGAGCAACATAGATTTCCTTATTAAGCGGGGTGAGGCCTATTTCAGCGAGGGGCTTTATGACTCTGCCATTGCCAATTACGCCCAGGCCATTGCGGCCGGGGACCAGAGTTCGCAGCTTTATTGCCTGCGGTCCAAGGCTTACCTGGCCAAGGCGTGGGACGCTGCCGGGCGCGCACCTTCCGGCGAAGAGGCTTATGACGCCTGGCTTGCCGCCTTTGGCCGCAAACCGGAGCTGCAGCTGGCCCTGGCGGACGCCCGGCTGGCGGTAAGCCTGGACTCCAATAACAACGAGGCCTGGTACGGTTTGGGCATCATTCAGATAGACAAGGGCAGTTGGGCGCAGGCTATTGAGGCTTTCGACAAATGCCTGGAGTTGAACCCGGAAGACAGCGAGGCCATGTACTGGCGGGCCATGGCTTTTGACGAACTGGGGGACACCCCCAAGGCACTGCAAGCCTTGGGCGAGATAGTGGCCGCGGACCCGGACTGCTCCGAGGCGTATTACATGCGCAGCCAGATCTATACCAGCCAGGGCGATCACCACCAGGCCATGGAAGATATTTCCCGGGCCCTGGAGCTGGAGCCCGAGGCGCCGGAGTATTACCTGCAGCGGGGCAAGCTGCTTTCCTACATTGCCGAGAAACCGCAAGGGGCCGCGCGGCTGGCTGAGGCCATTGAGGACCTGTCGCACGCGCTGCAGCTGGACCCGGACTGCGCCGAGGCCTACAACTGGCGCAGCCTGGCTTATTTGCAGGCCGGGGACGACAAACGGGAATTGAAAGACCTGAATTCGCTCATAAAACTTGAGCCCGCCAACGCCGAGGCCTACAAGCGCCGCTACGACTGCCATACGGCCTGCGGCAACCGCGCCGAAGCGGTGGGTGACTGGCTGTACCTTTGCCTGCTCGATCCCCGGGCCGCGGCGGACCCCATAGCCGGCGCCGCGCGCGGCGCCCTGGCCGATTTTAAAAAATACAGCGGCAATTAGCCGCCGCTGATCCGTAAAGCCGTGAGCCACCCCGACAGTACGTTGTCGGGGTGGCCTGCTATGCTATTTATTGGCGGGGGCATACAAACACCCTTGTGGGCATTGGACTTGATTAATCTGGTATAACTGTTATACTATTATGAAAGCGCATTTTGAGCATGATCCGCGTAAAAGCGGGCTAAACGAGGCGCGGCACGGGGTTACCTTGCATGAGGCGCGCAATCTGTGGCGGGCGGCGCATGTAATTATCCCGGCCAGGAACGTTACCGGAGAAAGCCGTTTTGCGATATTGGGTAAACTGCGCGGCAGGGTTTATGTGGCTATCTTTGCCGTCAGGCGCGGCGCAACCCGGGTAATCAGCTGTCACAAAGCGGACAAGAAGTGGGTGGGAATTTATGAAAAATACCTCGGGTAATAAAGCGAGAGCGCGCGGGAGGCTTTCCGTGCGGGAGTTCGATCTTAAATTCGAACGCGGCGAGGATATTTCCGGGTTCCTGGATTTTAAGAAAGCCGTTGTGGTTAAGCGGGTTAACGTAGATTTCCCGGTCTGGATGATCAAGCGCCTGGACGACGAGGCCCTTAAGCTTAATGTTTCCAGGCAGGCCATAATTAAAATGTGGATACATGAGCACCTTGCGCATCCTGCCGCGCATAAACACCTCTAATGACTATCAACGATCCTTTGCAACTGAATCTTTTTGCGGACGCGCCGGTGCGGCCGGCGTACCTGTTCTTTGACACGGAGACAACCGGCCTGCCGCGCAGCTGGAACGCGCCGGTTACGGACCTGGGCAACTGGCCGCGGCTGGTGCAGCTGGCTTATATGGCCTTCGACGCGGAGGGCGGCGAACTTGTTTCGGTGAACACTTTAATTAAACCGGTGGGGTTCACCATCCCCGCCGAGTCGGCCAGGATACACGGCATTACCACGGAGCGCGCGCTTAAAGAAGGGCGTGACCTTTTGGAAGTACTGTGGGAATTCAAGGCGCTGCTGGACCAGGCCAAATACCTGGTGGCTCATAACATGAGTTTCGACGAAAAAATAATGGGGGCGGAGTTTTTGCGCAATAAAATGCCGGACCTGCCCGCCGGCATTACCAAGATCTGCACCATGCATGGCAGCACGGAGTACTGCGCCATCCCCGGGCCGCGCGGCTATAAATGGCCCAAGCTTATAGAGCTGCACAGCAAGCTGTTCAAGGAAGATTTTGGCGGTGCGCACAACGCTGCGGCCGACGTGGCCGCCACGGCCAAGTGTTTTTGGGAATTAAAGAAGCGGGGCGTGCTTAAGATCCCTGCGTAGGTTCCGCGGAGCCCGGTTGCGGGACCGGCGGCGGCTGCTCGGCCGGGGGCGGCTCTGCGGGCGCGGCGGGCTTGGGGCCCTGGATAAATCTTACTTTGGCCGGGTTCTTGGCGTTGCTGGCGCCTATGTGGCACCGGGTGCAGCGGCGCAGGCAGTCTTCGTATTTTTCAGCGGGCGGCACTACTTTGGCGTCTATGCCGTGTATGGTTCTGCCGCAGGCGGGGCAGCGCAGTCTGGGTAGGAAAGGCATACATAAAGTTTATCTTCTGCGGGGCGCGGTTACAAGTGGTTATATGAAACAGGTCACGGCGGCGGTACTGGAAAAAGGCGGCAGGATACTTCTTGCGCGGCGCAAGCCCGGCGCGGCCCTGGCCGGCAAATGGGAATTCCCCGGCGGCAAACTGGAGCCGGGCGAAACGCCGCAGGTTTGCCTGCGCCGCGAACTTGCGGAAGAGTTCGGCGTGGATACGGAGATAGGCGCCTTTGTGTGCTCGAGCGTTTTTGAATACAAGCACGCCAAAATAGAACTGCTGGTGTACCGCGCCCGGCACGTGGCCGGGGACTTTAAGCCGGTGGATCACGACCAGCTGGCCTGGGTTACGCTGGCGGACCTGGATAAGTACGATCTTTCCAGCGCGGACATTCCGGTAATAGCCGCGTTGCGCGCCGCGGGTTGTTAAAATAATTTTGTAAACTTTCAACCATGATGACTCCGGGCGGGACCGCCGCCTCTGAAGGGAAATTTAACTGGGCCGACGCGGGCGGCGCGCTGGCGGCCATGCTGGTGGCGCTGCCTTCGGCCCTGGCTTTTGGCGTGGCCATGTACGCGCCGCTGGGGCCGGGCTACGCCGGCGCCGGCGCGCTGGCCGGCGTGCTGGGCGCCGTGGCTATAGGGTTAATAGCGCCGTCGCTGGGCGGCGCGCCGCGTATAATTTCGGCGCCTTGCGCGCCCGCCGCGGCCGTTATGGGCGCGCTTTGCGCCGGGCTTATTGCCGCGGGCGGCACGCCGGCGCAGGTTATAGCTTCGCTGGCGCTGGTGGGGTTGTTCTCCGGCGCGCTGCAGGCGCTGTACGGCGCGGTGGGCGGCGGCCGCCTTATTAAATATATTCCTTACCCCGTGGTGACGGGCTACATGAGCGGCGTGGGCCTGCTTATTATCCTCAAACAGATAGTGCCGTTTTTGGGGCTGCAGAAGGACGCGGATCCGTTTGTGGGGCTGCTGCTGCCTTCCACCTGGCAGTGGCCGGCCATTACCGTGGCCGTGGTCACCATGACGGTTGGCGTGCTGGCCCCGCGCATAACCCGGCGCGTGCCCGCGGCCATAATGGGCCTGGGCGCCGGCGTTGTAACGCATTTCCTCGCCGGCATCTTCCAGCCGCAGCTGCTGGCCATGCACAACAACCCGTTCGTGATAGGCGCCATTTCCACCAGCCCCGCCGCCATCTGGCACGGCGTGACTGGCAACCTGGCCGGCCTGCGCGGGCTTACCATGCCCGAACTGCGGGAACTGGTGGGCCCGGCGCTTACGCTGTCGGTGCTGCTTTCCATAGACACTTTAAAAACCTGCGTGGTAACGGATACGGTGGTGCGCTCGCGGCACGATTCTAACCGCGAGCTGCGCGGGCAGGGCATTGCCAATATCGCCTCCGCCCTGCTGGGCGGCATGCCTGGCGCGGGCACCATGGGCGCCACCATGGTAAGCCTGGCCAGCGGCGGGGTTACGCGCATGGCCGGGGTGCTTGCGGGCGGCTTTGCGCTGGTTACGGCGCTGGTGCTGGGCCCCGCCATAGGGCGCATACCCCTGGCCGCGCTGGCCGGCATCCTGATGGTGGTGGGGTCGCGCATGATAGACCGCGCCACCGTTAAGCTGGCCCTGCGGCGCAGCACCATGCTGGATTTTGCGGTGGTACTGTCCGTGGCCGGCACGGCGCTGGTTACGGACCTGGTTACGGCCGCCGGCGTGGGGATAGCGCTTTCCATGCTGCTGTTCATCCGCGAGCAGATGAAGAGCAACGTGATCCGCCGCAAGGCCACCGGGCTTGAAATTTCTTCCAAGCAGCAGCGCCTGCCGCGCGAGCGCGCGGTGCTGGCCGAGCGCGGCGGCGAAACCCTGGTGGTGGAGCTGCAGGGGTCGCTTTTCTTTGGCACCACGGACCAGCTTTTTTCCGAGATCGAGGCGGACCTGCTGGTGTGCAAGCGGCTTATTATGGACATGCGCCGCGTTACGTCCGTGGACTTTACCGCCGTGCACATGCTGGAGCAGGTGGCCGAGCGCATGACCGAGCGCGGCGGCGCCATGGTGTTCTCGCATCTGCCGGCCAGTTTGCCCACCGGGCGCGACCTGCTTGGTTATTTTAAACAGCTGGGACTGGCGCACCGCACCGGCACGGGCCGCGTGTTCGAAACGCTGCACGACGCGCTGGAATGGGCGGAGAACAGCATTCTGGAAGAGGCCGGCATAAAGCGCCTGTATTACGGCGAGATGCTGGACCTGGCCGAAATAGATTTTATGCGCGAGATGGACGAAATGTCCCTGGCGGACCTGCGCGTGGTGTTTAAAGAACTGCGCGTGGAAGCCGGCAAGCAGATCTTCTCGCGCAAGGGCCACGGCTCGGAGCTGTTCCTTATCCGCCGCGGCGAGGTGCGGGTGGTGCTGCCGCTCAAGAGCACGCACCGCGCCCACCACCTGGCCGTGTTCGGCCCGGGCGACTTTTTTGGCGAGGTGGCGTTCCTTAACCGCACGCCGCGCACGGCGGACGCCATTGCGCTCAAGGACACGGACCTTTACGTTATCAGCCGGGCCGCTTTCGACGAGATCGTGGGCCGCAACCCCGTGGTGGGCACGGCTTTTTACCAGCGGCTGGCCACGGTGGAGGCGCTGCGCCTGCGCGACACCGACCGCGAGCTGCGCCGCCTGCAGGACAGTTAATGCCCGCTCCCGAAAAAGCTTTTTCCCAATATCTGCGCCTCAAGTCCCGGGTGCGCCAGTACGGCGCCGACGGGCGGCGGCTTGGGCCCGCGGACATTATTTCCGTGCTGCGCGGCACCAACGCGGCCGAACGCAAAAATATCTGGAAAATATTGTGCGGCGGTTGGCGGCCTTTCCGCGCCGAAGGCTGCTCCGCGCTGGTCCTGGCCGGGCGCGAAAAAACCGCAAGTTCCGTGGCGGACGTTTTTGTGGTGGACTCTGCGCCGCTCTTGAAGGCGCTGGCGGGAAAGCGCGCCGGTCTGCAAAAAGAACTGGAGGCCAAGGCGGCTTTGGTTGGCGCCAACGGTTTCCGCTATTGCGACTTGTGGGCGCGGCTGCCGGATGCCGGCGAGCCGGTTACTTTTGAAGCCGCTGTAAAAGAAATAGAGGCGGTTTATGAAGGCGTGTTAGAAGGCGGGCGGGATTTTGTGCGCGACCTTGCCGGTTCCGGGCGTTTGCTTTTTGAAGGCGCCGAGCCGCGCTGCGTAACGCCCGAGGGCGCCAATAGCGAACTGGTGTACCTGCCGGCGTCTTTTAAGAACCCGCGCCCCCAGGAGATCCCCGTTATAGCGCACGAATTTGGCCACGCGCTGCACTGCGCTTACGCGCGGCGGCTGGCGCCGGGCAAACCTTTCAATATTGTCTTCGCCGAATATTTCAGCCAGCTTTTTGAAGAGTTGGCCTGGCGGCGGCTCGAGGCCGCGGGCCGCGACCGCGAGGCGCTGCGGCTGGGGCGGCTGGAGCAGCGCGTATTAGACGGGCTGCTTACGCCGGCGGTGCTGGAACTGGAAGAATACTCCGTGCCAGCCGCAAAACGCGGCGCGCTGACGCTAGAAAAGCTGGAAGCCGCCGAGGACCGCATTTTCCGCGAGTGGTTTAACGAGCCTCCCCTGGAAGCGCTGTTCTGGCTGCGCTCGGAGCGGCTGTTTAACCCGGAGCTGCCTTTTCATAATTTCGTCTACCTGGCCGGGCGCGCGCTGGCCCAGGCCGCAGCCGCGCGCTTTGCCCGCACGGGGCGCATAAAGCGCGCCGCCTTCGACCAGCTGGTGCAGGATGCCGTGGAACTGGACCTGCGGCACTGGCTGGCCAAATACCCCGACGACGCCGCGGTTATAAAGGGGGCGCCGTGAGCGTGGCTCGCGTCTGCCGCGACGTTAAGGATTTTCTGCGCACGCTGGCCGGCGACCTGCCGGAGGTGTTCCCGCAGCCGCGCCTGTATTACCGCCGGGTGCGGCGCGCGCGCGCACCCGGGCCCACCCCCGCGCAGAAGCGCCGGGCGCGGGAATTAATTAATTCGCGCGTGGCGCATTGGGCGGCGGCGCTGGGGCTGGAGTACAAGAAAATTTTTATAAAGAACCAGCGCTCCATGTGGGCCAGCTGTTCCGCCCGCGGCAATCTTAATTTCAACTGGCGGCTGGCGGCCGCGCCGCCCGAGGCGCTGGATTACGTGGTTATCCACGAGCTCTGCCACCTGCGCGAAATGAACCATTCGCGCGCGTTCTGGGCGCACGTGCTGGCGGCTTGCCCCGATTACAAGGCGCACCGCCGCTGGCTGCGCAACAATACGGATCTGCTGCGCCGTACCGACATCCTCGACTAGCCCCAAAAACTTCTTTTTTTACCCCGATAATCATATAGAGGGTCCCCTCCCGCAGTTTGTAACATTGCTTTGTCTAGAAGCAATTACAAACAGCTAAGGAGGGGACTTGTATGAAATTATACTCGGCAATAGACCTGCATTCCAATAACAGCGTGCTGGTAAT
>JACRER010000048.1 GCA_016234365.1 Elusimicrobiota bacterium | reverse complement strand
TATAGTATCTTCGGTGCCGGGGAACATGGGCTTGTTAGGGGCGGCCGGGGTGTTGTTCCGAGCGCCCGTTGGGGAGGGGAGGCTCCGACCGCAGCAGCGGTTGGAGGGGAACCGCGCAACGGTTCCCTGCAGTCCGGGTTTGCGGATGAATTGCGGCCAACCGCGAACCCCAGGAGGCCTTCTTATGCAGACAGTAACCGTTAACGCAGAAACCTATGCCGATTACCTCAAGGACGGCAAAGACTTCATAGACGACAACGCCCTCAAGGCAGCCCTCGCAGCCCCCGCGCCCACCGCCGCCCGCGTAAGAGAGATAATCGCCCGCGCGCTGCAGGTATCCGAAGCCCTGCCGCCAGAAGACACCGCCGCCCTCCTCGCCGTCGAAGACCCGGCCCTGCTCGAAGAGATCTGCCAAGCCGCCCGCGACGTAAAGAACAAGGTCTACGACAACCGCGTCATCACCTTCGCCCCGCTCTACGCGTCCAACTTCTGCGTCAACAACTGCCTCTACTGCGGCTTCCGCACCGGCAACTCCGGCGCCGTGCGCCGCAAACTTACGATGCCCGAGATCAAGGCCGAGACCGAAGCCCTCGCCGGCCGCATAGGCCACAAGCGCATCATCTTCGTGACCGGCGAGCACCCTGCCACCGGCGCGCAGTACATTGCCGAGGCCATGAAGACCATCTACGACGTCAAGGTGCCCACCCGCAAGGGTTACGGCCAGATACGCCGCGTCAACGTGAACGCCGCACCCATGAGCGTGGAGGACCTTAAAGTCCTCAAGGCCGGCGGCATAGGAACCTACCAGGTCTTCCAGGAAACCTACGACCGGGAACTCTACGCCAGGCTGCACCCCGGCGGCACGCCCAAGGCCGACTACCGCTGGCGCCTCTACGTGATGCACCGCGCCTTCAAGGCCGGCATCGACGACGTGGCGCTGGGCGCGCTGTTCGGCCTGAACCCGAACTGGAAGTTCGAGGTGCTGGGCCTGGTGGCGCACGCGCGCGAACTGGAGGCCCGCTTCGGCATAGGGCCGCATACCATTTCGTTCCCGCGCCTGGAGAACGCCGACGGCACCAGCCTGCCGGCCGACAGCCTGAAGAACGTTTCGGACAAGGACTTCAAGAAGCTGGTGGCCGTGCTGCGGCTCTCCGTCCCCTATGCCGGCATGATAGTCACCGCCCGCGAACGCCCCGAGACCATCCGCGAAGTAATAGGCATGTGTACCCAGCGCGACGCCAGCACCCGCATTGGCATTGGCGCCTATTCCGAGCGCTATGGCTCGCAGGAGGCGGACCGCCAGCAGTTCATACTAGGCGACACGCGCAGTCTCGACGAGGTGATAGGCGAGCTGGCCGACCTTGGCCACATCACCAGCTTCTGCACATCCGGCTACCGCTGCGGCCGCACCGGCGACCACATCATGAAGCTGCTGAAGTCCGGCAAGGAGTCGCGCTTCTGCAAGCTCAACGCCGTGCTCACGTTCCGGGAATGGCTCGACGATTTCGCTTCGCCTGCCACCCAGGCCAAGGGCGAGAAGCTCATAAAGCGCGAGATCCGCGAGATCCGCGAACGCTCGGCCCATTTCCCGCCGGAGACGGTGAAGCTGCTGGAGGCTTACTACGCCCGCATCGAGGGCGGCGAAAGGGACTTGTGCTTCTGAACGGGTCGACACCTTGGCACAGCATACATGAGCCTTATGACCAAGAAAGAACTGATTGAGGCCCTCTCGCCGGACACGGACCCGGCGCCCATCTTTGCGCTGGCGGACAAGGTGCGCCGCGAGAACGTTGGCGACGGCGTCCATCTGCGCGGCCTTATAGAGTTCTCCAACTACTGCCGCCGCGGCTGTCACTACTGCGGCATCCGGGCCGCCAACACTAAAGTGCGGCGCTACCGCCTGTCGCCCGACGAGATCCTTGATTGCGCCCGCACCGCCGCGCGCCTGGCGTACAAGACCGTGGTCATGCAGTCCGGGGAAGACCCTCATTACGGCGCCGCGGCACTGGCCGCCATAGTGGCGCGCGTTAAAAAAGAGACCGGCCTCGCCATCACCCTCTCCGTAGGGGAGCACAGCAGGGAAGCGTATAAAATGCTGCGCGCCGCCGGAGCGGACCGCTTTCTGCTGCGCTTCGAGACCTCCGACCGCAAGCTCTTCAGCCTGCTCAAGCCCGACTCGGATTACGACCAGCGCTTGCGCTGCCTGGCCTGGCTGAAAGAAGCCGGCTTCCAGGTGGGCTCCGGAGTAATGGCCGGCCTGCCCGGCCAGACGGCCGAAAGCATGGCCGAAGACATACTCACTTTCAAACGCCTCGACCTGGATATGGTCGGCATCGGCCCCTTCATAGCCAACCCGGATACGCCGCTCGGCCGCGCCGGCAGCGGCACGCTGGACGCCGCCCTGCGCATGGTGGCCCTCACCCGCATAGTAACCAGGACCACCCACATCCCCGCCACCACCGCCATTGGCAGCATCGACCCCCAGGGCCGCCAGAAAGCCCTGCGCTGCGGCGCCAACGTGCTGATGCCCAACATCAGCCCCACGCAGCACCGCGTGGATTACAGCCTCTACCCCGGCAAGATCTGCACCTCCGAAGCCCCGGAGCAGTGCGCCGACTGCGTGGACGCCATGCTGGCCTCGCTCGGCCGCACCCGCGCCGAAGGCTTCGGCCACAGTTTAAGGAATGGAGTCAGTTAGGAGCTCTCAGGGGCCGGCAAGAGCAAGGAACTTTCTATGAACACCACACCAAAATCCATGCGCCTGCAGATAGCCATCTTCGGCCGCACCAACGTAGGCAAGTCCAGCGTCCTCAACATGCTCGCCGGCCAGGACGTAGCCATCACCTCCCCCGTACCCGGCACCACCACCGACGTAGTGGAAAAATCCATGGAGCTGCTGCCGGTAGGCCCCGTGGTCTTCCTGGACACCGCCGGCCTGGACGACAAGAGCCAGCTGGGAGACCTGCGCACGGAGCGCGCCCGCCGCATCTTCGACCGCGCCGACGTGGCGCTGCTCATAGTGGAGCCTTCCGGCTGGGGGGAATGCGAGGACGGCATCGCAGCCGCCGCCAAGGAAAAGAACATCCCTCTTATAGTGCTGGTGAATAAGACGGACATCGCCGGCCCGTCCCCGGAACTTGAAGAGGCCTTGAAAACCCGGGGAATAGAACCGGTGCTATGTTCCGCTATCTCCAAAGGTTTGAGGGAAAAGGCGGTGGCCCAAGTTAAAGAACGCCTGTTGAAACTCAGCGCCCCGGCCGCGGGACCCAAAGCCATCCTTGGCGACCTGGTCAAGCCCGGCCAGACCGTAGTACTGATAATCCCGATAGACAAAGAGGCCCCAAAGGGGCGTATCATCCTGCCGCAGGTACAGGCCATGCGCGACCTGCTGGACCACGGCGTCCTGTCGCTTACCTGCCGCGAGCACGAGTACCCCCGGGCTCTCGCCTCGCTCAAAGAGCCGCCGGCGCTGGTGGTCTGCGACTCGCAGGTGGTGGACTTCATGGTCGCTCACACGCCTCCGGGAGTTCCGTGCACCACCTTCTCCATCCTCTTCGCCCGGTTCAAAGGCGACCTGGCCGCCTACGCCGCCGGCGCCGCGGCCATCCGCGGCCTGCGCCCCGGCGATAGGATCGCCGTGCTGGAAGCCTGCAGCCACCACGCCATCGAGGACGACATCGGCCGCGTGAAACTGCCGCGCTGGCTCAGGGAAACTGTGAAGGGAGAACTTTCAATAGACACTTTCTCGGGCCGCGACCTGCCGGCGGACCTTTCCGCCTACAAGCTGGCCGTGCATTGCGGCGGCTGCATGCTGACGCGCACGGAGATCCTCAACCGGATGGGCAAAGCCAAGGCCGCCGGCGTGCCGATCACGAACTACGGCACGGCCATTTCTGAATGCAAAGGCGTATTGGAAAGGGTGCTGTCGCCGTTCCCGGAAGCGCTGCGCGCTTACCGGGCGGCGCGCGCCTGATCACTTCGGTTCTTCAGCGAGGTCCAGCTCCGCCGCACCGAGGCCCTCTATCCCCTTGGCTATCGCGGCCACGGCGGGGTCCTTGGTCAGGATTATTATCTGCCACTTGGTTTGGGCGTGGAAATCCGCCAGCAATTTGAGGGCCGCGCGCGTGCGGGCCGCGTCCAGCGTGTAGAAAGGCTCGTCCAGCACCAGCAGGGCATGAGCCAGGCCGCCGGGGCCGGTGCGGGCCTTTTTCGCCATGGTGAGCCGCGCCGCCAGCATGAACAGGTCCCGCGTGCCGGAAGAGAGGTGCTCTACCTGCCGCAGGCCGCCGGTAGCGTCCCCGACCTTGGCCGTAAGCGCGTCGAAAGCCTGGAACTCCACCACCGGCGCGGGCATAAGCCCCGCCAGCGTGCAGGAAACTTCGCGACCCAGCGCGTCGAAAGCCAGCGCCGAGCTCGCCGAGAGCTGCCTGAAGATCCCGGCGGCGAGCGTATAACCTTTTATCTGCAGTTCGAGCGCGGCTATCTCTTCCCCGGCCGCGGCTATATCCGTCTCCGCGCGGTTTATGCTCTCGGGCAGGCCTTCAAGCCTGGCTCCGGAAGCGGCCCTGGCGATGCCCAGGGACTTATCCAGCTCTCCGAGGGCCGCCTCTATGGCATGGACCTCTTCGGAAAGGAGGGGGACCCGGGACTTGAGTTTTTCCAATTCCGCCTCGTTGGCTTTTTTAGGGTCGAGTTTCCTGCGCTCGCCCAGGTCTTCCCGGTCGGCGAACAGTTTCTCCCGCAGTTCCTCGTCGTCGGAGACGTTATTGCGGTCCCTGGCTATTTTCAGCGCTTCCCCTAAATTTGCCGCGCGCGCGGCCTGCTTGTCGTAGGCGGCCAGTTTCTCCCGGTATTCCTCTTCGGTACCGCAGCCCCTGGCCTTAAGCCAGGCGGCGGCGGCCGCGGCGGCTTTCTCCGAGGCCGCTTTGGCGTCTTCGAGATTGCGCCCGTCCATGGCGGCGGCCGCGTCCAGGTCGCCTGCCTCCATGGACTTCGCCGCCAGGGTTTCCCCGGCGGCGGCATAGTCCGCCGAAACCTTGGCGAAAAAGGCCCGCGCCTCGTCCAGGTTCTGCGGCTGGAAAGTTTCAGTAAAAACCCCGGAGGCTTCCGCGGCCAGGCCGGCCAGGAACTGCCGGTTGGCTTCCGGGCTGTGGCCCACGAAGCGTTCTTTTACCGAAAGCTTCAGGCCCACCCAGGCGCCCGCCCCGGCTATAGCGGCGGCGGCGATGTAAGCGAAAATATTCCCGCCGGAGAACGCCACGAAGAGGGCCAGCGCGGCTCCGGCCGCCCAGATCCCGCGGCGCATTTTCTGGTCCACGATAAGTTCCAGGAGTTCCGGCTCCGACGTGAAAGCGTTAAGTTTTCCGAACAGGGCCTCGGCCAGGTCCTTCTGGTTCTTCAGGTCCTGCTCGCGGGCGTCAAGTTGTTCCACCGCGGCCTTGGCAGCGGCCAGGGCGGCCTGCCTGCCCTTCAGGACGGCCTCCGAAGAAGCCGCTGTCTTTTCCTTTTCAAGCTGTTCCAGCCGGATGGCCTGGTAAGCGGGCAGCTCGTTTTTTGCGTACATCGCCATGGCGGCCAGGGCGTCGGCGGCTTCCTTATGTTCGCGCAGCAGCTTTATCCCGGCGTTAGCGGCGGCCAGTCTGCAGGCCCCGGCAAGTTCCTCGATGGAAGTTTTGAGGGCATGAGCCTCCCCGGCCTTACCCTCCAGCTCGAGGGCCTTCGCCTGCTTCGCCGCCTCCAGCTTTGCCAGTTCGGCCTCTCCGCCAAGGATAAGGTCGCGCCTGGTTTTAAGCTCGGCCGCGACGGCCGAACTTTCCTTTACGAGCTCTTTCAGTTTCTTTATCCTGGCCTGCGGGGAATCTTTGCGGAAGTTCTCGGCCTTATCGGCCAGTTCCGCGGCCAGCTGTTCCGGATTAAGCCCCGCGGTAAGCAGGCGGGCCTCCGCCGCGGTCCGCCAGGAGCCGGACCCGGCGGAATTAACGCTGGTATCTCCCGCGCGGATGGCGAAGATCTCAAGGAACTCGGCGTAATCGAACGAGAGGGGGACAAAACCTTCTTCCCAGGTCAATACGGCCTTGCGCAGCGCCCCGTAACGCTCGGCCAGCCGCCTCCAGCTGACCCGCTTTTCGTTGCGGGACTCGGCGCAAAGCGCGTCAAAGAGGGCGTCGAAAACCGTGGTCTTGCCGGCCTCGTTGGGGCCGGTCACTACGGTGAACGGGGAAAAGCGCAGTTCGCGCCGGAAGAATTTCCCGAAGGTGCTCAGCGAGAGGGTGCGGATCATTTGCCCTCCCCTAGGCGGAGCGCCAGCGCTTCCAGGCCGTACTGCCGGGCCAGCAGCCAGGCGCGGTAATCTTCGCCCTGTCCGTCGGCGGGTTTGGCTTTTTCCAGCTCGGAAAGGAAAGCCCGGACCAGGCTGTTGCCGGAAATTTCCGCGGCCACGGAGGTATCGGTCTTCACCTGGACGCGGCGGGCCCTGGCGGAGAGGCGTTCTTCAAGCGTCTTCGCGGCCGCCGCGGCCGCGTGCTCGTCCTCCACCAGGCCGGTCAGGGTAACGCAGACCAGGTCCAGCGGGGAGAGGCCGGCCTCTACCTTATCCGCCGCGGCAGGGTCCGGCGCGCCATCCAGGCCCAGCGGCAGGGTATATTCCTTATATTGCCCGGCCGACTTAAGTTCAAGCGCGGCTACGGTCACCGGGGCGGAACCTGTATCCACAAAGCAGACGGACTTGGGGCCCGCTTCTTTGGGGTGGGCCCGCCAGACCCTCGGCGAGCCTGGATAGCAGACTATGGCCCCGCCCAGCAGTTGCTGCCGGCCGGAATGCACATGGCCCATGGCCGCGTAGTCTACGGAGAAGCGCGCGAAGAAATCGTCGTCCACCACCCCGGCCCGGGCTTCGGCCTCCGGGTCCGGTCCGGTATAGATGGTGGAATTAAGGGCGTGAATGACCGCCACGCGGGTAACCCCCGGCTTTTTGGCGGGAACATTCCACTCGCGGTAGCCGTCATAACTCTCCGCGTGCGGCACGCAGAGGAATTCCACCCCGCCGCCGTCCAGTATGGCGAAGGGGGGCCTGGCGTAGAACCTGAGCGGGTCCAGGTTGTACGCGGCAAGGTTCGCGGAACCGCCAAGCGCCTCATGGTTGCCGGGGATGTACACGGTCTCACAGCCGGCCTTGGCCAGCGGCTCGAGTTTGAGGCAGACCTCTTTACGCAGCGCCTCGAAATCGGAAAAGGAGTCGAACAGGTCTCCCGCTATCACCAGGTAGTTGGCGCCCTCGGAGAGCGCCAGAGCTATTATCTCGTCGAGGACGGCGAAACAGTACGGTTTTTCATCGCCGTCTTTCAGGTGCAGGTCCGCCGTGTGGATGATCTTCGCCATAGTTACTTCAGATTATAGTTAATTCCGCCAAAAGATACAGTGACATCTCCGCGCCACGGGGGCGTGCCGCCGGCGCTAGCGCGCGGTAACCGGCGCCAGCGCGGCGCAGTAATTCTTAAGGATGAATTCCTCCGAGCCCGGGGTGATCTTGCGCAGTTTGCAGACGTCGGAATTGGGCGGGCAGAGCCGGGCCAGTTCGTCCCCGGCGGCCACATGGGAGGGGCAGTTATCGCAGATGGCGGAAAGCGTCTTAAGGACGTGCTTGCGTTTTTCCTCCTGCAGCAGCGCGGAAAGTTTGAGCGCGTCGCCTTTCATGCGCCCGGCGAAAGTGCGCGTGGGGTAGACCAGGCTCCATTTCGGTTTGCAAAGTTTGGCCCAGGATTCCGGCGCGGCCCCCGCGCCGCCATAGACGAGCTCGGTACGGGCCAGCACCTTTCCCCTGGCCGCCGCCGGGGCGGCCAAGGCGGGGGAATAACGGCTATGCGAGGTGAACCCGCCAAACAGTTCGAAGGCCGAAAGGCAGGCCGCGACATTGGGATAGACCTTTCCTTTTTCGGGGCCGGTAATAAAGGCGCCTTTGGTGTCGCCGCGCCCGATAAAGAAAAAACCCAGCACGTTAGGCCGCATCAGGGCCTGCATCACTTCTTCGGGCGTGAGGTCCGCGTAGTTCTCCAGCTGCGTATTAGGGTAAAGCACGGGCAGGGCGCTGCCCAGCACGGCCGAGACGTCGGAACAGGCCTTGGGGCCTATCGCGTCCTTGTTCGAGGCGGAGGGGGAACAATCCCCGGTAAAGACCAGCATTTTACCCTGCGCGCAGAAACTGAGGTCCGGCGCCTGGGCCTGGGCGCTCTGGCCGAACGGTTTGAACTCCGCCCAAACCGGAGCGCAGAGGAACAGCCAGGAAAGCAGCAGCGCCGTCACCGGGCGGCCTCTTGCAGCGCCCTTTCACAGGCCGCCCTGAGCGCGACCCCGGCCGGGGCCGAAGGAGCGTCTACTACGTAGGCCCGCCCGGCGTCGCCGGCGTCCACCATGGCCGCGTCGAACGGCACCGAACCGAGGAACGGCACGCCCAGGTCGCGCGCGGCGCGCGCGCCGCCGCCGGATTTAAAAAGGTTTATCTCTTTGGCGCAATGCGGGCAGCAGAACGCGGCCATGTTCTCAAGCACGCCAAGCACCGGGACCCCGACCGCCTTCAGGAAATTAACCGCTTTGCGGGAATCGAGCAGCGCCACCTCCTGCCCGGTGGTGACCACCACCGCGCCGGTCATCTCGGGTATAAGCTGACAGATTGTCAAAGGCTCGTCGCCGGTGCCGGGCGGAGCGTCTATCACCAGCGCGTCCAGGTCGCCCCAGCGCACGTCGGACAGGAACTGCTTGAGCACCCCCAGTTTAAGCGCCCCGCGCCAGATGAGCGGCGTATCGCTGCCGCGCATCAGCGAGCCCATGGAAACTATCTTAAGGTTCGGCGCGGCCTCCACGGGATCTATGAACGCGCCGTCGGAGCCGTGCGGTTTGTTTTCCTGCCCGGTCATTCTGGCCACGGACGGGCCGTGGATGTCTATATCCAGCAGGCCGGTGCGCAGGCCCTTGGCGGCGAGCAGCGCGGCGAAATTAACGGACACGGTGCTTTTGC
>JACRER010000047.1 GCA_016234365.1 Elusimicrobiota bacterium | reverse complement strand
TCCTGCGGGTATTGCGCCGCGCCTTCGCCGGCTCCGGGAGCGGAAGGTTTGTCTACGGGAGAGCGGTCCGGCATGGAGCACGGGGAGACTATGTCCTTAATGGCGGAATCGCTGCGCACCAGGTTCAGCGAGCTTTGGGGCTGCGGCGTAAGTCCGGCCGGCGGCTGCTGCGGCACGGGCGGCTGGGGGCGGGCCAGGTTGCGCTTCAGGACCGCGGCCGCGTCCGGCGGCGCGCTGAACGGATTCTTCCCTACCATGATACTGCGCAGCGAACCGTTGTCCGCGTCCATGTACTGGTACATGAAAAGGCCCCAGAGCCCTATTACCAGGCCCCAGAAGACCACCCGCAGTTTGGAAAGTATGTCCATCGTTGCCCGGCCGGCGGCCGGCCGCGTCTAGCGCATCGAGTCCCTTACCTTTATTATCATCTCGGCCATCGCCGCGGTGAACATGGAGAAGAAGACTATGAAGACGGCCTGGGTGCCGGCCATGCCCCAGAGCTGGGTGCCCATGCCGCCGCCGTCGCCGTAGGCGAGGCTGCGCGCGTAATAGAGGCCGACCATCAGTCCGGCGGAGACCAGCGAGACCAGCAAAACCTGCCATTTCTTCATGTACAGGGCGGAGGCGGCGGGCGCGGTGAGGAAGAGCAGCCACATCGGGGCCCAGTAGGCGGACAGCAGGTAGAACAGGGTGGCGCTGACGGCGAGGTTGAGCCAGACGGTGAGGGCGCGGATGTGGCGGCTCCAGCGCAGGAAGCGGTAGGTGTTGCGGTTGAGCCACCAGTTGGCGGCGAAGGCGGCGCCGAGGATGGCAAAGCTCATGCGCGTGACGCCGGGTTCGGGTTCGGAGAAGAAGATGGCGAACAGGATGAGGATGACGGCGAACGGCGTGAAGTAGAAGTTCAGTATGTGCATAGTTCCTTTTCTCTCTGGACCGGGCGGGTAGTTGTCCCGCCCGCCCGGACTGCAGGGAACCGTTGCGCGGTTCCCCCCCGCCTTGGGAATTTATGGCGGGGCCCCCCTTCCCCAACGGGCGTTCGGGGCAACTACCCGTCCGGCCCCTGCTACTTTCCCACTTTCTTAAAAACTAATATGTGCCTGTCTTCGGTCTCGACGGGCAGGCGGTAGTTGAAAGTCTCTATCAGCTCCGCGCCGGATCTTTTTACGGCCGCTTCCACGGCGGGCCGGTTAGCCGCCAACTGGGCGGAACTCTGCCAAGCCAGGAACACCCCGCCCTTGGTCAGTATATTTAAGCATTGAGGCAGTATGTTTTCAAGTTGTCCCATGGCTCTTTCGGTCACGGCGGCGTACCGGCGCCCCGCGTCCTTGCCGCCTTCGCCTACCCTGCGCTGGGATACCCGGACGTTGCCGCACGGCACCGCGGCCGCCGCCCGGCTCAAAAAGTCGCAGCGTTTGCTCCTGGAATCCAGCAGGTCGAAAGTGAATTCCTCCAGGACGGCCGCCAGGACGAAGCCGGGAAAGCCCGCGCCGGAGCCCGCGTCGGCCACGGCCGCGCCCGGCTTGAGCAGGCGGCGCAGCAGCGGCGCGGCCGCCAGCGAGTCCAGGATATGGCGCTCCCAGAGCAGAGGCTCGTCGTTCTTGGAGACCAGGTTCTGCACTGCGTTCTCGGCCGTCAGGGTGGAAGCGAAACGCTCCAGCCTGCCGGCCGCTTCGGGAGAAAGTTCCAGTTTCCATCCGGCGATGGCGTTCTTTGCCGCGTCGTTCATACTGTCCCCCTCCTGCGCTTTTCCAGCAGCACCCAGAGCAGCTGCACGTCGGCCGGCGTCACGCCGGGTACGCGCCCGGCCTGCGCCAGCGTGCCTGGGCGGTGGCGCTGCAGTTTGTGGCGGGCTTCGTTGGGCAGCGCCCGGGCCGCCGCGTAGTCGAAATCTTCCGGGATGCGCAGGTGCTCGAATTTTTTCAGGCGTTCGGCTTCCTTGCGGCTGCGCTCTATGTACATCGCGTAGGTCTTTTCGGTGGCGGCGGTAAAGCGCGCCGCCGCCAGTTTCCAGGGTCCCCTGGGCAGGGCCTTCGGTTTTTTCCCCGCCAGCAGCGCGTCCACGGCGGCGCGGTAAGCCGTAAAACTTTTTTCCAGGTTTTTGGGCAGCAGGCCCAGCGCCAAAGCGCGCGGCGCCAGCCGCAGGTCCGCGTTGTCGGCGCGCAGCAGCAGCCGGTATTCCGCCCTGGACGTGAACATGCGGTACGGTTCGTCCACGCCCTTGGAGACCAGGTCGTCTATCATCACGCCGATGTAGGCCTCGTCCCGGCGGAGGACGATCAGTTCCTTGCCCTGGGCCAGGAGCGCGGCGTTGGCGCCGGCAATGAGCCCCTGGGCCGCGGCTTCCTCGTAGCCGGTAGTGCCGTTTACCTGCCCGGCCATGAAGAGCCCCGGCAGTACGCGCGTCTGGAGCGTGTAGTCCAGCTGCGCCGGGTCGGAGTAATCGTACTCTATGGCGTAGCCGGCGCGGACTATCTCGGCCTTCTCCAGGCCGGGCACGGAGCGCACTATCTCCAGCTGCGTTGCCTCCGGCAGGCTGGTGGAAAGGCCGTTCACGTAGTACTCGTCCGTGTTGAACCCTTCGGGCTCCAAAAACAGGTGGTGCGCGCCGTGGTGAGGGAACTTTACCACCTTGTCCTCTATCGAAGGGCAGTAGCGTGGGCCGGTGGAATTTATCTTGCCGCTGTAAAGCGGGGAGTTGTGAAGCGCCCCGCGGATGACCTCGGCGGTGCGCGCGGAGGTGCGGGTGATCCAGCACGGCAGCTGGGGATTGGTTATCTTCCCGGTAAAATGGGAGAACGGGACCGGCGGCGAATTGGGGGCCTGCCGTTCGCAGCGGGTAAAGTCTATGCCGCGCGCGAGCAGGCGCATCGGCGTGCCGGTCTTAAGGCGGCCAAGCCTGAAGCCAAGCCCGCGCAGGCTCTTGGAGAGCAGGTCGCTCGGCGGGTGGTTGTAGCGCCCTCCCCGGAAGGTGTCCAGGCCTATATGTATCAGGCCGCGCATGAAAGTCCCCGCGGTCACCACCACGGCCCCGGCCGCGTAGCGCGTGCCGCGCGCGGTCCGGACGCCGCAGGCGCGGCCCGCCCTGGTCAGTATCTCCGCCGCCTCGTCCTGCACGGCCAGCAGGCCCGGCGCGCGTTCCACGGCCAGCTTCATGGCGGCCTGGTACATCTTTTTGTCGCACTGCGCGCGCGGGGAACGCACCGCCGCGCCCTTGGAAGTGTTGAGCGTCTGCGAGCTCAGCGCCGAGGCGTCGGCCGCTCTGCCCATCTGCCCGCCCAGCGCGTCCACTTCCCGCACCAGCTGGCCCTTGCCCACGCCGCCTATGGACGGGTTGCAGGACATCTGGGCCAGCGTGTCCAGGTCCTGCGTGAGCAGCAGCGTGCTCGCCCCCAGCCTCGCCGAGGCCAGGGCGGCTTCGCAGCCGGCGTGGCCGCCGCCTATCACTATGACGTCGAAGGCTGCAGGGTAGTTGAAATCGGCCATGTTACATCATCAGCAGCAGTTGGAAATAATCCGCCGGCAGCAGGCCCAGCGCCATAAGCGAGAACGCGAAGGCCGCCGCGCCCAGAATGGCGGGTACGGCCGCGGCGGCGCTGCGCGCCGCCGGGAGGCCCGTCAAGGCGGAGACGCCGCGCACCAGCCAGACCAGCGAGATAAAGGAGACGGCGTACTCCAGCGCCTGGTAGGCTTCCGGGGCGGCGGCCAGCGCCGCCAGCGCCCCGGCCAGGTCCGTCGCCAGCGCGAATACGGAGAGGGCCAGGAAAATTTTCAGCAGGCCAGGGAAAAAGGCCTTTTCCTTCAGGGCGTAGAAGACGGCCGCGGCCAGCGCGGCGAGCATTGCCAGCCAGCCCAGCGGACGGGCCTGCGGCATGGCCCGCAGCGCCAGGAAGAAAAAAGCGTAGCCCGCCACCGCCGCGGGCGGCAGTGGGACGCGCAGCATCAGCCGGCCGTTCCGCAGTACCGCAGAAAAAGCGGCCAGCAGCGCGGTCGAGAACAGGGCGAAGAGCAGTCCTCCGGCGAGGCCGCCGAGGAAATACGAGCCCAGGTTCCCCCCCGGAGGCGGCAGCCCGGCGGCGGATTTTGCCAGGAATTGCGCCGGCGCCAGCGCCAGCAGCGCGGCCGAGGAGAGCGTGGACAGCGCGAACAGCGCGCCCGGCCAGCCCCAGCCTGCCGCCCCGGAGCGGAAGTCCTCGAACGCCCCCGCGGGGTTGAGCAGGAGTTTTACCGGCAGAAGGTCTTTCATATGGTCCTTATTTCCCCACGCAGAAACTGGAGAAAATCCCGGCGAGCACTTCCTCCGGCGTAGTTTCCCCCAGGATGCCGCCAAGGTCGGCCAGCGCCGCGCGCAGGCGCTCCGCCGCCAGTTCCGCGGGCGGATCCTTGCGCGCCAGTAACTCTTGGAGCTTTCCCAGTTCCTGCGCGGCTTCGGAGAGCGCGGCAAAATGCCGCGCGGAAGTTACCACGGCCTGCGCGCCGTCCTTGAATATTTTTTTCTGCCCGGCTATCAGCGCGGCCGTCAGGCGGGGCAGCCCCGTCCCGGTTTTCGCGGAAACCGGCAGTTCCCCCGCCACGGGCTTGCGCCTGAGAGGGAGGTCGGCTTTGGCTAATACGCGGATCAGCCGCGCTCCCGGCGCCATGGCGGCCGTTTCTTTTTGGGCAAGGGCGTCGCTCGCCGTACCTCGTATGGACCCATCCCTGACCAGGATGACCGCGTCGGCGCGGGCTATGGCCGCGGCGGTGCGCCGCATGCCTTCGCGCTCTAGCCTGGAGGCGGCCCTGGCGTTGAGGCCGGCGGTGTCGGTGAAAAGCACTGAAAAGCCGTCTATCTCCAGACTGTCTTCAAGGGTGTCGCGCGTGGTGCCCGCCTCCGGCGAGACCATCGCCCGGTCGCGGCCCAGCAGGGCGTTGAGCAGCGAAGACTTCCCGGCGTTGGGCGCGCCTGCGATGACCACCTTGCAGCCTTCGCGTATGCCCCTGCCCGCCTCGAAACTGCCGGCCAGGCCGGCAATGACCTTGCGGGCGGCCGCGGCCCGGCGGGAGAAATCCTTCAGCCGCAGCGCCGGTATCTCTTCGTAGGAGTCGTCGAGCCGCGCTTCCAATTCGGAGAGCAGCCCCACCAGGCCGGCCTTCGCCGCGCGGACCTTTTGGGACAGCGAACCCTCTACCTGCGTTATGGCTGCCAGGTGCGCGCCGGCCGAGCCGGCGCTTATGAGTTCCGCCACGCCTTCCGCCTGGGCCAGGTCCAGTTTTCCGGCCAGGAAGGCGCGCAGCGTGAATTCCCCGGGCCCCGCGGGGCGCGCCCCGGCGCGTACCGCGAGATTCATTATGGTGCGTATTATGTAAGGAGAGCCGTGGCAGGAGATCTCCACGGTATCCTGGCCGGTGTAGCTGGCCGGGCCGTGGAAGAAGAGCGCCACTACCTTATCCACCAGGCGCCCGCCGTCATGCACCGACAGCATGCGGGCCGCCGCGTGGACAGGCGCCTTCGGCGCCGGGGACAGGAACGACGCCGCGGCCGCAAAGGCCCGCGGCCCCGAAAGCCGTATCACGGCGATGGCCCCGGCCCCGGGCGGCGTGGCCTGGGCGGCTATGGTGTCGTTAATATCCGGCAGTTGCATTAGTCCCCTTAAAAAGGAACGGCGTGACAGCGCAAGCGCGGTCACGCCGGTGCGGCCTGGGCAGAACGCTTATTTCTGCTCGGTCGTCTGTTCAACCGGCTGAGCCTGCTGCTCGGCCTGGGGTTGCGCCTGCGGTTCCGCGGCCGGCTGGTCGGCCTGCTGCGCGGTTTCCTGCGGCTTCTCTATCTTGCGGATCACCACTTTGCGCCAGCGGCCCTCGCCCTCGGAGGCCGTTTCCATGTCGGGATACTTGGTCTTTATGAGGTTGTGGACTATTTTGCGCATGGAGGCCGGCATCGGGTCCAGGCGGTTGGGCTTGTCGGTGGCCCTCACGTCGTTGACGCCTTCTTCCACGCGGGCTGCGATCTCTTTTTCCTTGCTGTCCCAGTAGCCGCCGGTGTCCAGGCGCAGGGCCAGGTGCGGCTCGCGCTTGCGGCTGACTATCGAGTTAAGCACGAACTGCAGCGCCTGCAGGCCGCGGCCGTTCTCTTCGGTGAACGCCGAGGAATCGGCGCAGTCGAAGCGGATGAACAGCAGGTTCTCGGTCTCGTCGAGTTTGGCCTCGGTCACGGTGGCTTCCAGCCCCATCAGGGAGACCAGCTTAAGCAGTACGGCCTTGGCGTGCTCTACCGGGTCGGCCGCCGGCTGAAGGTTAAGGTAGTCGGCCCCGAGGGGCTCTTCCTTGTAGACGCGGTCCGTCCTGGGCGAGCGCTCGCGGTCCTCGCGGTATGAATGGCGCTCTTCGCGGTGCTCTTCCGGAGCGGGAAGCCTGGCGTCCTCGTAGCCGTAACGGCCCGGGCGCCTGGGCGCGCTGCTGCGCTCTCCGCGGTCACCGCCGCGTCCATCGCGACCGCCGCCGCGTCCGCCGCGACCGCCGCCGCGACCACCGCCGCGTCCATCACGCCTGCCGCCGCGGTGCTCGCCGCGCTCAGGGCGGTCCCCGCCGCCGGTGCCCCAGCGTTTTTCACGCAATATCACGCAGGCTTTTTTGGCTCCAAAGCCGAGGAAGCCGCTCTTTCCTTCGTTGACTACCACGACTTCAACCTGGTCGCGGCGGAGGCCCATTTCGGCGAGGCCCTTTTCCACGGCGTCCTGTATCGTTTTAGCTTCTGTTTTCGTCTCTCTCATTTTTTTCTCCTGTGGATGCGCGGACAATAATGTCACGCCATCTTTTTCTGAAGGTACATGCTCTGGGCGAAGCCCCACGTGCTGTTGATCAGCCAGTAAAGCACCAGTCCCGACGGGAACGTCAGGAACATGAAGGTGAAGATCACCGGCATCCATTTCATCATGGCCGCCTGGGCAGGATCGGAGGTCTGAGGGCTCAGGTGCTGCTGCAGGAACATGATGCCGCCCATGGTGAGCGGGAGTACGTAGTACGGGTCTTTCGCGGAGAGGTCCTTTATCCAGAAAATGAAATGCGCGCCGTGCAGGTGCCAGGAGCCCCGGAGCGCGGTGAACAGCGCGAAGAAAACGGGGATCTGCAGCAGCATCGGCAGGCAGCCGCCGAGCGGGTTGGTGCCGTGGCGCTTGTACAGCGCCATGATCTCGGTGTTAAGGCGCTGCGGGTCGTTCTTGTAGCGCGCCTGGATGCTCTGCATCTCGGGCTGGATCTTCTTCATGACGGCCATCGCCTTGAAGCTCTTGTAGCTCAGCGGGGTCAGCAGGAGCTGGATGATGACGCTGAGGATGACGATGGCGACGCCGTAGTTGCCGGTCAGTTTGTGGAAGTAGACCAGCGAGGCCTCGGCGAACTTGGCCAGCGGGGCGAAGAAGCCGAAGTCCACGGAACGGTCCAGGCCCATGCCCAGTTCCTTGAGGCGGGCGTAGTCCTTGGGCCCGAGGTAATAGGTGGAGGCCCAGGCGCGGCGCTCGCCGGGCTTAAGTTCTACCGGGGAGACCGGGACGTAAAGCGCCGGGGTCTTTTCGTTCTCGCCGACTTTCTCGAAGCGGCGCACGGGGCGGGTTTTCTGGAAGTCGCCGCCGGTCAGCGCGGCGAGGAAATAGCGGTTGTTGAGCCCGGCCCAGGCCCAGTCGTGCTCCGCCGGGGCGTCCTTGAGCTCTTTGAGCGTGGGGTGTTTGCGGCCTTCCTCGTCAAAAGTGTAATCGGCTTTGCAGAGCTTGGCGTTCTCTTTCTTCTCGCTCAAGACGGTGTCCAGGCCGGGGCCCACGCGCAGTTCCCACTGCGGCATGACCAGCGCCCGCGCGGAGGTGTTCACGGCTTCTATTTCCAGGAAGTTGAGGCCGTTGTCCTCGGAGAAACCGAATTTCTTGGTGATCCGGAGCTGGCCCTGCTGCGAGACGAACTCCGCCGACCTGGCGGTCCTGGCTTTCAGGGAGAACTTGCCGGGGAACGAGGCGTAGAAGAAGCCGCGCGCGGGGTCGGGCACGAGTTCGACGGGGGCCACCGGGCCCTCGTAGACTACGCTCGCCAGCGAGGCGGTCTGCGTGTCGAAGGCGTACTCGGCCTTGCCGGATCTTATCTTTATGGCGGAATCTTTCCAGTTCTCCGGGAGGAGAGCCTGCTGCTGGGGCGCTGGCGCATCGGCCGTTTGCGCCGGGGCGGCGGCATCCGCGGCTTTCTGCTGCTGCGAGGCCTGCTGCGGCGCCGGCAGTTTCTTTTCTATGTAGGAGTACCAGCCTATGTAGACTATGGACGACAATACTACGGCCAGTATAAGGTTCTTCTGCATTTTTCCCTCCCGCTATCGCGGAAGGCTTCCGAAGGAATTCAGGGGACCGGGTCGTAACCGCCCGGAGAGAAAGGATGGCAGCGGGAGAGGCGGCCGGCTGCCAGCCCCGTCCCTTTTAAAATCCCATGTTTTGCCAGCGATTGGAACGCGTACTCGGAACAGGACGGGTGGAACCTGCAAGTTCCGGGCCCGAGCGCCGGCCTGAACGTCCTGTAGGCCGAACGCAGCGTTTCCAGCGCCAGCGTCTTAAGATTTCCAGCAACGGTCTTACTTGCCGTCATTGCCTAGCCGCGCCTTGCGCCGGAGAGTATCCAGCGCTTCCCGGGCCTGGGCCAGGTTGTTCATGGCGCAGCCCGCTTTGGGATAAATGATAAGGCGCGTGCCTTCCTTTAACTCTGTCTTCGACAGCCTGAAAGCTTCCCTTAGAAGCCTCTTGAGCCTGTTCCGCTTCACGGCACCCCCGGTCTTCTTCGAGACCATGAGGCCTATCTTTTTCTCTTCGTCCCCGCCTGGGGCGTGCCAGGCCACCAGATCTTTGGTGACCGTCTTGCCGCCCGCGTCGAAAACCGCCTCGAACTCTTTTTTGAGGCGGAGGCGTGAAGCTCTTGAAAAGGCGAACTCTCTCAACTTAGCCCCGGCTATTTCAGGTCGGGTATCAGGGTCCAGCGGCCCTTGGCGCGCCGGCGGGCGAGGGTTTTCCTGCCGCCCTTGGTCTTCATCTTGGCGCGGAAGCCGATGTGCTTGCGGCGCTTTTTAACGTTAGGTCTGTATGTAGGTAACATAGTGCTTTAATTATATAAATTATATCGCCTTAACCCAAACCGGCGCCGGCGGAGGGCCCGCCGGCGCCGCTTCGGGCACGGGGCGCGTCAGGCGCCGGTGTTCCTGAAATACCCGGTGATGTGTTCGGCCAGCTTGTCGGCCGGCACGCGGATCTGCTTCATGGTATCCCGGTCGCGGATGGTTACCATGCCCGCCAGGTCCGGGTTCTCCCCCTTGCCTATGGTGTCGAAGTCTATGGTGACGCAGAGCGGGGTGCCCACTTCGTCGTGGCGGCGGTAGCTCTTGCCGATATTGCCGGAGTTCTCGTAGTAGATGCGGCCTATGCCCAGCTTGAGCAGCAGGTTCTTTATCTCCTTGGCCTTCTCCACTATCTCGGGCTTGTTGCGCGCGAGCGGGATCACGGCCACCTTTATGGGCGACAGGTGCGGCCGTAGCTTGAGCACGATGCGGTCCGTGCCGTTCTCCAGCTTCTCTTCGGTGTAGGCCTCGGTAAGGATGGCCAGCACGCCGCGGTCCACGCCGGCGGAAGGTTCTATCACGAAGGGCACAAGCGGTTTCTGCGTGGCCGGGTCCGGGGCCGTCAGCTTCACCACGGAATCGGCGTTCTCTTCTACGCGCGCGGTGAGCCCCAGCTCCTGCGGGTTCTTGGAATGGGAGCCCAGGTCGAAGTCGGTGCGGTTGGCCACGCCTTCCAGTTCTTCCATGCCGTGAGGGAAACGGTAAAGGATGTCGACGGTGGCCTTCGAATAATGGGCCAGTTCTTCCTTGGGCTGGTGGAACTGCTGCAGGTTGTCGCTCTCCAGACCCTGGGCCTTCCACCAGGCCACGCGCGACTCCACCCATTTGGTATGCCAGTCCTCGTCGCTGCCGGGCAGCACGAAGAACTCCAGCTCCATCTGCTCGAACTCGCGCACGCGGAAGATGAAGTTCTTGGGCGTGATCTCGTTGCGGAAGGACTTGCCTATCTGCGCTATGCCGAACGGCAGTTTGTTGGAGGTGGAGTCCAGCACGTTCTTGAAATTACAGAAGATGCCCTGCGCGGTCTCCGGGCGCAGGTAGGCGTAATGCTCGTCGTCGGCCACAGGGCCCACGGTAGTCTTGAACATCAGGTTGAAGGGGCGGGCCTCGGTAAGGTCGGCGGCGCCGCACTTCTCGCATTTGCCGTCCTTTATCTGGTCCGCGCGCCAGCGGCTCTTGCATTTGCGGCAGTCCACCATCGGGTCGGAGAAAGTGGCCTCGTGCCCGGAATGCTTCAGCACGGACTTGTGCGTAAGGATGGCCGCGTCCAGGCCTTCTATGTCGTCGCGCTCGTACACCATGGAGCGCCACCAGGCCGCCTTCAAATTGTTCTTGAGCTCCACGCCCAGCGGGCCGTAGTCGTAAACGCCCTGCAGGCCGCCGTAGATGTCGGAACTTTGGAAAATGAACCCCCGCCGTTTGCAGAGGTTGACCAGGGAATCCATTGAGGTTGCGGGCATGTTTCTCTCCGTTAAAGTGACGCTGCTACGATTTTACCATATTGCCGGCCCCCGCCCCCGGCGGGCAAATTTGTAGAATAGCCCTATGATCTTCTGCGACTACGGGATCGTGCTTCAACGCAGGCCGCTGCGCGAGAACGACCGCATCGTCACGGTCTTCACGCTGGAACACGGCAAACTCGAGGTTAATTTCAAGAGCGTGCGCCTGGCGCACGGCAAGCTGCGCGCCCTCAGCGAGGCCGTAACCTGGGGCGATTACCGGTTTTTCCTCAAGAAGGGTTCCAATTTCCCGGTCTGCACCGGCGGCCGCACCCTGTCCGTCTTCGGGGATATCCGCACGAACCTGGAAAGCCTCTACCTGGCCCAGCATTACTGCGAGGTCGTCAATAAACTCACGCCGGCTCAGGACCCGTCGCCGCAGAAGTACGGCCTGCTGCTGGGCGCGCTGCACGACCTGGACGCCCTCGGCTGCTCCTTCTGGCTGCGGCAGGCCTTCACCCTGCGGGTCCTGGAACTGGCCGGTTTCGGTTTCCGCGAGACCGCCGCCGGGCCGGAGGCCGACTTTTGGGAGACGCTGCACGCGGGCAGTTGGACCGCGGTGCGCGCACTGCCCGAGGACCGGGCGTCGGCGGAGTTCATCGACGGGCTGCTGGCGCGCTTCTTCGGCGGCCAGCTGGGCATAGACCTGCGCACCCTGCAGTTCGTGAAATAGCGGACTCCCGGGCCGCGCCCCCCTAAAAGGTATAATATAGGCCGCGGGCGGAGGCTCCTTGGATCTTCAGGATATCATCTTCAAACTAGACCGTTACTGGACCCGGCAGGGTTGCGCCCTCCTGCCTCCGGGCGGCGCCGCCGGCCCTAACTTCGCCGGGCCGCTGTGCCTGGCAGGGGCGGCCTGCCGCAAGGGCCTGCCCTCCGACGGACTGGCCGGGCTCTACCGTTACCGGGTTTTGCTCAGGCCGGCGCCGGCCGCCGCCAGGAAGCTGTTCCTGGATTGCCTGCGCGCGGCAGGCCTGGACAGGGCCGAACACGATCTGCGCTGGCTGGCTTTCGAAGACGGGCGGGGACCCGGCTGGGTGGTGCTGCTCGACGGCTCGCCGCTGGGCCGCTTCACCTACCTCCCCGCAGTTAAAGGCTTCGCCGCGGAGATGGAACTGGGCCTCGAGCGCCTGGCCCTGGTTTCCCAGAAAAAGCGCGCCATCTCCGAACTGGCCTGGTCTGGAAAACTCACCTACGGCGAACTGCACGAAGGGGCGGGGTCATGACGCCGCGCGACGTCCTGCTGGAAATACTTTCCGAACCGCTGCCCTCCGGCTGCGTCAGGCCTGCGGCCGAACAGTTGAAGCGGCTGGCCGCGGAAGGATTTTCGGCGCAGGGCGTGGCCTGCGGCCGGATAGAGACTTTCGGGACCTGCCGCCGCCTGGCCCTTTACGTTACGGGGGTCCCCCCCGGCCCCGCGGCGAAGGCGCTGTCCAAACTTCTGCCCGGCGTGCTTGGACGCCTGGAATTACCCGGCGCCCTGGCCTGGGAACCCTCCGGTTTCCTCTTCCCCAGGCCGGTGCGCGGCCTGGCGGCCCTTCATGGCGACAGGCTGATCCCGTTCACAGCGGCCGGCTTGAGTTGCGGCCGGGTCACGGACGGCCACGAAGCCCTGGGGCCCCGGCGCCTTAAACTGGCGTCCGCGGAAAAATATTTCAAGACTCTTGAGCATGGTTCGGTGCTGGTCAGGGACTCCGACCGCCTGGACGCGATGCGCGGCGCGCTTGCGTCGGCCTCCCGCCGCATGAAGCTGGGGATAGAGGCCCATGAGGAAACGCTGCATCGCAACCTTTACCTGGCCGAATACCCGGTGCCGGTGGTGGCCGGTTTTTCACAAGATTTCCTGCGGCTGCCCGCGGAGCGGCTGCGCGCCGCGTTGCGGGAACTGGCGTTCTTCCCCGTTTCCGACGACGACGGGCGCCTGCAGCCGTACTTCGCCGCTTTCCGCGACGGGATCTCCAGGGGACAGCGCAACGTGGAGGACGGCTTCCGCGCCGCCCTCGAAGCCGGCCTCCCGGCCGCCTGAACTTTAATTAGAAAGGGTAGCCTACCCGGATGATGGCATTGGTGCCTTCCGAGCCGTAGGCGAAATCCACCGTGGCCACGAACTGTGGCCTTATCACCAGCCGCGCCGAGATGCCGGGGCCGTATTTCAGGTCCCGGAACCGCAGGTTTGATACTTTGTCGAATACCGTGCCCACGTCCAGGAACGGCGCTATCTCCGTTTCGCTGACGAACTTGTAGAAAGGCGTCCTGGAAAGCGTGACGCGTTCTTCGAGGGTGAAAACGAATTTACCCCGGTCCGTGAAGCGGCCGTCACCGGCCATGCGCAGGCCGGTGCTTTCGCCCAGCTGCGGCAGGGCGTAGAACGGCGGGGTCTGGCCGCGCTGGAACTGCAGCAGGTAATGCGCCGCCGTCACGAACTTCCCCTCTTCCTTATAGTTATAGTAGTTCTTGACCTGGAAGGAGTACGTGCGGTACTCGTAATCCGAGCCCAGTTTGCGGTTGGAGTACAGTACCGAGGCGCTGGCGTAGGTGCCCAGCTTTGGCAGGGACGGGTGGTCGGTGTTGTCGTAGACCAGCGAGAAGCGGTTGGTGAGGAAGTCGCTCTGCTCGTGCGCGGCCGGGTACAGCCCGGGGAAGATGGTCTTGAGCTGCCCGTCGTCCACGGGGCCTTCTCCTATGCGCTTGGCGAAATAGCCGCTGTTGACGTTGACGAACAGTTCCCGGCCCAGCGGCACGTCCAGGATGAATTCTCCGCCCGTGGTCTCCAGCGAGTAGTTGGCCTTGTCCCCACGCTTGGAGTTTATGCCGAAACCGTAGAAGGACGGCTTGCCGGTGACCCAGTGTTTGGCTTCCACGCTGAGGCGAAGGCCCGTGTCGAGGAATTTGGGGGTGTAGTAGTAGGCCATCAGTTCCCGTTCCACGCGTTCGGAACGGGACGCGCGCAGGATGAAGAAGCGCTTGTCGTCGGGGAAGATGTACTGCCGGTAGGTCAGGGTGGTGCGCAGGTGCTCGTTATAGTTCACGGACGGGACCAGGACCGACTTTATGTTCCCGGATCCTTTGTTCCGTATGGCTATCACCGGCATCACGCCGAAACTGGGCCCGAGGTCCTTGCTGGAGTCCACCACCGGGAACGGGAAAATGGGGCCGTGGGCGGTATTGATGGTAATGGCGTTGAGGACCCTCGCCAGCATGCCCTCTTTAGGGACCTGGCGGTCCACGGTCTTGAGCACGTCCTCTTTGGTCTTTGCCTCGGGGCGGGAGATCTCTTCCTTGGCCTTGGGTGTGATCTTCGGGGCGCGGCGTTTCTTCCTGGCCGGGTGCGCCTGAGTCCGCGAAGGCTGAGCCTCCACGGAGGGTTGGCCGGGCTGCGGCTGGGCCTGCGCCGGCGCGCAGAGCAGGAACAGGGCCGTGGCAAGCGTGAGGGCGCGGCGCATGCTAGCGGATATAACCGAGGGCTTTGACTATTGGCATTTTGCGGCCGTAGCCGAAGGACTTTTCCGTGACCTTCAGCCCTATAGGCAGCTGCTTGCGCTTGTATTCGTTGGCCTCGACGCGGCGCAGGATGGCGAGCACCAGGTCTTTTTTGAAACCGCGCCGCACTATCGCTGACGGCGTGCGGTTCTCCTCCATGTAGAGGCGGACGATCTCGTCCAGGTCGGCGTAGGGCGGCAGGTCGTCCTGGTCTTTCTGGCCGGGTTTCAGTTCGGCGGTGGGCGGCCGGTCAATAACGGCCTGCGGTATCACCTCGCCCCCGCGGTTGAAGTGCGCGGCGAGGCGGTATACTTCGGTTTTGAACAGGTCGGCTATCGGGGCTATCGCGCCCGCGGTGTCGCCGTAAAGCGTGCAGTAGCCTACCGCGATCTCCGACTTGTTGCCGGTAGTGAGGGCCAGCCAGCCGTTGGTGTTGGCCAGCGCCATCAGTATGCTGCCGCGCGAGCGCGACTGCAGGTTCTGCATGGTCAGGTCCACCGTCCCGCCCCGGGCGGCGTCGCCGAGCTGCCCGAGAAAAGAATCGTAGATGGGCTTTATCGGTATGGTGCGCGTCGCGATGCGCAGGTTGGCCGCCGTGCGCAGGGCGTCGTCGCCGCTCTGCCTTGAGGTATACTCCGAAGGCATCAGCACGCCCGTGACGTTTTCCGGGCCCAGCGCGTCAGCGGCCAGCGCGGCCACCACGGCGGAGTCTATACCCCCGCTCAGGCCCAATACGGCTTTCTTGAAACCCATCTTGTGGAAATAGTCCCGGATACCCAGCGTCAGCGCGGCGCGCACCTCGCCGGTCTCGTCGTGCGGCGGCTGCGCCGGCGGCCGGGCGGGCGCCGCCGTATCCACCAGGACAAGGTCTTGCGCGAAGGCGGCGGCCCGGGCCGTTATTTTCCCCGCCGGAGAAAGCGCGAAACTGTTGCCGTCGAAAATAAGTTCGTCGTTGGCGCCGGCCTGGTTGGCGTACACTACATGCGCCTTCAGCTTCTTCGCCAGGCCAGCGAGGATAGCCCGGCGCTTCTGCCCTTTGCCGCGGTAGAAAGGGGAGGCTGAGATATTTATGACGACGGAGGCTTTGGCGCGGCCCATGGTCTTTACCGGGTTGTTGCGGTAGAGCAGGCGGCTGGGCAGCAGCGCGGTCTCGGCCCAGATGTCCTCGCAGACCGTCAGGCCGATGGTGGCCCCGCGGAACTTTACAGGTTTATTTTCCGCCGCCGGTTCAAAATAGCGGGCCTCGTCGAAAATGTCGTAGGTGGGCAGCAGGGACTTGGCCCGTTTGGCGGCTATCTTGCCCCCATCCAGCAGCGCAATGCAGTTGTGCAGCGGTTTGCCGCCGGCCGGGTTGCGGTCCACGTACCCCACGGCCAGCGCGGTGGCAAGCTTCAGCCCGGCCAGGCGCTTCAGCGCGCGGAGGTTGTCGTCTATGAAATCTTTCTTCTCCAGCAGGTCCAGCGGCGGGTAGCCGGTAAGCGCCAGTTCGGGGAAAACCGTCAGCTCGGCGCCCATGGCCTGGGCGCGGCGGGCAAAGGCCTCTATCCTGGCGGCGTTGGCGGCTATGTCCCCCACCTTGGGATTCATCTGGGCGATGGCGATCTTCATGTCGATAGGGACAAGTATAGGAAATAAGCGGGGCGGGTGTAAAAAACCGGGATCAAAATGCTGTATTCTATTCCTCTCTCCATCTGCCGGGTTCAGACCATAAACAGGAGCCGATATGAAACACATATTGCTGGCGGCGCTGGTTGCGCTGGCCTGCGGCTGTTTCAGGGTTCACCAGATAGACCGGGAAAACCTTTCCAGCCGCGTAATGCAATTAGACGCTTTCTTTTCGCCGCGGTACTGGGCTTTGTGCTTGAAAAGGCCGCGCTGGCCGCTACCCCTACATCGTGGCGCTGGATTGAGGACAAGGCCGTGGCTAAAAAATACGGCGTTTTGGGGCTGCCGGTAACCGTCATTATCGACAAGGCCGGCAAGATAGTCTTCCGCGGTTCCCGCCCGCCCAAGACCTTCGACTTCACTAAATAGCCCCCTCCCTCGCAGGACAAGGCCGCGCTGCCGTTGAATGCGCGGCCTTTTTTTGATATCATTATCAATGTTCGGTTGAAATCCTGCTCCTGGAGGGCGGGAAAAGAAACGGAACGTACGAAAAACCACGGAGGACATAATAAAATGTTGAACGTAACGATGAAAAGCATGTTAGAAGCCGGAGTCCATTTCGGTCACCAGACCTACAGGTGGAATCCCAAGATGGCCCGCTACATATTCGGCGAGCGCAACGGCATCCACATCCTGGACCTGCAGAAGACCGTCAAAGAGATCAAGAAGGCCTACACCTTCGTGAAAGATTCGGCCAAGGCCGGCAAGACGTTCCTTTTCGTGGGCACCAAGAAGCAGGCCAAGGAAATAGTCCGCGAGGAAGCCCTGCGCGCCGACGTTTCCTACGTGCACGAGAAGTGGCTGGGCGGTACGCTCACCAACTTCGAGACCCTGCGCAAATCCCTCAAGCGCTTCGACGAGCTCGAGAAGTTCGAGGCCGACGGCCTGTTCCGCGTAATGTCCAAGAAAGAGGTTTCCCGCCTCACCAAGGAAAAGGCCCGCCTGGTAAAACTGCTCAGCGGTATCCGCAACCTGCGCGCCCTGCCGGACATCATGTTCATCGTGGACCCCATCGAAGAGGCCAATGCCCTGAAGGAAGCCCACAAGCTCAAGATCCCCGTGGTCGGCGTCTGCGACACCAACTGCGATCCCGACGCTCTCGACTGGCCGATCCCCGGCAACGACGACGCCGCCCGCTCCATCCGCCTGTTCTGCGCCACCATGGCGGACGCGGTGGTTGACGGCCGCGCCGAAGCCGAAGCCGAGAAGGCCGCCGCGCACCAGCAGGCCCAGGAAGCTTCCGGCGTAGAGGCCGGCGAAGGCCAGCCCGAAGGCTCCCAGGAGTACGCTCCCGAAGCCCCCGTGGAAGAGCCGGTCCGCACCGAAGAGTAAGCGTTTTTTACGTCGGGGGCGCGGGCTATCAACGCCGGCGCCCCTTTTTCTTAAGCACAAAGGAGAAATACCACTATGGCAGCAATCACCAGCGAACAGGTAATGACACTCAGGAGCCAGACCGGCGCGGGCATCATGGACTGCAAGGGCGCCCTGACCGAAGCCGGCGGCGACATAGCCAAGGCCGTGGAACTTCTGCGCAAGAAGGGCCTGGCGGGCCTCGCCAAGCGCGCCGGCCGCGCCATGAAAGAGGGCGTGGTGGTGGCCAAGAATTCCGGCTCCGCCTACGCCATCCTCGAACTCAACTGTGAAACGGACTTCGTGGGTAAGAATCCCGCCGTTACCGGGTTCGCCCAGACCCTCGTCTCAGATATGCTCGCCGACGCTTCCCTGGCCAACCCGGCCGAGAGCGACAAGGCCAAGGAGCGCCTGCAGGCCGTAGCCATGACGATGGGCGAGAATATGGCCATCCGCCGCGGCGTGGTTTACCACGCGGCCGGGTCCGCAGTGAACTATTACGTCCACTCCGACAACCGCAAGGGCGCCATAGTGGAACTGTCCTTCGACGGCGACCTGGCCAAGGCCAAGGCCGACCTCGAGGCGCTGGCCAAGGAACTTGCCATGCAGGCCGTCGCCATGAATCCCCGCTACCTCAAGCGCGAGGAAGTCCCCGCCGACGTGGTGGCCAAAGAAAAAGAGATCTACCGCGCCAAGATGGAACAGGACGAGGCCGAAGCCAAGGCCCGGGCCGAAGAGACCGGCAAGCCGTACAAAGCCAAGCCGGCCGAGGCCATCGAGAAGATGCTGGAAGGCCGCGTGAACAAGTATTACCAGGAACTGTGCCTGGTCGAGCAGGCCTCGATCCGCGATTCCAAGAAGAGCGTTTTCCAGACTGTGAAGGACCTGGGCGCCAAGCTCGGCGGCAACGTGGCCGTCAAGCGCTTCAGCTGCTACATCGTCGGCATAGAGTAACTGACAAGCCGCCGCCGGGGTTTCCCCCCGGCGGCGCGCTAAGCTAACTGGAGGTTTAATGTACAAACGCGTACTGCTGAAACTTTCCGGAGAAGCACTGGGCACCCCCGGCGACAGCCGGTCCATCAGCCCTTCCTCCCTCACTTACATCGCCAAAGAGATAGCCAAGGGCCTGCGCAAGGGTACGCGCCTGGCCATAGTTATCGGCGGCGGCAACATCTGGCGGGGTGCGCGCGACGGCCACGGCATAGACCGCGTGACCTCGGACAACATGGGTATGCTCGCCACCATCATCAACGCCATGGCGCTGCAGAACGCGCTTGAGCATGAAGGCGTCTCCACCCGGGTGCAGACCGCCATAGAGATCAGCCGCGTCGCGGAGCCCTTCATCCGCCGCCGGGCCATGCGCCACCTGGAGAAGGACCGCGTGGTCATCTTCGCCGGCGGCACCGGCAACCCGTATTTCACCACCGATACCGCGGCCGCCCTGCGCGCCGCCGAGATAGGCGCCGACGTGATCTTCAAGGCCACGCAGGTGGATGGCGTCTACACGGGCGACCCCAAGAAGGACCCCAAGGCCAAGCTCATAAAGGACATCACCTACATGTCCGCGCTGAGCAAGGGCCTCAAGTTCATGGACGCCAGCGCGCTGACGCTGTGCATGGAGAACAATATCCCGATCCTCGTGTTCAATCTGCACACCGCCGGCAATATCCGCAGGGCGCTGGCCGGAGAGAAGGTCGGCACGCGCATCAAGCAGGGGTAAGAACATGGAAGACAAGATCTCGTCGGCGATAAAAAAGCACCAGGCCGCCGCCGCGGCCCTCGCGGCCGACCACTCCCAGATAGCCGCCATCGGCGCGGCGCTGGCCAAGGCCGTGCGCGCCGGCGCCAAGATCCTGATCTGCGGCAACGGCGGCTCCGCCGCCGATTCCCAGCATATCGCCGGGGAACTGGTGGGGCGCTTTAAAAAAGAGCGCAAGGCCATCGCGGCCGTGGCGCTTTCCACCGACACTTCCATCCTCACCTGCCTGGGCAACGACTACGGCTTCGACCGCGTCTTCGAGCGGCAGGTGGAGGCGCTGGGCCGCCCCGGCGACGTGCTGATAGCCATTTCGACTTCCGGCGGCAGCCCCAACGTGCTGCAGGCCGCCATCAAGGCCCGCGAGACCGGCATGACGGTAATAGGCTTCTTCGGCGCCAATGGCGGCCCTATCCTCAAGCACTGCGACCTGGCTTTCCTCGCCCCGGAAACCGACACCCCGCGCGTGCAGGAAATGCACATCCTGGCGGCGCATATAGTCTGCGAACTGGCCGAGGACGCCGCCGCGGCCTGAATTACGCTTTTGAATTTGCGATGGGTTTCTGATATACGCCGTTTTGACTGACTTGGGCTGGTTAGGGGACGATGAAACTATCTTTAGTGCTGCTTTTTTGCCTTGCCGCTCTTCCATCGTCCTCTTCCGCTTCTCCCGACAAAACACTGGTTTCCGCCCGCGAGGCCCTTCTTTCTCCTTCCATCCCGCCTTCCGCCGTACTGCTGAAGTATTCCGAGACCGCTAAAAAGAGCCTGGCCGCGCCGGTCACGGCCGAATACGCCTACGCCCTGGCTTATGCCGGCGTGGCGGAAGGCGCGCTCTATAACCTGGACCGCGCGCTCATCACGGAGCCGCTCAGCGCCGAGGTGCGGTTCTACGCGGCGGAGGTCCTTAACGCTTTCGGGCTGGCCGCCGCTTCCGACGAGATCGCCGCGCCGGTGCCTGCCTGGCTGAAGGTGCCGGTAAAACTTCCCGCCCTGGACCTG
>JACRER010000046.1 GCA_016234365.1 Elusimicrobiota bacterium | reverse complement strand
TGGGGACAGCGTTGGGAAAGATTTCTGAAAGAAAGGACTTATGGGGACCATCCAAACGGCAAGCGCACTTGGTGGTATACGCACAGGCGTATTCGGGCAATGAAACATACGCTGACGCAAGCCTTGGAGAATCTGTTCACGAAAATAGAATGCCAAGGAGTGCCAAGCACAACAAACCTAGTGGAGGGTGGAAATAACAGCCGGATCAAGGAATTGCTGCACCGCCATCGCGGCATGAACTTGGAACACAAGAAAGCAATTGTGGCCTACTTCCTAAACAGCAGAAATAGGCCACAAAAACCAACACAAAAAGTCACTTAGCTCAAAAAAGAACCCCGCACCCGCGGGGTTCTTTTTTGCCCGGGAGGTTTACTTCTTTATGAACGTGCCCTTGCGGTACTCGTCGAAGGCCCGCTTAAGTTCCGCCTCGGTGTTCATCACTATAGGGCCACGCCAGGCCACCGGCTCCTTGAGAGGTTTACCGGCCATCAGCATGAACCGCGCGCCGGAGGGGCCGGCCGCCACGGCAAGCGCTTCGCCCTCGTCCAGCACCGCGGCCTGGCCCGGCTCCACGGCATTCTCCCGGCCTTTGTCGAAATACGCCCGCCCTTCGAAAACGCAGCACAACACCTTGTCCTCCGGCCGCGTCTTCAGCGCGAACTCCGCTCCGGGCTCCGCTTTCACGTCGAAGAACCACGGGTCGGTGAAGATCTCCTCCGCCGGCCCCTTAACGCCGTCATACTCGCCGCAGATCACTTTCATGCTCCAGCCGGGGCCTTTAGCCTCGGGGATCGAGCCCGCCTGGATGTCGCGGTAGCGCGGCCGGGTCATCTTATGTTTGCGCGGCAGGTTGCTCCACAGTTGGAATCCGCGCATAGCGCCGGCGTAAGCCTTGGGCATTTCCTGGTGGACGATGCCGGAACCGGCCGTCATCCACTGCACCTGGCCATCGCGGATGACGCCCTTGTTGCCCAGCGAGTCGCCGTGCTCCACCACGCCTTCCAGCATGTAGGTGATGGTCTCTATCCCGCGGTGCGGGTGCCACGGGAACCCGGCAATGTAGTCGTCGGGATCGTCGGAGCCGAAATTATCCAGCAGCAGGAACGGGTCCGTCAGTTCCGTGTCTCCGAAACCGAAGATGCGCATGAGTTTTACGCCCGCGCCCTCCAGCACCTGGTTGCCTTTCAGTACTTTAAGGATATTACGTGTTTTCATAAATGGTCGCCTTGCCATTATGTTCTACCAAATGGCAGGGCCCGCGGACAACGGCAGAAAGCCGCCGCGGCTACTTTATGGTAAGGGTGAAGGAAACAGCGGGGTCCCCGCCGCGGGAAACCAGGCTTATGCCGGTATCCGTACCGTCGTAAAGCCGGCTAGAGGGCGTGGTGTCGGGGCCAAGTGACCGGCCTTCGCGGTAAAAATCAGTGGGCAGGAAGATCTTTTTCTCCCCCAGCTCCAGTCCTTCTTTGCCGCCTGACTCCAGGATCTTGAGCAGTTTATGCTCCGTTTCCTGGTTGTTGTAGCGGAATCCGTTCCCGGCGGCGTTGAGGCGCGCGTCCACGTGCCAGACGGTCAGGCCGCCGCCTATGACGCGGCTGTAATCGTTGCCCTCCGGCCGGCGGTTCTCCAGCAGGAAGAATTCCCCAAGTTTGTCCCGTTTGGCGCCGTGCGGCATGACCATTATGCAGTCGCCGGCTTCAAGCGAAGGCCGCAGTTTGTATTCCCCGCTTGCCGAGGCTTCCCGTGGTTCCGTCCAGCCCAGCAGCATCTTGCTGAAACAGTTATGGTCGTACTCCGTGCCATCCATCATGTCGAAGCCGCCCAGGCCGCCTTTGGGGCCGACGTCGGGCTTGTAATCGTAATAGTCAGGCAGGCCCAGCGCGTGGCCGGTCTCATGGATGAGCGTACGCGGGCTGAACTCCGCGCCCGGGTCGTCACCGCTGTTGGTCACGCCCTGCCAGGAATACACCCCCACACCCTTGCCCTTTACGCGGTATTGGGCGTCCGAAAAACTGGAGGCCGACCCCCACCAGAAAGTGGCCCATTTCCCCATCGGTCCGGCCCAGATAACCACCACATAATCCAGGAAGCCGTCGCCATCGCTGTCGTAGCGGGACAGGTCCAGGTCCCGGTAATTCTCCAGGGCCTTTTTTATAACGGCCTCGCGCCCCTGGTAAGTCTCCGGCACGTCGGCGCGCCGGCCGGCGCGGAACCAGCCCAGCACGTCGCCGGTAATATTGAGTTTGCCGTAGGAGGCCCGTTTGTAATATGAGCTCAGGCTTTCGTAGGGGAACTTGCCAGCGGAACCGAAAATTTTAGCGGAAATAGCTTCCGGGGTGTCGCCGGGGCGGGCAGGGTAATCATCAAAATCCACCAGCAGCACCAGGATGCGCGGGCTGCCCACCGCGGGCAGGCTGTGGCCCCAGTCGGAAAAAGCGCTGAAACCTTTATCCCCGAGCAGCCGGGCGCGCCACCGGGCCAGCAGGTGCGGCGCCGTGTTGCGGTTCTCCCCGCCAAAAGCCGGCCCGGACACGGGCAGGCGCGAATCCCCTGGCGGCGGCGGCTCAAGGGCCGCCGCGGCCTGGGCCAGACCGAGCGAGAGGGCGAGTATGCAATTAAATAGCTTCATGCTTTTACAATTATATTTTACAGCGCCGGCCGGGGAACCGCCTGAGCATTCGGACCTAGCCGGGGCGCCATCCGGGCAGGGCCTTTGGGCCTATGAAGACGAAAAAAAGGCCGGGTTTTCACCCGGCCTTTCCGCTTAAAGTCCGTCTATTCGGAGGTTTTAGCCAGTTTCTCAAGGGTCCGCGCCAACTGGTCGGAGCAGGAAGTGCCTTTGTCGCCGCAGGTTATGCCTTTAAGCTTGGCTACGGCGTCCTTCACGCGCATCCCTTCCAGCAGTTTACCCATGGCTTCCAGGTTGCCAGGGCAGCCTTTGAAGAACTTTACGCCCTTCAGCCTGCCGCCCACCACGCGGAAATTCACTTCTTTGGAGCAGACGCCTTCCAGTTTACGTTTCATATCAGGCGCGCAGTTTGGCGCCGAAGTTCTTGGCGAGCTTATCCAGAACGGAGGTCATGCGCAGGCCAACCTCGGCGTCGTTCAGGGTTCCGGTCATGGAGGAGAAGGTGAAGCGGATGGTGAGGCTGCGCTGTCCGGCCGGGATGTTCTTGCCTTTATATACGTCCACCAGCCGCGCGGAAGCCAGGTCCTGCACGCCGGAGAAAGCCCGCTCCAGCTCGCCCCATTCGTGGCGCTCTTCCAGCACTATGCTCAGGTCGCGCCAGTTCTGCGGGAAAGCCGACACCGGTTTTACTTTGGCTATTTTCTGCCAGAACTCCACCTTGCCGGCCTGCGCCAGGCAGGTGAGCGGTATCTCGAAATAATAAACCTCGTCGTCCTTCAGGTCGGAAGCCGTGGCCGCCGCGCGCGAAAGCTTGCCCGCGTAGCCGGCGCAGCCAGCGCCCAAACGCATCTCCAGGCACAGCCCCGGCTGGAAATACGCCGGCGCTTTCTTAGGCTTTTCGAAGCGGAACCCGCCGCGGCCCGCGAACAGCCGGGCCATTACGCCTTTAAGGTGGTAAAAGCCGGCCTTGGATCCGCCGCCCGTCCAGGAACCGCCCTCCGGGAACTCCCCGTACATAAGGCCGGCGCAGATCACCTCTTCGGCCTTGCCGGCGTCCTTGCGGGCGTAGGCCGTGCCGCACTCGAAGAGCAGAACGCTCTCGCGGCCGCGGTTGAGGTTGTAGCGCAAAGTCTTAAGCAGGCCCGCCAGCAGGGTGGGCCGCATGTACTGGAAGTCCGACGACAGCGGGTTCTTAACTTCCAGCGCCGCCGCGGGGTCCAGCCCGCAGGCCTTGAGTTCTTTGGCGGAGACGAAATCGTAGTTATAGGCTTCGCTGAAGCCCAGCGCCGCCAGCCCGGTCTTCAACTCCGCGGAGGCGGTCCACTGCGGCGTGGCGGTAGTGGGCAGCATGGGCATGCGCGACACGGAAGGGATCACGTCGTAGCCCACGTAGCGCGCCACTTCTTCGGCCACGTCGTTGAGCATCTCTATGTCCTGCCGGTACGACGGCACTGAGAACTTCCACGGCTTGGCGTCTTTAAGCGCCGGCTGGAAAGCTTTAAGGCAGGCGTAGATTTCGCCGTCCACGATACCGGTGCCCAGGATGGCGTTAACCCGCGCGGGGTCCACGTCTATTACGGGCGACTGGTACTTAACGGGGCAATTGTCGGTTATCTGCTCCACGCGCGCGCCGGGAGCGGCCTGGAGTATAAGGCCGGCCAGGCGCCGGGCAGCTTTAATGGGCAGCTCCGGGTCCGTGCCGCGCTCGAAGCGGTAGGAGGATTCGCTCTTTATGCCCGTGGCCTTGGCTGACTGGCGCACCGTGGGCGGGTTAAAGCGGGCGGATTCTATAAGGATGGCGTCCGTGCCGTCGGAGACGGCGGTCCCGGCGCCGCCCATAACGCCGGCCAGCGCCACCGGGCGTTCGGCGTCGGCTATTACCAGCATGCCGGGGTCCAGCTTGAGGTCCTGGTTGTCCAGGGTTTTAAGCGTCTCGCCGGGCAGGGCGCGGCGCACTATTATTTTGGGGCCGGCGAGTTTGGCCACGTCGAAGCAATGCGTGGGCTGGCCCAGCTCGTACATTACGTAGTTGGAACCGTCTATAAGGAGGTTGCCCTTGGGGTTGGAGCCCATGGCGCGCAGGCGCGCGGCCATCCACTCCGGCGTCTTCGCGCCCTTCACGCCTTTCAGCACTATGGCGCCGTAGCGCGGGCACAGGTCCGGCGCGGCTATTTCCACCGGCACGCTTTCGCCGCGGGCCTCGGAGGCGTCCACTGCGGCTTCTTTAAGTTTCAGCCCGTAGAACAGGCACAGCTCGCGGGCCAGCGCGTAATGGGAGAGGCAGTAGCCCTGGTTGGGCAGCATCTCCACCTCCAGCGCCCAGTCGGCCCTGGGAAAAAGCGTCATGGCGTCCGCGCCCAGCGGGGACTCGGGCGGCAGCACCAGGATGCCGGAATTGTCGTAGCCGGCCAGGCCCAGTTCCGCCGCCGAGCAGATCATGCCCTCGGAGTCCACGCCGCGGATCTTGGCTTTCTTCAGCTCGCCCTCGGCGAGCATGGCGCCCACCTTGGCAAAAGGGATATGCTGGCCCACGGCTATGTTCTTGGCGCCGCAGACCACGCGCATGACGGACGCGCCGTCGTTCACGTCCACCAGCGCCAGCTTATCGGCGTTGGGGTGTTTGTCTATTTTTTCTATGCGGCCCACGCAGACCCCGGTGAAAGAAGCGCCGGTCTTGGCTACTTCCTCCACCTTAAGGCCCACGCGCGACAGCTTGGCCGCCAGGTCCTGAGCCGGGGGCGGGTTCTCCAGGAAATCGGAAAGCCAGGAATAAAGGATCTTCATGACTGTACCTGCTTGAGCACGCGCAGGTCGTTCTCGTAAAGCATGCGCATGTCGCTGATGCCGTAGAGCAGCATGGCAAAACGCTCTATGCCGCCGCCGAACGCGAAGCCGCTCCACTTCTGCGGGTCGCAGTTGCAGCCTTTGAGCACGTTGGGATGCACCATGCCGGCGCCCATCAGTTCCAGCCAGCCGGTGCCTTTGCACACGGGGCAGCGCCCGGAACCGGTCTTACAGAAGATGCAGGACATGTCCACTTCGGCGCCGGGCTCGACGAACGGGAAATAGGAGGGGTTGAAGCGCGTCTTCACGCCGGAGCCGAACAGGTCCTTCATGAAAGTGTCGGCGGTCCACTTCAGGTCGGCCATGCTGACGTGCCTGTCCACGTACAGGCCCTCTATCTGGTGGAAAGCGAAAGAATGGCTGGCGTCCACGGCCTCGGAACGGAACACGCGGCCCGTATGGAACACGCGCAGCGGCGGCTCGGCCTTTTCCAGCGCGCGGATCTGCACCGGCGAGGTGTGCGTGCGCAGCAGCATCAGCTTGCCGGCGGCGTCCTTGGCGTCCACGTAGAACGTGTCCTGCATGTCGCGCGCGGGGTGGAACGGCGGGAAATTGAGCGCCTCGAAATTGTGGTAGTCGTCCTCCACCAGCGGCCCGTCGGCCATGGTGAAGCCGAGCTTCAAAAAACCTTCGGCCAGGCGGTTCATGGTGACGGTGAGCGGATGCAGGCTGCCCGTGGGGAAGGGGTTGCCGGGCAGGGTAAGGTCCAGGCCGGGAACGGCGGCGGCCTGGGCGGGCGCGGAGCCTTTCAGTTCGGCCAGCTTGGCCTCCATTTCCTGCTTGGCGGTATTGCCGAGCGCGCCCAGCGGCTTGCGCTCTTCCAGCGGGATCTCCTTAAGGTCGCGCAGCAGCAGCGCCAGCTCGCCCTTGCGGCCGAGGTAGCGCAGTTCCAGCGCCTCGGGGTTCTCGGCGGGGGATTTGGCTGAAGAAACGGAAAAACTGTCCCGTATTGCGGACAGTTTTTCCTTCCATTCCGTGGCGTTCACGGCGAGCCTTAGCGCGCGGTACCGACGAGTTTTTTGACCTCGGGAATAGCCTTCTTGGCTATCTCGGCCAACTGCTTGAAGGACTGCGGATCGCGGATGGCGATCTCGGAGAGCATCTTGCGGTTAAGCGTGATGTTGGCCTTGTGCAGCCCGTTCATGAACCGGCTGTAGGACATACCCTCTTCGCGGGCGGCCGCGTTGAGGCGGATTATCCAGAGCTGGCGGATGTCGCCCTTCTTGTCGCGGCGGTGGACGTAAGCGGTGGTCAGCGACTTGTTGACCTGCTGCTTGGCCTGGCGCAGGCGGTTGCCCTTATTGCCGTAATAGCCTTTGGAAAGCTTTAATACGCGCTTCTTGCGTTTGTTGCGGGCTACACTGTATTTTATTCTCATGGCGCTACTCCGCCCCGGGGACTTTGCCTGCGGGAGCGGCTCCTTTGGTTATCTTTAGTTGTAGGGCAGGTACTTCTTCAGTACGCGGCCTTCGGCGGAATTCTTTTCCTCTACCTTGGCGGTGCGCAGGTTGCGGCCGCGCTTGGCGGACATGCCGGTGAGCAGGTGGCGCAGGCCGGATTTCCTGTGCAGGAACTTGCCGGAGGCCGTCTTCTTAAATCTTTTCTTGGCGCCGCTGTGGGTTTTCATTTTAGGCATAATTGGGTCTCTCTTATGGTTCGTCTATTATATAACTTTACCGGCTAGCTTTGCCAGCCTCAGGCCTTGGGGGCCTCCGGAGCCGGTTTAGCCGCTCCCGGATGGGCCTTGTTCTGCGCGGGGGCCAGCATGATGCTCATGCGGTTGCCCATCATCTGGGGCTTGCCTTCCACTATGCCCACGCTGGACAGGTTTTCCTTTATGGACATCAATATCTCTTCACCCAGGTTGCGGTGCTGGTTCTCGCGGCCGCGGAACACCACGGTGACGCGCACCTTGTTGTGTTCCTTGAGGAACTCCTCGATGTGCTTCACCTTGGTCTGCAGGTCGTGGGTGGCGATGCGGGGATTGAGGCGGATCTCCTTGAGCACGCCGGCCTTCTGCTTCTTGCGGTTCTCGCGGTCCTGCTTTTCCTTCTCGTAAAGGAACTTGGAAAAGTCCATCACCTTGCAGACCGGCGGGTTGGCGTCCGGCGATATCTCTACAAGGTCCAGGTTGGCGCCGCGGGCCATGGTTACGGCTTCCGCGAGCGGTTTTACCCCGAGCATGGTCCCGTGCATGTCTATAAGACGCACCTGAGGGGCCGTAACGTTCCTGTTAACTCTTATCCGCTTGTCGTTGTGATACAAAACTCTGCCTCCTGTGATTCCCCCCGTAAAACGAAGGGCCGGAGCCTCGGCCCCGGATACCTTATTTTAGCATTTTTTGGGCGCCCCTATGAGAAAAGGTAGCGCAGGCGGTACCAGGCCAGGCCCATATACTCGTTGAGGGCAAGACGGGCTTCCAGGCTGCCGCCGGGGAGGAAATCGCGGAAATAGCGCCGGCCGCCGGTGCGGCGGGCGGCGGGGAAAGGCGTCAGTTCCTGCGCGCCGAGCGCCCGGAACAGGAATACGGCGCGCGGCAAATGGTAGGCGGAGGTTAGGAGGATTATCTTCTTATAGCCTTTTTCCCGGCAGAGCTTTATGGCGTAGCGGGCATTCTCTTCGGTGTCGCGGGAGTCGGCTTCGGTGACGATCTTCTCCGGTTTAACGCCCAATTCCGTAAGGTAGGCGGCGGCGGCTTCGGATTCGGGCTGGGCGGAGAAAGGGGCGCCGCCGGAAATGAGGAGGGGCAGGCCGGTGTCTTTCTGGAGTTTGTAGGCCACGGCGGCGCGCTCCAAGGTGCCGGTGGAAAGGCGCTCGGAGGCGGAATACGGGTTGCCCCCGCCGCGAAAGCCCGCGCAGAGCATTACTATTACGTCGCCCCGGGGCTTGGCTGGCGCCTGGTAGGCGTTCTCCAACGGGCGCATTACGGCGTCGCTGAACACGTCGGTGGTTCCGGCCCAGATCAGGCAGGCCACCGCCAGGCACGCCAAAGCGCCCGCGCGGGTGCGGCGGCGCAGCCAGTAAGCCAGCGCGAACAGCAGCACCACGGCGCTGCCCGGCGGCAGCACAAAGGCCTCAAGTATCTTCTTCAGCGTGAACATCAGTTCAATTGTAACTAATCGCGCGGCATCATAGCCAAGGGCCAGCCGTGGGTGCGGGCTCTTCGGGTCGGTGTCTCGCACACCGTGCTCGCACCTTGTCGCTCGGGCAAGAAAGTGTCGCTTCGCTCCACGCGTCGCTTGCGTAAGCCTCGCCCTGCGCGACACCCCTCAGAGCCCGCACCCACGGCTGCCCCGGATTCCCCCCGCCATCTCATATTTCCGCTACGGTTTAAACCCCTCTATTCTCTTTGGTTCCGGGCCGGCCGACGGCCTGTCCGCCATCAACGCCTTTATCGCATCGAAGACGCTCCTGAACTGTTCGTCGTATTTCTTCTCGAGTTCTTCCAGCTTGCGGGCCAGCTCCTTATGCGTATTCAGCAGCTGCCGCAGGCGCACGAACGCGCGCATGATATGGATATTCACCAGCCTTGCACGTTTGCTCTTGAGGACGCTGGATAGCATGGACACCCCCTGCTCCATGAAAACACGCGGCAAATACTTGGAATGTGCGCCCCGCTTTAAGGTTCCAAATTGGAACCTTAAAGCCCTATATTCTTCAATCGACAACTGGAACATGAAATCTGCGGGAAAACTCTCAATGTTCCGCGAAACCGCTTTGTTCAAGTTTTTGGTATGCACCTCATACAACTCTGCCAGGTCGCTGTCCAGCATGACCCTGTGGCCCCGTATCAAGTATATTTTTCTTTCCAGTTCCTCATACGGTATGACATCCTTCATAAATCCCCCTGCGATATCCTAGCAGCTCATCCCGACAGCGTAGTGTCGGGTTCCCTCAAGATGCCGAATTGGCATCTTAAAGAAGAGCCGCCGGGCTTCCCCGGCGGCTCGATAGCCACTAACGAATTGGCTTATTTGGTTGCGTCCACAGTTTTTTCAAGCTTGGGAGAATCTTCAGATACGTGCAGGTGGTACTTGAACATACCGCCCGCTCCCACGCTGTCGGCGACTTTCTTAGAGTCCAGCGGACCGCACTTCGTCGTCCTGGTGAACAAGTAAAGGTCTTCGCCGTCGTCGGTGCCTACCAGCCAATAGTTGGCGCCATTACCGCCCGCCGCGGCCTGTATAAGGACCCCGGATCCCACGCGCGCCCAAGCCCATGCGGTAAAGAGGATGAAAACCGCGTACAGCGCATAGCGTGTCAGCCACTTGGCAGCTGATGTCTGGTAAGTGAACTTTTTCTCCAATAAGAGCAGGGCCGGAAGCCAGGACACAAGCGCAAGCAGCCGCAGATTATCCCACAACCGCGGCACCGAAAACCACGGATCGCGGACCGCCAAGCCTACAGCCACGGCAGGGGCGACGGACAGCAGGAGGATCCCCCAGGGCAGCGTGACCCGCTTACGGGAAACCATCACCGCGAATGCAGGGATAGCGGTGACCCCCACAACAATGGAGAGCACGCTCAAGACAGGATTTATAAACCAGTTAAGTTGTGCGAACATGAGAATATTGTAGCAAACCCCCCAAAAAAAGAACTCCCCGCTTGCGGCGGGGAGTCCGGAAAGGTAGCAGCTACCTTTTTTACTTCAGGGCCTGCGGGATGCGCATGCCGTAGAAGGAGCGCCACACGAAGATAACGCTGATGAGGAAGAAGCCCGCGGCGAGCATCTTGCTCACCTTCGGGTCCAGCGTCACCGCCAGCTCCACGGCCAGCAGGCCGAACAGCGTGGTGAACTTGATGATGGGGTTCATGGCCACCGAGGAGGTGTCCTTGAAAGGGTCGCCCACCGTGTCGCCCACTACGGAGGCGTCGTGCAGCGGGGTACCCTTGGCGTTCAGTTCGGTCTCCACCAGTTTCTTGGCGTTGTCCCACGCGCCGCCCGCGTCGGCCATGAAGATGGCCTGGTACAACCCGAATATCGCTATCGATATCAGGTAGCCGATGAAGAAGTAGTGGTTGAGGCACGCGAAGGCGAGCGTCGAGAAGAACACCACCATGAAGATGTTGAACATACCCTTCTGCGCGTACTGCGTGCAGATCTCCACCACCTTCTTGGAGTCCTCCACCGAAGCGCGGCCAGCGTCCGCCCCTTCCAGTTTTATGTTCTTCTTGATGAACTCCACCGCGCGGAAAGCGCCGGTGGTAACGGCCTGCATGGAAGCGCCGGAGAACCAGAAGATTATGGAACCGCCGGTGATAAGACCCAGCAGGAACTTCGGGTTCATGATGGAGAGCCCTTCGTAGATGCCCTCGGGCCCCACGATGCCGTACTTGGCCTTGAGCATCTGGATGATGGAGAAGATCAGCGTGGTGGCGCCCACTACCGCGGTGCCTATCAGCACGGGCTTGGCGGTCGCCTTGAACGTGTTGCCCGCGCCGTCGTTCTCTTCCAGGTGCTTCTTGCCCTCGGCAAAGTTAACGTCGAAGCCGAAGTCCTTCTTCAGCTCTTCCTTGATGCCGGGGATGCTCTCGATGGCGGAGAGCTCGAACACGCTCTGCGCGTTGTCCGTAACCGGGCCGTAGGAGTCCACGGCGATGGTAACCGGGCCCATGCCCAGGAAGCCGAAGGCCACCAGGCCGAAGGCGAAGATGGCCGGGGACATCATAATGTACGCCAGGCCCTGGTTGGACACCACGTAGGCGCCCGACATGAGGGCGATAATGGCCATGCCCATCCAGTAAGCGCTGAAATTGCCGGCCACCAGGCCCGACAGGATGTTGAGCGAAGGCCCGCCTTCCTTGGAAGCCGTGACGATTTCGCGCACGTGGCCGGAGTTGGTGGAGGTGAAGACCTTCACAAGTTCCGGTATCAGCGCGCCCGCGATGGTGCCGCAGGTGATGATGGTGCTGAGCTTCCACCACAGCGTGCCGTCACCCAGGTCCGGGATGAGCATCTTGCTGAGGAAGTAGGTCATGGCTATGGAAACTATGGAGGTCAGCCACACCAGCATGGTGAGCGGGTGCTCGAAGTTGAACTTCTTGGACTCGCCGTACATGCCCTTGGCGATGGCGCCGTTGATGAAGTAGGAAACGGCGCTGGTGACTATCATGCCTATGCGCATAACGAAGATCCACACCAGCAGTTTTATCTGGTTGATGGGGTCCGCCACCGCGAGCAGGATGAAGGTGATCAGGGCCACGCCCGTAACGCCGTAGGTCTCAAAGCCGTCGGCCGTGGGGCCCACGGAGTCGCCGGCGGTGTCGCCGGTGCAGTCGGCTATAACGCCGGGGTTGCGGATATCGTCTTCTTTAATTTTGAAGACTATCTTCATGAGGTCGCTGCCGATGTCGGCGATCTTGGTGAAGATGCCGCCGGCTATACGCAGCGCGGCCGCGCCCAGGGATTCGCCTATGGCGAAGCCGATAAAGCACGGACCGGCGTAGTCGCCCGGCACAAAGAGCAGGATGAAGAGCATCAGTACGAGCTCGACCGAGATGAGCAGCATGCCGATGCTCATGCCGGCCTTAAGCGGGATGGCCATGGTAGGGAAGGGCAGCCCCTTGAGCGCCGCGAACGCGGTGCGGGAGTTAGCGTACGTGTTAATGCGTATGCCGAACCAGGCCACGGCGTAAGAGCCGAGGATGCCGACTATGGAGAAGAGGACTATGATGGCTATCTTCTGCGCGTCCATGGTGCGGCTGAAGTACCACACCATTATGGCGGCGATGAAGACCCACAGGATGGCCAGGAACTTGCCCTGCGTTACCAGGTAGGTCTTGCAGGTTTCATAAATAAGTTCCGAAACCTCTTTCATGGACTTGTGCACGGGCAGTTTGGAGATCTGCATGGACTGCACGAGCCCGAAGAAAACGCCCAGCACGCAGATCACGAGGCCGGCGAGCAGCAGGTTATGGCCGCTCAGGCCGAGGAACGAGACACTGGACAGGTCCGGTATCACAAGTTCCGCCTCGCTGGCGAAAACGGGGACCGCAGACATCAGCAGAGCCGCGGAGGCGGCAAGAGTTTTCAGTTTGCGCATTTTTTGTTCCCTTTTACTGTGTGGTTTTTAAAAAGCCCGCCGGTTTTGCCGGCGGGCTTTTGTAAGACTTAGAGCTTCTGCTCCACTACGAGGACGGGGAAGCCCGCCCCCATGCTGGACGTCACGAATACCGACTGCATGTAGACGCCTTTGGAGGCGGAAGGCTTTACCTTCTGCACGGCGTCTATGACGGCCTGCACGTTCTCGGCCAGCTTGTCCTCGGGAAAGGACACCTTGCCGGCGACGGCGTGCACTATGGCCTGCGGGTCGGCCTTGAACTCTATGCGGCCGGCCTTAAGTTCTTTCACGGCCTTGGCCACGTCGAAGGTGACGGTGCCGCTCTTGGGGTTGGGCATCAGGCCTTTGGGGCCCAGGGTCTTGCCCAGCTTGGCCGCGTCCTTCATCATATCGGGGGTGACCACGAGGATGTCGAAGTCCATGAACCCGCCGAAGATCTTCTCGATCAGGTCCGCGCCGCCTACGATATCCGCGCCGGCCTGCTGCGCTTCCTTCTCTTTCTCGCCCTTGGCGATAACGGCGATCTTCTTGGGTTTGCCGGTGCCGTGGGGCAGGGCCACGGTGCTGCGCACCTGCTGGTCGCTCTGCTTCACGTCCACACCCAGCTTCAGGTGCACTTCAACGGTCTCGTCGAACTTGGCGTTCGAGGTCTTCTTTATAAGGGCCACGGCTTCCTTCACGGTGCACTTCTTGGTGAGGTCCAGGCCTTTCTTCAGGTTCTCTATTCTTTTACCCATCGTTTCTCCTCGAGGTTCAAGCGCCGGTCCTTGCGGCTCCGGCTCCCTCAATTATGCCGCTATCCGCGGCAGATCTTTTAGACTATGTCCACGCCCATGCTGCGGGCGGTGCCCTTCACCATCTCCATGGCCTGCTTTATGTCCTTGGTGTTGAGGTCGGGGAGTTTGGTCTTGGCCACTTCTTCCACCTGCTTCAGGGTCATTTTGCCGACTTTGTCCTTGTTGGGGGTGCCGGAACCCTTGGCCAGGCCGGCGGCCTTCTTTATGAGGGCGGACACCGGGGGCATCTTGGTGATGAAGGTGAACGTGCGGTCTTCGAACACCGTGATGACCACGGGGATCGGCACGCCCTGCTCCAGTTTGCGGGTCTTTTCATTGAACTGCTTGCAGAAGTCCATGATGTTGACGCCGTGCTGGCCGAGCGCGGGACCTACCGGGGGCGCGGGGTTGGCGGCGCCGGCCGGGATCTGTAATTTGATGAATGTTTTGACTACTTTTGCTTTTGCCATGATAATAATCTTAAGGAATATTAATCCTTAAGCTCCTTTCTAATTCTGCCCTGTGTGTCCGGGACGCCCGCGTAACACGGAACATCCTTAAGCCGCTGGCCGCCTGATGCGCATAGCGCCTGTTGCGGCACATGCACAGCATAGAAGCTGCGGCCTTAGACCTTCTCTACCTGCAGAAAATCAAGTTCCACCGGGGTGGGGCGGTCGAACACGGTAACGGTGACGCGCAGCTTGGCCTTGGCCTCGTTCACGTCCTCCACCATGCCCATGAAGTGCTTGAACGGCCCTTCGACTATGCGCACATTCTCGCCCTTCTCGAACTGCACCGCCGGCTTGGGCTTTTCCTGGCTGGTGGAATTCATCAGTTCCAGGATCTGCCGCACTTCCTCTTCGCCCATGGGGACGGGCTTGGGGTCGCCTAAAAAGCCGCTCACGCCCTGGACGCCGCGGATGGCCCAGTAGGTGTTATTGTCCAGCTCCATGCTTACCAGCACGTAGCCGGGGAAGAATTTGCGCTTGGAAACCTTCTTCTGGTTGTTCTTCACCTGCATCACGTCCTCGGTGGGAATGAGGACCTGCGCGATGCGGCCGGCGAATTCGTTGGCTTCTATTTTGGCGTGCAGGGTTTTAAGCACGCGCTCTTCGAAACCGGTGCGGGTGTGGATTACGTACCAGGACTTATCTGCCATTTAGCGGCCTCCCAGGATGGCGCGCAGCGCGGTCTGCAAGCCGACGTCGATAAGGCTGACGTAGATAGCTATCAGGATCACCACAAAGCTGACGGCTATGGTGGAACGCACCACGTCGCCGCGGTTAAGCCACGTAACCTTGGTCAGCTCTTCGTAAACTTCTTTAAAAAAGTGCGTTGTTTTAGTCATAAAAGTCAGGTCAAAATCTGGCGGGAGCGGAAGGAATTGAACCTTCAGTTGCAGTTTTGGAGACTGCTGGTTTACCGTTAACCGACGCTCCCACTACTAAATCAGGACTTTACTTCCTTGTGCGCGGTCTGTTTGCCGCAGGCCCGGCAGAACTTGTTGACTTCAACTTTATTCTCTGGTTTTCTGCCCCTGGCGAAGTGGTAGTTCTTGTTCTTGCAGACCGTGCAGCCCAGGGTTATGTGTATTCTGTCGCCCATAATTATTTCTCCGGTTTAAATCGGAGGCGGCGGCCCGTAACGGACCGCCGCCGCCAGTAGCTTATTCTATGATCTCGCTCACCACACCCGATCCCACGGTATGGCCGCCTTCGCGGATAGCGAAGCGCAGACCCTTTTCCATGGCGATAGGCGTTATCAGGTCCACCGTCATCTCGGCGTGGTCGCCGGGCATGATCATCTCGACGCCGGGCTTCAGCTCAACGCCGCCCGTCACGTCCGTCGTGCGGAAGTAGAACTGGGGCTTGTAACCCTTGAAGAACGGCGTATGACGGCCGCCCTCTTCCTTGGTCAGGATGTATACCTCGCCCTTGAACTTCTTGTGGGGCGTGCAGGTCTTGGGCGCCGCCAGCACCTGGCCGCGCTCGATCTTTTCCTTTTCGATGCCGCGCAGCAGGATACCGACGTTGTCGCCGGCCTGGCCCTGGTCCAGGAGCTTGCGGAACATCTCTATGCCCGTAGCCACCGAAGCCTGGGTGTCTTTCAGACCCACGATCTCAAGGGCGTCGCCCACCTTCACGATGCCGCGCTCGATGCGGCCCGTGGCCACCGTGCCGCGGCCCGTGATCGAGAATACGTCCTCGACGGCCATCAGGAACGGCTTGTCGGTCTCGCGCTTGGGTTCCGGAATGGCGGAATCAAGAGCTTCAAGCAGCTTGTCGATAGAGGGCACGCCCAGCTCGCCCTTGTCGCCTTCCATGGCTTTCATGGAAGAGCCGCGGATCACCGGCACCTTGTCGCCGGGGAATTCGTACTTGGTAAGGAGGTCGCGGACTTCAACTTCGATGAGGTCCAGCAGTTCCTTGTCGTCAACCAGGTCGCATTTGTTAAGGAACACGACGAGGTGCGGCACGTTGACCTGGCGCGCCAGCAGCACGTGCTCTTTGGTCTGGGGCATGGGGCCGTCGGCCGCCGACACCACCAGAATGGCGCCGTCCATCTGCGCCGCGCCCGTGATCATGTTCTTCACGTAGTCGGCGTGGCCGGGACAGTCGATGTGCGCGTAGTGGCGCTTGGCGGTGGAATACTCGACGTGGGAAACGGCGATGGTCACCGTCTTGGAATCGTCGCGCACCGTGCCGCCCTTCGTTATTTCGGCGTAGGACTTAAGGTTGGCCAGCCCTTTCTCGGACTGCACCTTCACCAGCGCCGTGGTAAGAGTGGATTTACCGTGGTCTACGTGGCCGATGGTGCCCACGTTGACGTGCGGCTTGCTGCG
>JACRER010000044.1 GCA_016234365.1 Elusimicrobiota bacterium | reverse complement strand
ATGATGTCATTTAAAGGGGACCTTGCTTCCTCTGAAACAGCCCCGCGCGGATAGCGCACGGCGACCGGCCCCTCAAGGTGATCCACGCAGTGCTCCAACATCCTCTCCAGTTCCCGCAGGTCGGAGCGGCCGAGTTCCGCCTCCACCAGTCGCGGGCAGGCCGCGGCGAACAGGCCGCAGGTCTCCACCGCGGCACCCTTGGTCACCAGCACTTTGTCTCCGGGACGGGCCATTTTAGTGGTGACGTATTTGTCCTCGTCGCCGAGGGCCGTCATCACGGCGCCGCCCACCATGGGGTAATTGCAGCCGGCGTAGCGGGCCGTATGGCCGGTTACCACGCTGACGCCGTATTTCACGCATTCGCGGTGCACGGTCTCCCACATAAGTTCCAGTTCCTCCTTCTTTATGGAGAGGGGGAGGTTCAGGTCCACCGCCAGGTGGCTGGGCCGCAGGCCCGTGGTGGTGATGTCCGAGGCCAGGATATGGAAGGCGAACCAGGCCGCGCGCTCCCAGCCGTACTCCGGCACTATGAAGAACGGATCGGCGGTCATGGCCAGCACCCGGCCCGGCGCCACGCGCACCACGCCGCAGTCCACGCCGTGCCTGGGCCCGGCCAGGATGTCCGGCGAGGGCGCGCCGAGGCGCGGGTAGATGAGGCCGTCGAAGACGGCGGGATTGATCTTGCCGAGGGGCAGTTCAGCTGTAAGGGTCATTTGTTCCTCCTGAATTCTTTCACCGCGGCGGCCACGCGGCCGCGCGCGAACACAGAGCTTACCACCGAGACCAGGTCGGCCCCGGCGGCGTAGACGGCCGGCGCGTTGGCGGCCGTGATGCCGCCTATGGCCACCAGCGGCACCTTCAGTCGCCGCCGCGCCGCACCGAAGACCGAGAGCGGCACCAGTTCTTCTTTGGGCTTAGTGGGGGACTTGAAGCACGCTCCGAACGAGACGTAATCCGCGCCCGCGCGCTGCATTCTGACGGCGAGGTCTATGTCGCCGTAACAGCTCACGCCTATGATGGCCCGCCGGCCGAGCAGCGCGCGCGCCTTCTCCACCGAGGCGTCGTCGCGGCCTATATGAACGCCGTCCGCGCCTATAGCGGCGGCCAGCTCCGGATCGTCGTTTATGACGAGCTTGGCGCCGTGGGCGTGCGCGGCCCTCACGGCCTGTCTCGCGAGTTCCAGCCTGTCGCGCAGGGTGCTGGCCTTTTCGCGCAGCTGTATGACGCCGGCGCCTGCCGCGGCGGCTTCGGCCACCTTCCTGACGAAGTCTTTTCTGCGCAAAAGCTTTTCGTCGGTGATAACGTATAGGCCGCTAGGCAGTTTTTTCATGCTGCCTCCAGTGGTGGTTCAGCGGGCCGTGGCCGCTGCCCAGCGGCCACGCGTGCTTTATGGCGCCGGCCACGTAGGCCACCGCTTCCGCCGCGGCCTTTCGCGGCGGCAGGCCCAGCGCGAGCCCCGAGGCTATGGCGGCCGACAGCGTGCAGCCGGTGCCGTGGGTGCTGCGCGTTTCAATGCGCGGCGAGCGGAACGCGGTGAACGTCCTGCCGTCGTAGAGCAGGTCCTCGCAGACCGCCCCGGCCAAGTGGCCGCCTTTCACCAGCACCCAGGCCGGGCCCATAGCGCGGATGGCGCGTGCGGCTTTTTTTGCGCTCTCCGGGCAGGTCACGAGCACTCCGGAAAGACGCTGCGCTTCCGGCGCGTTAGGGGTTATCATCATGGCCAGCGGCAGCAGGTCCTTTATGAGTGTGCCTACGGCCCGCGGTTCCAGCAGGGCGTGGCCGCCTTTGGCGTACATCACCGGGTCCAGTACCAGGCGCTTTACATTATGCGCCTTCAGCCTTTGGGCCACTATCCGGATTAGCGGCGCGGAGGCCAGCATGCCGGTCTTAACGGCGTCGGCGCCTATGTCCTCCAGCACCGCGTCTATCTGGTCCGCCACCACCTGCGGCGGCATATGGGCCGCGCCGCGCACGCCCAAAGTGTTCTGTACGGTCACGGCGGTCAGCGCCGACATGCCGTAGACCCCGAAGGCCGAGAAGGTCTTGAGGTCGGCCTGTATGCCTGCGCCGCCGCCGGGGTCCGAGCCCGCTATGGTGAGCGCGCGGGCCGTCATGCTTTCGCCTTCAGCCGGCGCGACTGGCGCATGGAGCAGAACTCGGGGCCGCACATGTTGCAGAACTTCTTCTTCTGGCCGTCGCCGCGGTAGCTGCGCGCGCGCCGCGGGTCCAGCGACAGCGAGAATTGCTTCTCCCAGTCGAAGGCGTAGCGGGCGCGCGACATGGCGTGGTCGCGCTCTATGGTTCCGGGCCGGCCGCGGGCGATATCGGCCGCGTGGGCGGCTATCTTGGAAGCTATGATGCCCTGGCGCACGTCCTCCAGCTCCGGCAGGCCCAGGTGTTCTTTGGGCGTGACGTAGCAGAGGAAAGACGCCCCGGCCCAGGCGGCCAGCGCCCCGCCTATGGCGGAGTTGATGTGGTCGTAGCCGGCGGCCACGTCGGTGACGAGCGGCCCCAGCACGTAGAAGGGTGCGCCATGGCAGACCTTGTGCGCGCGTTCCACATTCATGAACACCTTGTCCAGCGGCACGTGCCCCGGGCCTTCCACCATCACCTGTACGCCGGCGGTGCGCGATCTTTTTACGAGCTCGCCGAGAACGTCCAGCTCGGCGAACTGCGCGGCGTCGCAGGCGTCGGCGAGCGACCCGGGACGCAGCCCGTCGCCCAGGCTGAAGGTCACGTCGTATTTCCTGAAGATGGCGCAGACAGCGGCGAAGTTCTCGTAGAGCGGGTTCTCGGCGTTGTTGAGCTCCATCCAGCGCGCCAGCGCCGCCCCGCCGCGCGACACTATGCCGGTGGTGCGGCCCCTTACCAGAGGCAGGTGCGAGCGCAAGAGCCCCGCGTGCACGGTCATGAAGTCGACGCCGGCTTCGGCGTGTTCCTCTATGACCTCCAGCAGCAGTTCCGGCGTCAGTCGCTTCACCCCGCCCGCGCGCTTCATGGCTTCGTACATCGGCACCGTGCCTACCGGCATGGGGCTGCGCTTTATTATCTCTTTCCTTATCTTAGGCAGGTCGCCGCCGGTGGACAGGTCCATTACCGCGTCCGCCCCAAGCTCGGCCGCGAGCGCGAGCTTTTTCAACTCCCGTTTGAGCCCCGAGCCCAGGCCGGAGGTGCCCAGGTTCACGTTGATCTTGCAGTTGAAGGCTCGGCCTATGGCGGCGGGGAACAGTCCCCCGTGGTTTATGTTCGCCGGTACCACGGCGCGGCCGGCGGCCACCTCTTTGAGCAGCAGGCCGGCCTCGGCTTTTTCGCGCGCGGCGGCTTTTACTATCTCAGGCGTTAACGCGCCCTTGCGGGCGGATTCGAGTTGCGTCATTGTTTCCTTTTTGGAAGGAAAAATGACAAAAAAATACCGGCTGCGCGTCTGCAGTCGGTAAATAGCGTGACCCTTTCATTTTCCCTCCGCCGGTATTACCCGGATCAAGTTTTAAGGGTCTTCCGGCAACACCGGAACTCTCAGCCTGGTCAGAACCAAGCTCCCCGCGTCCCCGCTAGGGGACTTTTCATATTCTAACAAAAATAAAAGAACGGCGCCCCGTTCCAGAGGCGCCGTTCTTCTGCTTTAAGCCTGCGTTACTCGGCGGAAGCCGGGGCGATGTTGGTGCTGACCTCGGGGCCTTTCATTACGCCCATACCGAAGGACTTGGTAAGGGAGCCTATCTCGCCGTCCAGTATGCCTGCGGCGGGCATGGCCTTGAACGAATTGTCCGCGGCCTGCAACAAGGGCGGGCGCTGATAACTGTTGGAGAAGGTTGCGGCGAACTGTTCCGCGGGGGTCAGCGGCCAGCCCCAGCTGGTCTCCTGGTCGTTGGGGGTGGGGTTCAGGCCGGCCGCCTCATAGGCGTACTCGGTGTAGCCCACGCAGTCGAAATCCTCGGGGCCCTTCTGCGAGAAGTGAGAGTCGCTGTAGTGGTGGCCCACCTTGGCCTCCGCCGCCTTTATTATCATATCGCGCTGCGCCGGGGTTGGGGCGGGGCTGCTGACGCGGTTACCGTAGAAGGCGTACATGGTGTGGTGAGTGAAGTTATAGAAGGAGAAGATCTTGCGCACGCCGCCCACGGGCTTGAAACTGTCCGGCACGCAGTCGTAGATAGCCACCACTATTTTGCCGTCCTTCACCTCGGTGCCGGCGTAGAGGCCTGCGTGGCCCACCGGGGTGTCCTTTATCCAGCCCTGCGGTATGCCGAATATGCCGCCGGTGTAGATCAGGTCGCCCTTCTCCATACCATTGACCTTGGAGAGGACGGGGGCGGGGGATTTTGCCCTGCGCTCGCCCAGCATTTCGTAAGCCGCGGCGCGGACCTCGTTGCTCTCCTCCGTGTTGGCCGCGAGCTTGTAAAGGAAGGGTGACGGGTCGCCTTTCTTGGCCTTGCCGGCGCCTATGGCCATATTGATCTTCACTATGTCGTCCGACATATCGAACATCTTGAGCAGTTTGGCCATCACCTTGGGTTCGCCTATCTCGCCAAGGGCCCAGATGGAATCCAGCGCCTTGAGGCGGGCGTTCATATTGTCTTCGTAGTGGCCCTTGTTCTGGGAGGAAAGGATGTAACCCCTGACGTTCTCGTACAGGGCGTCCGCCATGGAGGCGTTCTTGGTCTCGCCGGCGGCGCGAATTGCGCAGGATTGGACCTGCGGGCTCGGAACGCTCAGCAGGTAGGAAACATCCTGCGTGGAGGATTTGTTGGCGTTGTCGGAGATGAGCTGCCTTACTCCGACGCATGGGTCGGTGTCGTTAGCGGCGTAGGTGGCTGCCGAAAAAGACAACAGGACAGCGGTAAGGCCGATGTGTTTGAAGGCGTTTTTCATTAACTTCCTCCTGGGTTTTTCCACACCTATAGTTTATCAGAGCGGCCAAAAACAGCAAGTTCCGCTGGGCCCATGGGCCCAGCGTTAAATAGACTAGGCCCGGGTGGGCCCTTTGGGTGGTGGTGGGGACGTTCTTAACTATTGGACTATTTGCCGCTTAACACTAGCAGAATGTTGCCGCTTTACTGAAATAGTCCAATAGTTAAGAACGTCCCCTAAGGGTAATCACTGGGACTTCGGCCGGGGCCAGCCAGCGCAGGGGGGGGCCCCAGGTGCCGGCTCCGGAAGT
>JACRER010000043.1 GCA_016234365.1 Elusimicrobiota bacterium | reverse complement strand
GTTATCAGGCAGTGGGCGTCGGTTAAGAACCTCCCCCAATTGTACCAAAATGCATCCAAGGCCCGGCCTCCTAGTGAGGCCGGGCCTCACTAGGAGGCCGGGCCTCGATAGATTTGGAGGCTGCCCGCAACCGAAAGGAGGAAGCGGATTTAGTATAATTAATATTGTTTTTTATAATAAGGAACAAGCAATGACCACCAAGAATACCGACTATTCCAAGACCGTCTTCCTTCCCAATACCGCTTTCTCCATGCGCGGGGACCTTGTAAAAAAAGAGCCCGGCATGCTCGCCGCCTGGAACAAGATGGACCTCTACGGCAAGATGATGGAAAAGCGCCGTGCCGCCAAGCCTTTCATCCTGCACGACGGCCCGCCCTACGCCAACGGCCCCATCCACATAGGCACCGCCCTCAACAAGATCCTCAAGGACATGGTGGTGAAATCCCACGCCCTGATGGGCTTTTACACCCCGTACGTGCCGGGCTGGGACTGCCACGGCCTGCCTATAGAACAGGCCCTGCTCAAAGAGATGAAGATGGGCAAGCGCCACATCGACGACATCCCCGCTTTCCGCCGCAGTGCCCGCGAGTTCGCCAACCGCTTCCTGGACATCCAGCGCGAAGGTTTTAAGCGCCTCGGCGTGCTGGCCGAGTGGGCCAAGCCCTACATCACCATGTCCAACGAGTACGAGGGCACCGTGATAAAGGCCTTCCGCGAACTGCTGGCAAAAGGCCATATCCACCGCGACAAGAAGAGCATCTACTGGTGCGTCTCCTGCGAGACGGCACTCGCCGACGCCGAGGTGGAGTACGCCAACAAGAATTCCCCGTCCATCTACGTGCGCTTCCCGCTGGAGACCCTGCCGGAAGAGCTCGCCGCCGTGGGCAAGAACCGCTCTTCCATAGTGATCTGGACCACCACACCCTGGACGCTGCCGTCCAACATGGCCGCCGCCGTCTCCCAAGAAGAGGACTACCGCGTGCTGGAAACCGGCGGGCAGTACCTCATAGTGGCCGACAAGCTGGCGGACGGCTTCCTGGCCGCCACCGGCCTGGAGGCGCAGAAAGGCGCCCTCATCCCCGGCGAGAAACTGGTGGGGCTGAAGTATACGCATTGCCTCGCCCAGCACCTGCCCCAGGCCCGCCGCTTCCCGCGCCAGGTGATCTCCACCGATTTCGTGGACATGTCCACCGGCACCGGCGTAGTGCACATCGCCCCCGGCCACGGCGAAGAAGACTTCCACGCCGGCAAGAAATGGGGGCTGGAGATCTTCTGCCCGGTCAAGGAGGACGGCCGGTTCAACGCCGACGCCGGCATCTTCGAAGGCATGAAAGTCTTTGAGTCCAACGACAAGGTCGTGGAAACGCTCAAGGCCGACGGTCTGCTGCTGGCCCTTAAAAAGATAGAGCACAGCTACCCGCACTGCTGGCGCTGCAAGCAGCCGGTAATTTTTCGCGCCACCGAGCAGTGGTTCCTCAAGGTGGACCTGGACGGCCTGCGCCAGAAACTGCAGAAGGCCGCCGACGGCGTGCGCTGGCTGCCCGCGGCCGGGCACGAACGCATGGCCGGCATGCTCAAGACGCGTCCCGACTGGTGCCTGTCGCGCCAGCGCTACTGGGGCACGCCCATCATAGCCGTATACTGCAAAGAGTGCGGCAAGGTGCACGAGGACAACGCTTTCCTTAAGCGCATGGAAGAGCGCGTCTTCAAGGAAGGCAGCGATTTCTGGTTCTCGGAACCCGTGGAGAGTCTGATGACGCCGGGAGCCAAGTGCTCCTGCGGCGGCACCGTTTTCGCCAAAGAGAAAGACATCATGGACGTCTGGCTGGATTCCGGCGTGAGCTGGTACGCCGTGCTGGAGGGGGGGATGCTCGGCCCGGGCAAGTTCTTCCCGGCCGACGTCTACCTGGAGGGCTCCGACCAGCACCGCGGCTGGTTCCAGACCTCGCTCATCCCCGCCGTAGCCCTGCGCGGTGAGCCGCCGTTCAAGACGGTGCTGACGCACGGCATGGTGCTCGACGAGCACGGCCGCGCCATGCACAAGTCCGCCGGCAACGCCATCGCCCCGCAGGACATCATGGCCAAGTACGGCGCCGAGATCCTGCGCCTGTGGGTGGCCCTGTGCGACTACTCCGAGGACGTGCGCATCTCCGAAAAGATCCTCGCCGGCGCCATAGACACCTACCGCAAGGTCCGCAACACGCTGCGCTACCTGCTGGGCAACCTGGCCGATTTCAAGCCGGCCCTGCACCGCGTGGCCGACGACAAGTTGCCGGAAACGGACCGCTACATGCGCGCCCGCCTGGCCGTTACCGTGGCCGAAGTGGAAAAGCATTACGCTAATTTCCAGTTCCGTTCCGCCATCCGCGCCGTGGCTGACTTCTGCATCCTGGACCTCAGCGCGTTCTACCTGGACTCGCTCAAGGACCGGCTCTACACGTTCAGCCCCGACGCGCCCGAGCGCCGCGCCGCGCAGACCGTGCTCTACGACATTCTGACCGCCATCCTGAAGATGACCGCGCCGGTGCTGTCGTTCACCGCCGAGGAAGCCTGGCTTACCGCCCGCGCCGAGATAGACCCGTCGCTGGAGGAAAGCGTGTTCCTTTCCGACTATCCCAAATTCCCCGCGGCCTGGGCGGACAAAGCCCTGCTGGAGCGCTGGGAAAAACTGATGGCCGTGCGCGAGACCATTACCAAGGCCATCGAAGAGCAGCGCCAGGCCGGCGTGGTGGGGTCTTCCCTGGAGGCCGCCATAGTGCTGCGCACCTCCAAGCCCGAGACCAAGGCTTTGCTGGAAGCGGCCCTGCCGCTCTGGCCGCAGGTGGCCATAGTTTCCGAGGCCGCGGTGGAATTCGACGCGACCGCGCCGGAGCTGGAAGTTAAGGTGTCCAAGGCCGCCGGGGCCAAATGCCCCCGCTGCTGGCAGTGGCGCAAGGATATAGGCGCCAACCCGCGCCACGCCGAGGTGTGCAGCCGCTGCGCCGGGGCCCTGGAGGCGGCGCAGGCCTGATGCGCAAGCTCGCAAGCCCGGCCATAATACTGGCCGTATTCCTGCTGGACCGCCTTACCAAAGCCTGGGCGTTCAAGGCGCTTTACGGCCGGTCCACGCAGGTGCTGCCGTTCCTGCGGTTCACCTGGGCGGAGAACACCGGCGTCTCGTTCGGGCTTTTCCGGGACAACAACCTGTTCTTCATAGCCTTCAGCGCCGCGCTGGTGGCCGTGCTGCTGCTGTTCAAGCGCAAGATCCAGGCGCACGGCGCGGCCGCCGCGGCCGGGCTGGCGCTGGTGCTGGGCGGCGCGCTGGGCAACCTGTACGACCGCATCGCCTACGGCTTTGTAGTGGATTTCCTGGACTTTTCCTTCTTCCCGGCGGTGTTCAACGCAGCCGACAGCGCCATCACCGTGGGTGCGGCGCTCTTGGCGTGGGGCATGAGGGAGAAAGCCGGGGCGGGGGAAAAATGAAAAAGACCATCTTCCTGTTAGCGGCGCTGGCTGGCCTTGCGGCCTGCAACCGGCCGCCGGAGTTCTACTTTAAACGCGCCAACGCGCTGCTGGCTTCCGGTAAGGAATCCGCCGCGCTGGAGAATTACAACCGGGCGCTGCTGCTCAAGGTGAACTTTCCCGAGGCGCTCACCGCGCGCGGCCTGCTCTTCGAGCGGCAGGGCGACCGGCAGAAGGCCGGTCTGGATTACCGCAAGGCCATAGAGCAGGCGCCGTCCTACCTGCCCGCCTACAATAACCTCGCGGCCATGCTGATGGACGGCGGCAACTACGCCGAGGCGGACAAACTGCTCACCGCCGCGCTCGCCGTGAACCCGGAATACGCTTACGCCATGCTCAACCGCGGGTTGTCGCGCTACAAGCTGGGCGACTGCGGCGGCGCCACCGCCGACCTCACCCACGCCCTCGACGCCAATCCCAAATTCGAGCTGGCCTACTACCACCGCGCGCTCTGCGCCTCCAAGGCCCGCAACCTCACCGCCGCCCTGTCGGACCTGG
>JACRER010000045.1 GCA_016234365.1 Elusimicrobiota bacterium | reverse complement strand
CTCAACCTCCAGCGCGACTTCGACCTGTGGCACTCCCTTCGAAGCCATCGAATGGTCCCCCCTCTCAAGAAGGTCGCGTAGCGCCCCGCCGCCCCGCTCCTCATCCCCCGCCCCGATAGGCGTACCGGATTCGCCACGCAGTGCGTGGCGAATCTCGGCCGAACGCATCAGTTCCGGATACACCAGATAGAACTGCCGCATGTAACGAAGATCCTGAACGGAATAACCGGAAAAAGCGTCGGTTCGAGCTTGGCGGCGATGGTATCGTGCGGGATCAGAAGCTACGACCATGGACGTGCGACAGACCGTGAAAAAAACATCGCGGACTGTGACCCCATCTGTCACACCGGCATGTTACGGAGATAAGGCTGAAAATAGAGAACGCCTCACTGGGAGGCGTTCAGGGCGCTCCGTAGAGCGTTGCCTGCGGAACGAAAGTCCCATTGCTGAAACTTGCGGGACAATCGCCGCTCAGGTATACCTTTGGATAACTGAAAACCGCCCCTTCTGTCAAGGAGAAACACCGTGCAAACAACGCTATCACAGAATGAGTACATTCTCGGGCTAGACATCGGCACCAACTCTGTTGGCTGGGCATTGCTCAGCGCCAACGAGACTGGTGAACCAGAAGGTCTTGTCCGGATAGGAGTACGGGTCTTTGACGCCGGAGTTGAGGGCGATATCGAATCCGGTCGGGATGCGTCCCGGGCAATCAAGCGTCGCGAGTCGCGCCTCCGCCGCCGGATGCTCGATCGCCATTCCAGGAGGCTGAAAAGGCTGGCCGGTCTCCTTCGGGAGGCCGGACTACTGCCTCAGGGTGACCTGAATACAGGGGGTGCCCGGGTCCGGTTCTTTGCGGACCTTGACAAGACCATCTTCCCTGAGCCCGCGAGGAAAGCGAACCCCCATGTCCTCCCCTACCTGCTTCGCGCCCAGGCATTGGACCGGGAACTCTCCATCCACGAGTTGGGCCGCGCACTCTACCATCTGGCCCAGCGACGCGGGTTTCTCTCAAATCGTAAATCCGTGCCAAAGAAAGACGATCGGGAGGGAGAGGTCAAGAAGGGCATTGGCAGACTCCGTGAAGAACTGGAGACCTCCGGTGCGCGGACACTCGGCGAGCACTTCTCGAAACTTGATCCTGTCAAAGAACGTATTCGTGCCCGCTGGACGGCCCGCGAGATGTTCATAGACGAATTCGAGAAAGGCAACAAGACCATCGTGGAACTCTCCAGCATAGTCACGACCAAGCTGGAAGACAGGATCTTTACCAAGGCTTACCTGGAGAACCTGAGCAAATAATGAAGAATATTCTTTTATCTTTCCTGTTTTTGGCTTGCGCCGCGCCGTCCGGGGCCCAGGTGGACGAGGCGGAACTTTTTTCCAGCCCCGACGTGGCTACCCAGGCGGCGGACACGGCCCCGGCCCCGGCCGATAAGAGGTCGGTGGCCTTCTCCGGAGAGGTGCTGCTGGTGGAGAACGACGTGATCTACAGCAGTTCCTCCAAAAATCCGCTCACCTCGTACCTGGTAGGGAACCTTTTCCTGGACGCCCGGCTCAAACAGGGCGTAAAAGCCTTCGCCAACATGGAGACCACCTACCGCTCCGACACCCGGGAAACCAAGTCCGCCCTGCGCGAGGCGTTCCTGGATTTCAACGTGAAGAACAAGGTCTACTTCCGCGGCGGCAAGCAGGTGCTGCAGTGGGGCCGCTGCTACCTGTGGAACCCCACCGACCTCATAAATATCGAGAAGGCCACCTTCGTACGCCGGCTGGGCTACCGGGACGGGGCCTACGGGCTTAAGATGCACATCCCTTTCGGCGCCGAATACAACATCTACGGGTTCCTGGACACCGGCAACGCCGCCACCGACAGCGACCTGGGCGGGGCGCTCAAGTTCGAGTTCCTCACCGGCCGCACCGAGATGGCCTTCTCCGGCTGGGCCAAACGCAACCGCCGCCCCGTTCTCGGCTACGACTTCTCCACGCGCCTGGGCGACGTGGACATAGCCGGCGAGTACAGCGCGGCCCGCCGCGACAACACACGTTTCCTGCGGGACGACTCGGGCACGCTCGACATCGTCCGCAAACGGGCGGAATGGGCCCAGAAGGCCGCCATAAATTTCTCCAAGGGCTTCCGCCTGGGCAATTACAACGACCGGCTCACCGTTACCGGCGAGTTCTTCTACAACCAGACCGGCTACCGGCAGAACGTCTTCCGCGACCATTCCGTATATAACTACGGCTCGCCGCTGGCGGCCCTCGGTCCGACCGGCACCATAGTCCCCGTGACTTCAGGCAGCAAGCGGGATTTCCTGCTGGGCCACGGCCTCTACGAGCCCAACTACCTGTCGCGCTACTACGGCGCTATCTTCACCAGCGTCACCCGCTTCATCATCGAGGATATGACGCTCAGCGCCAACTATATCCGCAACCTGGCAGACGACTCCGGCATGCTCACCACCGGCGTCGCCTACAAGAACATGAACGACTTCTCCGCCGGCCTGCTGGTCAACACCTTTCTCGGGCCGGGGGACAGGGAGTACACCTTCTCAAAGGCGAAGTTCGGCATACAGGCCACGGCTGGGATAGCTTTCTAAAACGTCATGACGGACAAAGACCACCATAAAGCGGAAAAACCCGGGCACAGGTTCGACCGGATCCGGCGCCTCTTCGGCCCCGAAGGCAGCGAGCGGCTGCAGAAAGCCCACGTCATGGTGATAGGCTGCGGCGGCGTAGGCTCCTGGGCGGCGGAAACGGTGACCCGCTCGGCGGTGGGCCGCGTCACCATAGTGGACCACGACACGGTCTGCGCGACCAACTTCAACCGGCAGCTCCAGGCCATAGGCGGCATGGTGGGCCGGCCCAAAGTGGAGGTCCTGGCCGAACGCCTGCGCCTGATAAACCCGGCCGCCCGCGTAGACGCCATAGCCAGACCGTTCAGCGAGGTGACGCATCTGGAACTGTTGCAGGACCGGCCGGATTTCGTCATCGACGCCATCGACCATATCACTTCCAAGTGCTTCCTCATCAGCCACTGCCGCGCCAACGCCATCCCGTTCGTCATCTCCACCGGCAGCGGCGGGCGCATGGACCCCACCCAGATCCGGATCACGGACCTGGGCCGCACCGAACTGGACCCGCTGGCCCGCGCCATCCGCCAGATCCTGCGCGCCAAGTACGGCTTTCCGCGCAAGGGGGAATTCGGCGTCAGGGCCGTTTGCTCCCTGGAGAAACCGCTCAAACCCGCCGGCATAGAGGGAAAGAACGAATGCAAGGACGGCTGCGTCTGCCCGGGCTCCGGCGGCGATTTCACGAAGTGCATCAATAAGACCATCGTGAACGGCACCGTAAGTTTCGTTACCGGCGCCTTCGGCATGGCCTGCGCCTCCGCGGCGGTGCGGCACCTGATAGGCGCCGGCGCGCCTAAAACCGGAAGCGAGGAACATAAAGTAGAATAACCCTATGGGGGAAGAGAAGGCCGCCGTACCCGAAGACTTCGACCTGCTGGCGCAGTTCAACGCCGGCAGCGAGGAGGCTTTTACCCGCATAGTCGAAAAACATTCCGGGCCGCTTATAAGTTTCCTGTACCGCTACACGCGCGACCGAGGCGCCAGCGAGGATATCGCGCAGGAAGCTTTCCTGCGCTTCTATAAAGCCGCCGCGGACCTGAAGCCGGGGGCGAAGCTTTCAACCATAATCTACAAGATCGCCTGCAATTTGGCCGTGGACCACGCCCGCAGGAGCAAAAGCCGCGCGGAAAGAGCCCCGACGCAGAGCCTGGACGCGGCGCCAGCGGGAACGGAGCCGGCGGCTGGCCGGGCCGAAACCCCTGACGCCATCCTGGAAGCCGCCCAGAGAAGCGGGGAAATAGCCGGCCGGCTGGCCGAACTGCCGGACGCCCAACAGTTGGCCCTGATGCTCAAAGTATACGAGGACCGCTCCTACGCCGAAATAGCCGAAATAATGGTGGTCTCGGTTTCCTCGGTAGAATCGCTGCTTTTCCGCGCCCGCCAGACCCTCTCAAGAAAATTAAAATAAGACCGCAAGTTTTGGGCGGCTTTTGCGTTAAACGGTATAAGAGGATAAACTTATGCTGTTCAACCCCTGTACGGAAATTACACGCAGGCTCTCCGCCTACCAGGATGGGGAGTTGTCGCCGAAGGACCAGGAAGCCGTAAAGTCCCACCTGGCGTCCTGCGCCGGCTGTGCCGAAGAACTCCGCCGTATCTCCGAAGTGGACCCGGCGCTGAAGCTGCTGCCCGGTACCGTACCTTCGCCTTTCTTCGCGGCAAAAGTAGCCGCAGCCGCGCGGGCCGGGCAGATCTACCACGGACCCTTCCGCCGCTTCCTGCGCTTCCCTGTGCCGGCCGCCGCCGCGCTGACGGCCTTCATAATCTTCAATATCTTCACCTTCGCTTTCAACATCAACGCCATGGAGAACGGGCCGCGGCGCGAGCTGGCCCGCAAAGTGGTGGCGCAGTTCGCCAGGCCGGCCAGCCTGATAAACCCGGTGGCGGTGGCGCGCCTCTGCGGCGAATGCTCCAAGTACCTGTGCCTATGCATGCACGAGGCGGGGAAAAAGAGCCTCTGCCCCTGCAAAGATTGCGAGATGGATAAAATGCCGGCCGCCAGCGGCGGCATGAAGATGGAGGGAGAGAACCATGTCCACTAAACTTGCCCTGGCCGCCCTTGCGATGGGCGTCCTGTCGTTCATACACCTGTTCGGCGTGGAAAAAGCCGGCCTGGCGGTGGTCTTCGGCGTGATGGCGCTGAAGGACCCGGAGATAACCCTGACCGGTCAGCGCCTCGCAAAGGCCGCGATAGTGGCCGGGCTGGCCTACCTGCTGGTGCTGGCTGGCGTGTTCCTGTTCCACATGCCCCTGCTCAACGACCTCGCCGCTAAACTGGCGAAATAGAAGGTCTTATGAACAAGCTCACGCTCCTCCTGATAGCCGCACTGCCCGCTTTAGCGGCGGCGCAGGAGGCCCCGCGCCTGCGCCTGGACTCGTACCTGGCCGAAGTGCGGGCCAATAACCCGGAGATAGCCGCCGCCGCGGCCCTGGCGGGCGCCTACTCGGAAAAGGTAAAGCAGGCCTGGCTCCCGATGGACCCGGTGGTGGAGTTCGAGCGCATGTACGCCGACGGGGCGCTGGGCTCCGGCGCGGCCGAGCGCAATATCCTTATCCGGCAGGAATTCAGGAACCCCTACAAGTATAAGCTGCAAAAAAGCGCGGCCAAAGCCGAGAGCGAAGCATACGGCGCCCTGCGCGGCGACAAGGCCAACAAAGTTTTAGCCGAAGCCAGGGCCGCCTACTACGACTACGCCCTGCTCTGGCGCACGGAGCGGATCTACGCCGAGAACCTGGACCTCCTCAAGCGGTTCGCCACCATAGCCGAGACGCGCTACGCCGTGAACCAGGGCACGCAGGGCGACGCGATCAAGGCGCAGGTTGAACTCTCCAAGGCGCTGAACCTGCTCATTACGGCGCAGCAGGAGAAAGAAACGGCCGCGGCCCGCCTGAACGCGCTGCGCAATAAGCCTCAGGAAACCGAGCTGGCGGAGCCGGAAGATTCCGTCGTTAAGACTTCTTCCGCCGACTACAAGTCTTTGGAAGCCGCCGCGCTGGCGAAGAATCCTTACCTGGCGGCCATGGCCGCCAGGGTCAAGGCCGCCGAGAAGAGAGTTTCGCTCGGCAAGGCGGAATACGCGCCAGACTTCATGCTGAGCTGGCGCCGCCGCGGCTCCGACGACCCGGCGATGGACGGCACCTACGACGTCTCGCTCGGGCTCACCGTGCCGCTCTGGTACGGCAAGACCTCGGCGATGGGCCGCGAGGCGAAGGCTGAGCGGGACATGGCCGCGGCGGAATACGCGGCGGCCAGGAACGCGCTGCTGCTGGAGCTTAAGGAAGCCTCGGTAAAGCTGAACTACTACGCGCGGCTGACTGAACTTTACTCCGGCACGGTGCTGCCGCAGGCCGAGCAGTCGCTGAAGGCGGCCGAGGCCGGCTACCAGGCGGGCAAGACCGATTTCCTCGACCTGGTGGACTCCAACCGCACGCTGCTGGAAACCAGGCGCGAGTTTTATGAATACAGCGCGGGCTACGCCGGCTGGCTGGGCCGCATCAAAAGCCTGACAGGAGAAGGTTTATGACCAGGAATACTATCATCGCCGGCATATTCGCCGTAGTCCTCTCCGGGGGAGGCTTCGCGGCTTACCGCCATTTCCACGCCGGGCACAGCGCCCAGGCCAGGGTTGAGGTTTACTACTGCCCGATGCACCCGGATTATACCGCCGACCACATGGGCGACTGCCCCATTTGCGGCATGCACCTGGTAAAGCGCGAAGCCGCGCCGGAGCAGGCCCCGGCAGAGCGCAAAGTTAAATTCTACCGCAATCCCATGAACCCCGCCGTAACGTCCAGAGTCCCCATGAAGGACGAGATGGGCATGGACTACGTGCCGGTCTACGAGGACTCCGCCGCGGGGCCCGCCGTGGCCGGCCACGGCACGGTGAAGATAAGCCCGGAGAAGCAGCAGCTGATAGGCCTTAAGACCGGCAAAGCCGCGTACAGGACGCTGACCAGGACGGTGCGCGCTTCCGGCAAGGTGGCCTACGACCCCGACCTCTACCGCGCCATCAGCGAATACAGGGGCTCCCTCGAGGCCTATGAAAAGATAAAGAACGGCTCCTGGCCCGAGGCCGCCGAGCGGGCCCGCGCCGTGGCCGACTCCTCGAAGATGAAACTGCGGCAGATGGGTTTCGGCGAGGAGCAGATAGCCGCCGCCGAGAAGAACCCCGGCCGCTACGAGAACCTGCTGCTACCGGAGGACGAGGTCTGGGTGTACGCCCAGGTCTACGAATACGAATCCGCCGCCGTGAAGCCCGGGCAGAAGGCCGCTATAACCTCCAGCGCCTATCCCGGCCGGGAGTTCTCGGGCGTAGTGCGCTCGCTGGACCCGATCTTCTCCGAGGAGACCCGCACGCTGCGCGTCCGCATAGAGACCGCTAACCCGGGCCGCGAGCTGCGCTCGGAAATGTACGTGGAGGCGCAGATAAAGGCCGACCTAGGCACCGCGCTGGCCGTGCCGGTTTCCGCGGTGCTCAATACCGGCGAGAAGGAAATAGTTTTCGTGATGAAGGACGCCGGAACTTTCGTTCCGCGCGAAGTGAAGACCGGCCGCCGCAGCGAGGATTACGCCGAGGTTGTCTCCGGCCTGCGGGCGGGGGAGAACGTGGTGATCTCGGCCAACTTCATGATAGATTCCGAATCCAGGATGAAGGCGGCGCTCGGGGACTAGGTTATGATCAAAAAGATAATCGCCTTTTCCGCTCATAACCGGGCGCTCGTCCTGATCTTCGCGCTGGCCGCCGTGGCCGGCGGCTATTTCGCCGCGAAGAACGTCAACCTCGACGCCATCCCGGACCTTTCCGACACGCAGGTCATAGTCTATTCTAAATGGGACCGCTCTCCGGACATCGTCGAAGACCAGGTCACCTACCCTGTCATCACTTCCCTGCTCGGCCTGCCTAAAGTAAAGACCATACGCGGCTTCTCGGATTTCGGCTTCTCCTACGTCTATGTCATTTTTGAGGACGGCACGGACATCTACTGGGCCCGCGCCCGGGTGCTGGAATACCTGAGCAAGATCCTGCCGCAGCTGCCCGAAGGCGTAAAGACCGAGCTGGGCCCCGACGCCACCGGCGTGGGCTGGGTCTACCAGTACGCCCTTGTAGACAAAAGCGGCAGGCACGACCTGGCGCAGCTGCGCTCCTTCCAGGACTGGAACCTGCGCTACCAGCTGCAGTCGGTGCCCGGCGTGGCCGAGGTGGCCGCCGTGGGCGGCTTCCAGAAGCAGTACCAGGTGAACCTGAACCCCAACTCGCTGGCCGCCTACCGCATCTCCATCGACAAAGTCATAAACGCCGTTCGCGACGGCAACGAAGAGGCCGGCGCCCGCCTGATAGAATATTCCGGCGCGGAGTACATGATACGCGGCAAGGGCTACGCCAAGTCCATCGCGGACATAGAGAACATCGTGGTGGCCCGCGGCGCCGGCGGCACGCCGGTGCTGGTGAAGAGCCTGGGCACGGTGACGGCCGGGCCCGAGATGCGCCGCGGCGTATCCGACCTCGACGGCGAGGGCAACGCCGTGGGCGGCATAGTGGTGATGCGCCACGGCGAGAACGCGCTGACGGTGATAGACCGCGTCAAAGAGCGGATAGAGCAGATAAAGGCCTCCCTGCCAGAGGGCATGGAGATAATCACTACCTACGACCGCTCGGACCTGATAAAGCGCGCCATAGCCACGCTCAAGCGCCAGCTCACCGAGGAAATGCTGATCGTGAGCCTGGTGATACTGATCTTCCTGTGGCACATCCCTTCAGCGGTCATCCCGATAGTAACTATTCCCGTCTCCGTGCTGCTGGCCTTCATCCCGATGTATTTTATGGGCATCTCTTCCAATATCATGTCGCTGTCGGGCATAGCCATCTCTATTGGCGTGCTGGTGGACGGCGCCATAGTGGAGGTGGAGAACGCCTATAAGAAGCTGGAGCACTGGGATTCGGGAGGCAGGAAGGGGGACTTCCACGCGGTGCGGCTGGAGGCGCTGCAGGAGGTGGGCCCGTCGGTGTTCTTCTCGCTCTTGGTGATAGCGGTGGCGTTCATGCCTATCTTCACGCTGGTGGACCAGGAAGGCCGGCTGTTCAAGCCGCTCGCCTATACCAAGAACCTCACCATGTTCGTGGCGGCGCTGCTGGCCATCACGCTGGACCCGGCTCTGCGCATGATGTTCACGCGCATGGACTACAAATATTTCAAACCGGCCTGGCTGTCCAATATCTTCAACGCCGTCACCGTCGGGAAATACTACCCGGAGGAGCAGCACCCGATCTCCAGCCGCCTGTTTAGAATATATGAGCCGGTCTGCCGCTGGACGCTGGAGCACCCCAGGAAGGTCATTGCCGCCGCGCTGTTCCTTATCTTAACCACGATACCTGTCTATTTAAAGACCGGCTCCGAGTTCATGCCTCCGCTCAACGAGGGCACCATCCTCTACATGCCCACCACCCTGCCCGGCATCTCTGTAACCGAGGCGCAGCGCCTGCTGGAAACGCAGGACCGCGTGCTGAAGTCCATCCCCGAGGTGGAACGCGTGTTCGGCAAGGCCGGCCGCGCCGAGACCTCCACCGACCCGGCTCCGTTCTCCATGATGGAGACCGTGGCGGTGCTCAAGCCGCAGGACCAGTGGCGCAAGAAGGACCGCTGGTATTCTTCCTGGCTGCCGGAACTGCTGCAGCGCCCGCTGCGCCATGTCTGGCACGACCGCCTGAGCTGGGACGAGCTCATCACGGACATCGACTCCAAGATGCAGTTCCCCGGCGTGTCCAACGCCTGGACCATGCCCATCAAGGCCCGCATAGACATGCTCACCACCGGCGTGCGCACGCCGGTAGGCATAAAGATCTTCGGCTCCGACCTCAAGAAGATAGAGGACACCGGCATAGAGATAGAAAAGATAGTGCGGCAGGTGAAGGGCACGCGCAGCGTCTACGCCGAGCGCACCGCCGGCGGCTACTTCCTTGACTTCACTCTGAAGCGCGAAGCGCTGGCCCGCTACGGGCTCACCGTCAAAGAGGCGCAGATGGCGCTGATGACCGCCATAGGCGGCCAGAACCTGACCACCACGGTAGAAGGGCGCGAGCGCTACTCGGTCAACGTGCGCTACGCCCGCGACTTCCGCGACAACGTGGACAAACTGCGGCGCGTGCTGGTGACCTCGGAGGGCGGCGTCAATGTGCCGCTGGGCGAGATAGCCGACATCGACTTCCGCCAGGGCCCCGCGATGATCCGCGACGAGAACGGCCTGCTTTCCGGCTACGTTTACGTCGACATCGAGGGCGTGGACGTGGGCAGCTACGTGCACGCGGCCAAGAAACTGGTGGGGGAAAAGATAAAACTTCCCGCCGGCTACACCCTGCAGTGGAGCGGGCAGTACGAGAACATGCTGCGCGTGCGCGAGCGGCTCAAGTTCGTGCTGCCGCTGACGCTGTTCCTGATCTTCCTGCTCATCTACATGAACACCAAGTCCGCGGTGAAGACCTCTATAGTGCTGCTGGCGGTGCCTTTCTCTCTCATCGGCGCGGTGTGGCTGGTGTACCTGCTGGGCTACAACATGTCCATAGCGGTCTGGGTGGGCATGATAGCCCTGATGGGCCTGGACGCCGAGACGGGCGTGTTCATGCTGCTCTACCTGGACCTCGCTTACGACGACATGAAGAAAGCCGGCCGCCTGAATTCCCCGCGGGACCTGGAAGAGGCCGTGATACACGGCGCGGTTAAGCGCGTACGCCCTAAGATGATGACGGTGATGGCGGCCTTCATGGGCCTGGTGCCCATCATGTGGGCGCTCGGCACCGGCTCCGACGTGATGAAGCGCATAGCGGCCCCGATGATAGGCGGCCTGTTCAGCAGCTTCGCGCTGGAACTCCTCGTCTACCCCGTGGTCTTCTACCTTTGGAAGAAACGCGGCATGGAGCCTTCGACCGCAAATACCGCGCAATACCGGAACAACGGAGGAGAATTATGAAAATACCGCTTATAGCGATGTTACTGTTGGGCTGCACCGCCGCCTTCGCGGCTGACACGGCAGACAAAAAACCGGCACAGCCAGCACGGGCCCGGTCTGAAAAAATGCTGCCCGCCAAACCGGCCGCCGCGCCAAAAGCGGGCAAAGCCAGGGCGACGACCCGCAAGCCGGGCAGGGACGAAATCGGCAAGGAGGCCGTCTGTCCGGTGACGGGAGACAAGGTCAAGATCTCTCCTGAAACTATCTCCGTCACGTACAAGGGCAGGATCTACTATTTCTGCTGCAACGAGTGCGATACGCTTTTCAAGGCGGACCCGGAAAAGTACGCGGTGAAGGAGAAGCCAAAACAGAGCTCCCCAAAGGCCAGGCTATACATCTGCCCCATGGGAGATTACCAGGGAGACAAGCCCGGAAAGTGTCCCAAATGCGGCATGAACCTTCAGGAAAAGAAGTAGAGCTATTTCCGGGGGCGGCCGGATGCGGCCCGGACGAAGGCGACAGACCGGGATGAGCACCGGGGCTCTTTCCAGCGGATGCCACCCGGCCTTGATAAATTATATAATTGAAGGCGGATTTCCAAGCACAGCAGGACTGGAGGAAAGCATCATGAAGAAAACGGTATTTTTTGCGGTTCTGACACTGGCCATAGGCGCCGGCGCGGTTTACGCCAATTGCGGCAAGTGCCCCGGCGACCAGAAACCCGAGGCCGCCAAGTCGGCCGAGGCCAAGCCCGGCAAAAATCACGACTGCGGCGATTGCCCCATGCACAAGAAAGCCGGCGCCAAGAAGTGCTCCGGCAAGATGTGCCCCGAGAAGATAGCGGGCGTGGTTACCACGGCAAAGAACGTCCCCAACGGCGTGGAAGTAACCATGACCGCCAAGGATAAGGACACCGTGACGAAGCTCCAGGAACTGGCGCTTGTGCACTACGGCAACAAGGCTACCATGGACCCCGCCTGCCCCGGCCGTGTGGAAGGCGCGGAGATAAAGCTCGAGAACACCGCCGACGGCGCCAAAGTCCTCATGACCGGCAAGACGACGGAGACAATAAAGAAGATCCAGGAAGCGGCCGCCAAAGAGCACGCCAAGGCCGCCGCCTGCCCCGAACACAAAGAGGGCAAAAAAGAAGCCAAGGCCTCGAAAAAATACACCTGCGCCATGAAGTGCGTAGTCTCCGAGAAACCCGGAAAGTGCCCCAAGTGCGGCATGCCGATGGGGGAGATAAATTAGATGGTCGCCAACGCCCTGAAAAAAGTCCTTTTATTCCGCGGGCTGACGCCGCGCGAGCTAAAACAGATCCTGTCCATCTCGGTCCTGAGGCGCTACGCCGCGGGCGAGATGGTGTTCGCCAAACGGGACCTGGGCAATACTTTCTTCATAGTCAAAACCGGCCGCATCAAGATCTTCACCACCGTGGGCGCGGATAAGAAGAAGACCTTCGCCTTCCTCAAGAAAGGGGATTTTTTCGGCGAGATGTCTCTGCTGGGCGGGCGCATCCGCTCGGCCTCGGCGCAGGCCGCAGAGGAAAGCGAGCTCTTCGTGATCTCCAAGAAGAACTTCAAGCGCCTGATCCTCGAGAACGCCGATTTCACGCTGAAGCTGCTGCACACGCTCGCGGAGCGCCTCAACGAGTGCGACAAAGAGATCGAGTCGATGCTGTTCCACAACATCCTCGGGCGCCTCGCCGAAGCGATACTCAAGCTTTCAGCGGACAAGCACACCAAGCCGGTGAAGATGGCGATAGACCAGAACGAGCTGGCCCAATACCTGGGCACCACGCGCGTGCCGGTCTGCCGCGCCATCAACACGCTCAAGCGCAGCGGCGTGATAGACTACCGCCGCGGCGAGCTGGTCATACTGAACCAGGCCAGACTCAGGTCCATAGCAGGGAACCTGCAATGAGCGTGCACTCGCTGAGGGGTTTCAGGGACCTGCTGCCGCAGGACGCCGCGCGCTTCGCCGCCATAGAGGCCGCCGCGCGCGAGGTATTCGCGCTGTACGGCTACCAGGAACTCCGCGTCCCGACCATAGAGCTCAAGGAGCTCTTTGTTAAGTCCACCGGCGAGACCACGGATATAGTGGAGAAGGAAATGTACGCCTTCACCGACGGCGGCGGCCGCGAAGTGGCCGTCCGGCCGGAAGGCACGCCAGGGGTGGTGCGCGCCTACATAGAACAGAACCTTTCCCAGAGCGGCCACAACGCCAAGTTCTACTACATCGGCAACATGTTCCGCGCCGAGCGGCCCCAGGCGGGCCGCTTCCGTGAATTCGAGCAGATCGGGGCGGAATACATAGGCAACGCGTCGCCGTTCGCCGACGCGGAGAGCATCACCATGCTGGTGCGCCTGCTGGAGAAGGCCGGCCTGCCCGGCTGCTCCGTGGAACTCAATTCCCTGGGCTGCGCCGAATGCCGCAGGAATTACCGGCAGACCCTGCTGGATTTCCTGCGCGGCAAAACGGACCGGCTCTGCGAGCCGTGCCGCGGCCGCATAGAGCGCAACCCGCTGCGCGCGCTGGACTGCAAATTGGACGGCCCCTGGCTGGCCGGCGAAGCGCCCAAACTGACCCTTTGCCCGGATTGCGCCGCGCACTTCACGCGCACGCAGGAACTGCTTAAGATCGCCGGGGTGCCGCACAACGTAAATCCCGGGCTGGTGCGCGGCCTGGACTATTACACGCGCACCGTATTCGAGGTGCGCAGTTCCGCGCTGGGCAGCCAGGACGCCGTGTGCGGCGGAGGCCGCTACGACGACCTGGTAAAATCCATGGGCGGCCCGGCGGCGCCTGCCATAGGCTGGGCCATGGGCGTGGACCGCCTGGCCATGCTGCTCAAGGACAAGCCGGCGCCAAACCTGGCCCCGGCCGTCTTCGTGGTGGCCGCCACCGAAGCGGCGCAGGACCAGTCTTTCCGGCTGCTCGCGGCCTTGCGCGCCGCCGGCATAGCGGCCGATTCCTCCAATTTCACCCTGAGCCTGAAATCGCAGATGCGCTCCGCCGACAAGAGCGGCGCCGCGTTCGCGCTGCTCATAGGCGAAGACGAACTGAAAGCCGGCACCGTGGCCATAAAGCCGCTGAAAGAGAAGGGGGAACAGACCGCCGTCCCCTTCGCCGAAGCTCCGGCCAGGCTCAAGAGCTTTTTGAAACCGGCCATTTAGCGCCAGCGTGCCCGACGGGCCCATACCCTCGCCGCACCGCAACAAAACACTGATAATCTATGACGCAAACCATGACTATGACAAAAAACACCACCTCAAAAGCCACCGCGCTGCGCACGCACACCTGCGGCGAACTCAACGCCTCCCACGCCGGCCAGACCTTCACCCTGACCGGCTGGAACGACGTCAAGCGCAACCACGGCGGCGTCCTCTTCATCAACCTGCGCGACCTCTACGGCGTCACGCAGGTAGTGGCAAAACCGGACAGCCCCGTCTTTAAGACCGCCGAAGAGGCCAAGAGCGAATACGCCCTCCAGGTCACCGGCAAGGTAACGCTGCGCCCCGGCGCCAACGCCAACAAGAACATGCCTACCGGCGAGATAGAAGTGGAGGCCTCCGCGATAAAAGTGCTCAACATCTCGCAGCCGCTGCCCTTCGACCTGGGCGAACACGCCGGCGTCACGGAAGAGACCCGCCTCAAATACCGCTTTCTCGACCTGCGCCGCCCCAAAATGGCGAAGAACCTGGTGCTCAGGAGCCGCCTGTCGCAGGTCGTGCGCAACTACCTCTACGGCCTGGACTTCAACGAGATAGAGACCCCGATGCTCACCCGCTCCACGCCGGAAGGCGCGCGCGACTTCGTAGTGCCTTCGCGCAACAACCCCGGCGAGTTCTACGCCCTGCCCCAGAGCCCGCAGCAGTTCAAGCAGGTGCTGATGATGAGCGGCATGGACCGGTACTTCCAGCTGGCCCGCAACTTCCGCGACGAGGAGCTCCGCTCCGACCGCCAGCCCGAGCACACCCAGATAGACCTGGAGATGTCTTTCGTGGACGAACAGGATATCGCCAAAGTGGTGGAAGGCATGATGAAAGCCGTCTTCTCCAGCCTGGGCGAGGAGATCTCCGCCCCGTTCCCGGAGATGGAATTCTCCGACGTAATGCTGAAGTACGGTTCCGACAAGCCGGACCTGCGCTACACCCTGGAAATAAAGGAGTGCTCCGATATTTTTAAAGCCTCGGGCTTCAAGGTATTCTCCGGTGCGCTAGCCGAAGGCGGCGTGGTGCGCGCCATAAAAGGCGAAGGCGCCGCAGCCTTCAGCCGCGGCGACATGGACAAACTCACCGAACTCGCCAAGAAGCTGGGCGCCAAGGGCCTGGTCTGGCTGCGCTTCAAGGACGGCAAGTGGGATTCCCCGACGCTTAAGTTCATAAGCGAACAGGAACAGGCCGCGCTCAAGGACCGGCTTGCGGCAAAGGACGGCGACGCCGTTTTTATAGCCGCGGACAAGGCCGCCGTGGCGGCCCAGTGCCTTGGCGGACTGCGCAACGAACTCATAGCCCGCCTTAAGCCCGCGCCCGTAAAAAAATGGGCCTTCCTGTGGGTGCGGCACTTCCCGCTGCTGGAAAAGGACGCCGAGAGCGGCAACTGGACCTTCACGCATAACCCGTTCACCGCGCCCCTGCCCGAAGAGGAACACAAGCTCGACACCGACCCGGGCAATGTCCGCTCGTGCCAGTACGACCTGGTGCTCAACGGCGTGGAACTGGGCTCGGGCTCGGTGCGCAACCACACGCGCGCCATGCAGGAAAAGATCTTCGCCCTGATGGGCTACGATAAAGAACAGGTCCAGGCGCGTTTCGGCATGATAGTCAATGCGCTGGACTTCGGCGCGCCGCCGCACGGCGGCATAGGCATGGGATACGACCGCCTGATCGGCATCATCTGCGGCACCGACTCCATCCGCGACGTCATAGCCTTCCCCAAGACCACCAGCGGCGCCTGCCTGATGAGCGACGCCCCGTCCGTTATAGACGAGGGTCAGCTAAAAGAACTGCACCTCAAGATCACGCAATAACATGGGCCTTTACCCGGAGTGGATAGTCGAGCAGGTACGCCGCAACAAGGCGGACCTGCGCGGCAGTACCGCGGCCGGCACCGCCGGAGAGCTGAAAGCCCGCTCGCTGCACACCGTCTGCGACGAGGCCCGCTGCCCCAACAAGGGCAAATGCTTCTCCGAAGGGGAAGCCACCTTCCTGATCCTGGGAGACATCTGCACCCGCAAGTGCGGCTTTTGCGCCGTGAAGAAGGACCGGCCCCTGCCCCCGGACCAGGGCGAACCGCGCCGTATCGCCGAACTCTGCGCCGAGTGGAAACTTAAATACGTCGTCTTCACTTCGCCCACCCGGGACGACCTGCCCGACGGCGGGGCGGCGCACTTTGCGGCCACCAACCGGCTGATCAAAGAACTTTCTCCGGCCATCCGCACGGAACCGCTCATCCCCGACTTCCAGGGCGACCTTAAAGCGCTGGAAACCGTGCTGACCTCGGGCCCGGACGTCATTGGGCACAACCTGGAGATGGTTGCCGGCCTTTACGCGGGCGCCAGGGCCGGCGCCGACTACGAACGCTCTCTCGGCGTTATACGGAACGCCAAGCGCCTGCGCCCGGACATCCTCACCAAATCCGGCATCATGCTGGGCCTCGGCGAGACCGACGCCGAGCTGCGAACGGCTCTCGGCGACCTGGCGGAGCACGGCTGCGACCTGCTTACGCTGGGGCAATACCTGGCCCCGTCCAAAACCCACCGCCCGGTGGCAAAGTACTATACCGAAGCCGAATTCGCGCGCTGGGGGGAGAAGGCCCGGGCCCTGGGTTTTAAAGCTGTGCTTTCCGGGCCGCTGGTGCGCAGTTCCTACAGGGCCGCGCAGTTATACCGCGATGGAAGAAATTGACAAGGACAGGGCGGCCATAGCCTGGTTCACGTCGGCCTGGGACGATTATCTCAGCGCCCTGCCCCGCCTGCTGCCTATCATCCTGCTGCAGGCGGCCGCCACGGCGGCGGCCCTGCCGATGGTGCGCGCCTGGCACTCGCTGGTGCCGGCCGCTGTCTATTCCATGCTGGTCATCACGCCGCTGGGCGTAGGCTGCACGCTCGTCTACATAAAAACCGCCCGCGGGGACCGGGCACGCCTGGCCGACCTTTTTGCGGCCTTCCCCATCTACCCGCGCGCGCTCGCCGTCAGCCTGGCGCTGGGGCTGATGACCGTGGGCGGCCTGCTGGCTTTCGTCATTCCCGGAGCCGTCCTGTACCTGACCTACTGTTTCAGCGAATACCTCGTCATAGCCCGGGGCACCGGGGTAAGGGAGTCGTTCCTCCTGAGCCGGGCCCTTACCGACGGCTGGCGGCTGCGCCTGATGCCGATAGCGCTGCTGGCGGCGCTGCTTAACCTGCTGGCGCCGGAAATGTTCCGGATAACAGGCCCCTTCAGTTCTCCCGACGTAACCCTGGACCTGCGCCGCTGGACTATCGCCTCGCACCTCCTGAAGACCCTGGTCTTCGGGCCGTGGCTGGGGCTGGCCATGGCGCGGGCATACAACTTCCTCCTGGCGCCGCGTCCGGCGGAAGATCCCGAAAATGCCTAAGCTGGTCTTCTACTATTCCCGCGAGAACCGTTGCAGCGTGAACGCCCTGGCGGCGGCCCTGCTGGCCTCTCACGTCAAAGGCCTGCAACTGAGCTTCCCGGCCACCGAAGAGGCCTTTCTTAAAGAAGCGCAGGCGGCCGGCCCCGGAGACGCCGCCGCGGTCTCCTTTTTCACCTCCCAGAAAAGATCCGCGGCCGAACTGGCGGCGCGCCTGCGCGGCCGCGGCCTCACGCTGATCGCGGGCGGCCCGCACACCAGCGCGAAGCCGCAAGAGGCCCTGGCGATGGGGTTCGACTGCGCCGTTACTGGAGAAGGGGAAGAGGCTATAGTCGCGCTGATGAAGGCGCTGGCCTCCGGAGACAGGCCGTCCGGCGTGGTACAGGGCGGCCGGGCACCGCTGGCGGATTTCCCGCCGTTCCCGGAGAAGCTGGGGCTTTTCGGGCCGATAGAAATAACCCGCGGCTGCCCTTTCGCCTGCGCCTACTGCCAGACCTCCTTCCTTTTCGGCGGGCGGCCCCGCCACCGCCCGGTAAAAGACATCCTGGGCCACATGAAGGCGATGTTCGCCGCCGGCATAAAGGACGCCCGCTTCATAACCCCGGACGCTTTCGGCTACGGCTCTCCCGACGGCCGGCAGTTGAACCTTACAGCGGTGCGGGAACTGCTGGAAGGGGCCGGGAAGCTTTCGTCCAGGTACGGCGGCCGGATATATTTCGGGTCCTTCCCTTCCGAGGTGCGCCCGGAGCACGTCACGCCGGAAACTCTGGCGCTTACGCGAAGATACGCCTCTAACCGCCGCCTGATCATAGGCGCCCAGACCGGCAGCGCGCGCCTGCTGAAGGCCGTCCGCCGCGGGCACGGGGTGGAGCACATCCGGCAAGCCTGCGACCTCTGCCTGGAACACAAACTGACGCCCTACTTCGACTTCATCTTCGGCCTGCCCGGAGAAACCCGCGCCGACGAGAAAGAGACGGAGGCGCTGATTGAGGAGCTTTCCGCCAAAGGAGCGATCATCCATACGCACGCCTTCATGCCGCTTCCGGGAACCCCGCTGGCCGGGACCCGGGGCCCCGGCATAACCAGCACGGCCGAGGCTTTCCTGAAGAAGATGGAAGCCAGGGGCAGGACCTTCGGAAAATGGCGGGCGCAGCGCCGCCTGGCCGCGGAAGATTGACCAATATCATAGGCCCTATGGCCCAGCCCCGGCGGGGGACCTTTGGGACTTACGCCCGACGGGAGAAAAGTGTAGAATTTAAACAGTCGCAAGAGTCAGCAGGAGGATACTGATGAAAAAGTTATCGATAGCCGCCGTAATGCTGTTCGCCGTCTCCGCCGTAAACGCCGCGGAGTTCGCCTACGTTACCGCTGGCGAAGTCAAAGCTTCAAGGATAGAAGTCGCCACCCCGGTCCTCGGGACCAACGCCGCCAAGTGCGGCCACGTCTCCGGAGAGATCACCCAGCTGCACCTGCTCGCGCAGGCCAACAAGAGCCAGCTCTTCACTTACGCCGACACCGAGGCGCAGTTCAACGAGTTCAAGGCCATGTGGCAGCCGATCCTGGAAAAGTTCGGCATGAAAGTGGTCTCCTCCGAGTACAAGAACAAATTCGGCATCCTCAAGTATGAATCTCCCGACGGCCGCGTCGTGCGCGAGTTCCTGGGCGAGAAACTGCACTACAACGCCATCGACCCCGCCGACCTGAGGAAGGTGCAGCACGAGATGCTGGAGCCGCTCGAACAGGCCGGCATGACGCCGATCGCTTCGTTCACCATAAAGAACGACGCCCTGCGCCCGACCTTTAACGTCTACTACCTTACCAAGCCCGAAGCGGACGAAGCGAAGGAGATCCAGCTGCGCCAGCTCATGAACGGCGACGACATCGACTTCGACCTGCTCTCCGGGGCCGTCAGCATCGTCAAGAAGGACGCCGCCTTCTCGCTCGCCTACATCGGCCGCGAGCTCGGTTTCAAGACCAAGCTCTCCGTGGACGAGGCCGGCATCAACACCAAGGTCGCGGACTACAAAAAGTTCCTGGCCGACAACAAGAAGGACTTCATCGCCGCGCGCGTGTTCAAGCTGGACACCCCGATAGAGTTCTCCGGCGGCAAGATCAACTACGCGGCCAACATCTACTTCTTCCAGTAAACCGCGCCGCCAGCCGTCACGAAAGAAGACCCGCCGGGCAATCCCGGCGGGTTTTTTCATGTATCGGAAGTCACACTTAAAAGTTTGACAGGCTCCGCCAAATATATTAACTTTTAGATACATCCTAAGGGGTTAGGGTTATCAGGTTAACGCAGTCGCACATTCGTATCCACGCCAATGGGTTAATTGGGGGGGTTATGTCTTTTTCTACCAGAACACAGCTGCCGTACAGGCTGAAGCTGCTGCTTGCCCTGCTGGCGGCCGGCGCCGCAGGGGCCTGGCTCAGTTATGCCGGTTTCCGCGGGGCCTTAAAGCCGTACTCCGACGAGGCAGCAGGCAAATACCTGCTGGCGCGACTGGACCTGGGGGCGGCCATAATAGACGGGGAAGTCAGTTCCGCGCTGGAGCAGGCCCGCCTCACCGCCGCCCGTACCGGCCTGCGTGAACTCTTAAGCCGCTACAACTCTTCAGCCTCCCTGCCTTCCGCGAAGGCAGACCTGGGCAAACTCCTGTCCGACGCGACCGCCTCCGGCTCGATAGGCGCGCTGCAGCTTGCCGGCCGTTCCGGCGCAATAGCCGCCACCATCGGCACGGGGCAGGGCAAAACAAAAATTACAGGGGCGGACGCCAGATCCCTGCAGAAAGGCCAGCCGGTCAGCGGCCCGCGCGCCGAAGACGGGGTTTTCAATTACGACATAACCGTCCCCGTGCCGCCTCTCCCGGGAGATGGCACGGCCCCTCTTGGGACCCTTCGCTGCACCTTCAAGCTGGGCCCTGCCGGGCGCAAAGCACTGGGAGACCTGCTCTCGTCCGGGTTCACCCTCGCCTTAGCCCGGAAGAACGGACAAAGGCTGGTAGTCACAGAAACTCCCGGCAAAGTAAGGGAATTCAGCGTCAAAGCGTCCGAGATCTCGCCCTTTCTCCCGGCCCTCTCCGGCAGCGAAGGCATTTCCCGGATGGAGGACGGGGCGGCTATTTACGGCTGGCGCCCCATCGACACTCCCGGCTGGGTCATCGCGGGCAGGGCGCAGTTCCTGCCGTTCTCGGAGAGTTACTCCAAGCTACTGGCCAAGGCCAGGGCCAGGGCCCTCCTTGCCATCGCGCTTATAGCCGCCGCGGCCTTCCTGGTGGCCGGGCTGCTTTGCGCGCCCCTGGCCGAAGCGGGACGCCAGGCGGCCGCTTTGCTTGAACAATGCGGGGCGCCGCCGGCGGGCAGCCTGGACTTGCGGGAACCGGAGCACCTGGCCGGGGCCATAGGCGAGGCAGCCGCCATGCTGAAAAAACAATCCTCGAGGGACCTGGCCCTGGAAACCGAAGCCGAAAAACTCAGGGAAGAAGAAGCCGACCTCAAATCCCAGAACGACGAACTGGAGAAACTTAACAAATACCTTATGGAGCGGGAGATAAAGATCTCCGAATTAAAGCGCGAGATCTCCGATCTGCGCGAGAAAGTGGGCGGAGGGGCGCAGTAATAACGATGGGGTTCGAGACCAGGACAATGCTAGTCTCCCTTTTCAGGGCGGCGGTGATACTGGCCGCGTTGGGGGGCGCTTATTCCGGCTACGACCGCTTCGAAGCGCTCGCGGGCGAGGAGGAGTACGCGCTGGCAATAGCGGCCAGGGCGGACAGCCTGGCGGCCGCCGGCAACAGGAACACCGGGGATTTCCGAGCACGAGGCCTGGCGCTCGGAGAAGCCATCGCCGAACGGACCGAAGTGTCCGCCGCCAACAGGCCGGCGCTAGACGAGATCCGCGCCGTTTACTACGGGCTGCTGCAGACCGCGGAAGAATCGCCGGCAGCGGAGCCCGGGCGCAAAGACTACGCCCGCGGCAGCGCCGCCTCCGGAGCCGCGGCCATAAGCGCGGTGGCGCTGGGCGCCGCAAGGCGGGCGCTGCAGGCAAGGAACCTGCTGCTTGTAAACGCCGCCCTGGCCGCGTTCACCGCGCTGCTGTTTTTGTTCGCCGCGGAAATGGCGCAGCATTATTTACTGAACCGGAGGTTCTTCAAAGACTTCATGGTGCTGAAGAACAAACTCCTGTGCGCCGCCGCCCCATTCTACCCGGCGGGAGAAGGCCGCACCGACCTGGAGGAACTTGCCCTGGCGGCCGAAGCGCTGGATATAGCGCTGGAGAATTCCATGCTCGCGCGCATCCGCCTGGCCAGGGAAACCGGCCTCCGGCTGGCCCGGATGAAGGTGCAGACGCGCACACTGGCGCTTACCAGGCGGAAGGTTATCACCCTGGTGGAAGACCTTGAAGAGGCCCGGCTGGAACTGCAGCGGGAAAAAAAGGCGCTGAAAACCACCAGCGAAAAGCTGGCCCGCTCCAACAAGGAGCTGGAACAGTTCGCCTACGTAGCCTCCCACGACCTGAAGGAACCGCTGCGGATAGTTTCAAGTTTCAGCGGGCTCCTCTCCAAACGGTACGCCCAGACGCTCGACGGGGACGCGCGGGATTTCATCAACTACATAGACCAGGGCGCCCAGCGCGCCACCGAACTGGTGAACGCGCTGTTCAACTACTCCAAAGTCACGTACACCTCCAGGGATTTCACCCGGGTGGATTGCGGCACGGCCCTGCAGAAAGCGCTTTTCAACCTTAAGATCTCCATAGAAGAGAAACGGGCCGTGGTGAAAAGCGAAGGCCTCCCCGCGGTCACCGGCGACGAGTTCCAGTTGATCCAGCTTTTCCAGAACCTGGTCTCCAACGCGCTGAAGTTCAACGGGGCGCCCGCGCCGGAGATCACGGTCTCCGCCGCGAAACGGGCCGGAGAATGGGTGCTGAAGTTCGCGGACAACGGCATCGGTATACCGCCGGAACACTCCGAGAGGATCTTCCTGATCTTCCAGCGGCTCCATACGGTGGACAAGTATCCCGGGGCCGGAATAGGACTGGCGCTCTGCAAGAAGATAGCCGAGAACCACTCAGGCCGGATCTGGGTGGAGTCGACCCCGGGCGCCGGCAGCGCGTTCTTCGTAGCGCTGCCGGCCACGGGCGCGGCAGGACCGGTCCCGGCTGAAAGCGGGGACGGGCGGAAAAAGGCGGTGTCATGAGGAAAACCCACAAGAACGCCAGGCTCCTGGAGATCCTGGTAGTGGAGGACAACCCGGCCGACGTGCGTTTTCTGGCCGAGATCTTCAAGGAAGGCCGACTGGCCAACCGGGTGACGGCCATGCGGGACGGGGAATCCGCCCTTAAATACCTGCGCGGCGAGGGAGAATACTCCGGCGCGGTAAAGCCGGACCTGGTGCTGCTGGACCTGAACATGCCCGGCATGGACGGGCGCAAGGTACTGGAAGAGCTACGCAGGGACCCGCTGCTCAGCGGACTGCCGGTCATCGTGCTCACCACTTCCTCGGCTATGCAGGACGTCAGCCTCAGTTACGACCTGGGGGCAAGTTCCTATCTGGTAAAGCCGGCGAACCTGACCCAGCTGATAAAGGCCGGCACGTGCCTGAACAACGTCGGGCTGGCGCTGGTGGCCGTGCCAACCGCCCCGGCCAGGCCCAGACGGCGCGGGGCAGCGCGCAAGGACGGCTATAATGGAGCATGAACAGGGGATAAACGTCCTCATTGTAGAGGATAACCCGTACGACGCCAAGATAATCACGGAACTTTTCCGCGATATAAAGAACGGCGCCGCGTTCCGGCTTTCCTTCGCCGAGACGCTGGAAAAGGCTGGGGTAGCCGCCAAAGCAAACCCGGCGCCGGACATCCTGCTGCTGGACCTCAACCTCCCGGATTCGTACGGGCCCGACACGCTGGGCCGGGCGGAGGCCATGTTCCCGGAGTTGCCGATAATCGTAATGACCGGTTTTTACGAGGAGCATCTGGGGCTGGAACTGATAAAGAAGGGGGCGCAGGACTACCTGGTAAAAGGCAAGATCACCGGCGACTGGCTGGCCTACTCCCTGAAATACTCGGTAGAGCGCGCCAAGATAGAACGCAAACTGAAACAGAAGGAAACAAAGCTCGAGGACATCCTGGAAAAGAGCCCGGACGGCGTCATGGTCACGCGCAAGGACGGGCGGGTGCTGTTCGCCAATCACGGGGCGGAATTGATCTTCGGCCGCAAACGCGAGGACCTCCTTAAACATCCGTTCACCCTGGAAGCGAACCCGGACAAGATGCTGGAGACGGAACTGAGGCGCCTGGACGGCAAAAAGATCCCGCTGGAGATCCGGGCCGTGGAAACCACCTGGGACTCCGGCCCCTGCCGGCTGGTGCTGCTGCGCGACCTTACCCCGGTGCGCGCCCTGCAGCGCAGCCGCGACGAATTTATCTCCATGGTCTCCCATGAGCTGCGCTCGCCGCTGAGCGTGGTAAAAGAGTCCCTCGACCTGATCTACGACGGGTCCGTAGGCGAGGTTTCCGAACGCCAGAAGGAGATCCTGAAAATAGGGATCGACAACGCCTACAGGCTGAACCGCCTGATAGACGCCCTGCTCGACATCACCAAGATAGAGGCCGGCGTAATGCCGATGGACATCTGCAAGACCGACCTGGGCCTGCTGCTGCAGGAAACGGAGCGGGATTACTCCCGCCTCGCCGACGAGCGCCGTATACACCTCGGGCTGGACCTGCCCAAAGCCCCGCTCTTCACCTACTGCGACAAGGAAAAGGTCAGGGAAGTGCTGGTAAACCTGGTCTCCAACGCCCTCAAATTCACACCGGGCGGAGGGACCATCGTAATTTCACTTCGCCCGTGGGAAGGAGAGGCGCTCATCTGCGTCGAGGATACCGGCCCGGGGATAGAGGCGGAGGATATACCGCGCCTCTTCGCCAAATTCGCCCAGGTGGGCAGGAAGCGGCCGCCGGGAATAAAGGGGACCGGCCTGGGGCTGGCCATCTGCAAGGGCATCGTGGAACTGCACGGGGGACGCATCTGGGTGGAGAGCGAGCCCGGCAAGGGGAGCAAATTTTATGCACTGCTGCCGGTCCTGCCCTTCGACGCGGCCTTGAAAGGCATGGTGCGCAGGGAGATAGAACTGGCAATGGCGCGCAACTACAGTTTCTGCGTGGTAGACATAAACTTTTCCGGAAAGCTGCTGAAGGGCAACCCCAGGGCGCAGGAGCTGTGCGCCAGGGCGGAAGCGTTCCTGAAGAGCGACATGCGCAACGCGCACGCGATCCTGAGGAGGGATGAGGGCGACTTCACGCTGCTGATCTCCAACGCCGACCCGCGCGAAGGCTGCCGCGCCTGCTCCTTCGTAGAGAAAGGCCTGGCGGACATCTCCGGGCTGGGCCCCGGCTCGGTTTCCGACCTGACCTTCCTGCTCTCGTTCCCGGGCGATTTCCGGGACGAGGAAACCCTGCTGCGCAAGCTGGCGGCCGGGCGGGAGAAACTGAATGGCTAAGATCCTCCTGATAGAGGACGACGCCCAGCACATACTGCTGGCCAAGATCCGGCTGGAAATACGGGGATTCGAGGTTCTGGTGGCCCAGACCGGGGCCGACGGGCTGGCCGCCGCGCTTAAACTTAAGCCGGACCTGATACTGCTGGACCTTATGCTGCCGGATATAAATTCCGCGGAACTGATAACAAAGCTGCGCGGCATCCCGACGGCGCGAAAGACGCCTATAATAGCCTTCACCGGCCTGGACGCTTTTGAGGTCCACCGCCGGCACCTGGGCGCGGAGATAGCGGAGTTCATTGCGAAGCCGTACGAGACCTCGGAACTGCTGGAAAAGATAAACAAGGTTCTGGGGGTCGCCGGCCCCGGGGAAGGCCCCGGAACGCCGGCGCAAGCGCCTTAGAGGCCCAAATCGCCGGCGATGCCGCGCATAGCGTCCAGGGAAAGCTGGATAAAGTCCTCCAGTTTTATGCCGAGGCCCTCGCATTCCATTATAATACCCCTGTCCACCGAAGCCGCGAAGCGCTTGTCTTTCATGCGCTTGGCCACAGAAGAGGCTTTGACGCTGGCAAGCCGCTTGTCCGGATATACCAGGGCGATGGCGGTTATCAGGCCCGTTACGGTCTCTCCCGCGGCTAACGCCTTCTGAAAGGCCTGGTCGCGCCGTCGGCCGCCGTGGGCGGCCTCGTTGTGCATCTTTACCGCGTCTATCAGTTCGGGGGGCAGGTTCTGGCCGGAAAGTATCTTCTCGGCCTCAAGGGTATGCCGGGAGAGGTCGCCTCCGGTCAGTACCACGTCGATGTCGTGCAGCAGGCCCGCCAGCCCCCAAAGTTCCGGGTCACCGCCAAGGCGGGGGGCCAGGGCCCGCATAACGGCTTCCGAGGCGAGACAATGCTTCACCAGGCTCTCGTTCTTTACGTGGGTCTTCAGCAGTTCCAGCGCTTTTTCCCTTTGCATACTCTCCTCCGTTGCGCCCGGTCCGGGCCTGTGAGAATTATAGAATATCCGCATGGCCGGCCTGAACGCGAAGTGCGCAGGCGGTGATTTTTTTATAGAATACAGACGAGAGTCAGAGGGAGGGAAAATGCTCAAGTCCTATTTCCGGATATTTTTTTGGATGACCCTGTTCTTCTTCATTGGAACCCTTGTTGCCAACCTGAACATGATGGAGGGGATGAGTTCCATCATCGAGGGTTTTGTCGGCGCCCTCCTCTTCGGGGTAGCGGCCTCGGCAGCCGTGGGGACGTTGAATGCCCGCCGCTCCCGGCAGGTCGCCGGGGCTAACGCGCAGGGAGACATCTACTCGCCGGTGCAGACCCGTCAGATAAAGCTCTCCCTGCCCTCCGACCGCGTCTTCCATATGGTCTCCCATTATTTCCGGGAGGTAGCGAGGTTCGACGTGCTGGGCGGTGACCAGTTGGCCGGGAGCCTGGAGGCGCGGGTGCCGGCTTCGATGCTCCGCGTCCTGGGCAGCGGCATAAAGGCCGAAGTGGCCAAAGACGGCGAAGGTTCCGTGGTAACCATCACCGCCCGGCCCTCGCTCCCCGCGGCCATGGCGGATTTCGGCAAGAACCTCAAACTGGTACTCGACGCGGAGAACTACCTGAAAGCGGCGGACCACCAATAAACCCCGTGGAAAAAGAAGAAGGCCGGGGTGCATACCCGGCCTTTCTCTTTTATGGGCGGAGCCGTTCAGAACTCGGCGTAGCCCGGCACGCGGGGGAAGGCGGTCACGTCGCGGATATTGGAGATGCCGGTGACCAGCATCATCATCCGCTCGAAACCCAGCCCGAAGCCGGAGTGGGGCACGGAACCGAAGCGGCGCAGGTCCAGGAACCACTGGTAATCGTCCACCTTCATCTTGAGGTCGCGCATGCGGCCTTCCAGCACGTCCAGCCGGTTCTCGCGCTCACTGCCGCCCACGAGTTCGCCGATGCGGGGCACCAGCACGTCCATGCCGCGCACGGTGCGCCCGTCGTCGTTGAGTTTCATGTAGAACGAGGCCACTTCTTTGGGCTTGTTGTACAGGATGACGGGTTTCTTGAAATGCTGTTCCACCAGGAAGCGCTCGTGTTCGCTGGCCAGGTCCACGCCCCATTTAACCTTCAGTTCGAAGCGGGCGTTCTCCGGCTCGAGGATCTTTACGGCGTCGGAATACTGCAGCCGCTCGAACTTGTTGCCCGTGATGTTCTGCAGGTTGCCCATCAGCGCCGGTTCCACGAACTTGGCAAAAAGTTCCATGTCGGCAGGGCAGTTCTCCAGCACGGCCCGGGTGATGGACTTGATAAAGTCCTCAGCCAGCTCCATATCGTCCGCCAGCTCATAGAAAGCCATCTCCGGCTCTATCTGCCAGAACTCCGCGCAGTGGCGGTAGGTGTTGGAATTTTCGGCGCGGAACGTGGGGCCGAAGGTATAGATCTTGCCTAAACCCAGGGCCAGCGCCTCGCCCTCCATCTGGCCCGAGACCGTCAGCCCCACTTTCTTGCCGAACAGGTCCTTGGAGAAATCTATCTCCCCGGCCTCGGTTTTGGGGATGCCGGCCAGCTTGGTCAGGTCGAAAGCGGTTGCGGAGAACATCTGGCCCGCGCCCTCGGCGTCGGAAGCCGTGAAGATGGGAGTATGCACGTAGGTGAACCCGTTGTTGCGGAAATAGGAATGTACCGCGTAAGCCAGCTCGGCGCGGATGCGCAGCATGGCCGCGTATTTATTGGTGCGCGGGCGCAGGTGCGCCACGGTGCGCAGGAATTCGTCGGAAGTCCTTTTTTTCTGGATCGGGTAGCTCTCGGGGTCGCACCCGCCGTGCAGCTTCACCTCGCGGGCGGCCAGTTCGAACTTCTGACCGGCGGCGGGGGAGGCCACCAGGTCGCCCTTTATCTCTACCGAAGCGCCGGTAACCAGCTGCGGCAGCAACGCGGCGAAGTTCCCGTTCTCGGGGGAGAATATCACCTGCAGGTTCGCGCGGCAGGAACCGTCGTTAAGCTCGGCGAAGGAATGCGTCTTGGAGTCGCGGCGCGTCTTTATCCAGCCGCGCGCGGTCACTCCGGCGGCGGGGGCGGAGGCGTTGAGTAATTCTTTGATAGAGGGCAGAGGCATAGTTGCTTTGCGGCCTGAGACGGCCTATTTCCTGGTCTTCTTCTTCTCTTCCGGCACCTTCAGGATCGCTACCAGTTCCAGTTCGCAGGTCTTATCCTCGCCGTTGTACTCCTCAAGGATAAGGCCGGTGCCAGGGGCGTAGTAGCGCACCGACTTGCCGGCGTCGCCGCCGGCCAGCATGGTGACTATCTTCATGCACTTGGCGAATTTTCCGGCCTTAATGGAAACCTTGTCGGAGAGCGAAACTACTTCGCTGGAATCCGGGGGTTCTTCCCACTTGGCGCCCTCTTTGACGGGCAGGGGGAACTCGCGGCGGCCGCCTATAACGACTCCGTCGGCGGTGGTCACCCACTTGGCGTCGCGGGTTATGGTGAACTGGGTGGTGTGGGAGTCGCGCAACTCGAATATCATCCGGGCCTGCGCCACTATCTTGCCGGCCTTTTTACCCAGGGAAAGGATGTCTATGAAAACCTTGGCTATGCCTTCAAATTCCGTGCTGGTGAACTTGTACTCGTAGCGGGTCTTCTCTTTAAGGGGGAAATAGTCTGCCATAGTTTCTCCTGTGCCGCTGCCGGCCTTTCCACTAATAGATTTTTACAAATTATAGGGTGGAACACAAGCAACTGGGCCGTAAGGCGTTGGCGGGCAGGCGGGGGGGAACCACGCAAGGGTTCCCTGCAGTCAGGGCGAGCAGAATAGCCCGCCGCCTGCCCGCACAAATCAAAACCCCCCTTGCGGGGGTTCTAATTTGGTGGACGTGACAGGGATCGAACCTGCGACCTCCTCGTTGCTCGCTCGTGCTCGGAGCCTGCTGGCTCCTGCGCCTCGTTCGCAACGAAGATCCACAGTCTTATCCAAACCCTCCACCAAATTAGAAACCCCCTTGCGGGGGTTCTAATTTGGTGGACGTGACAGGGATCGAACCTGCGACCTCCTCGTTGCGAACGAGGCGCTCTCCCAACTGAGCTACACGCCCAAATCTATTTCTGCTCGGACCTTGCTGCCTGCTCAACGCGCCGCTTGGCCTTCAGGTGCTCCTTAAAGCTGGCGTTGAAAATATGCTTTCCCTTCCTGTCCGCCACAAAGTACAGCGCGTCCAGATTCGCCGGTTCCATCGCCGCGGCCACCGAACTGTAACCGGGGTTGCAGATCGGGCCGGGAGGGAGGCCGCCTACCACGTACGTGTTGTACGGGGACTTGAACTTCAGGTCCTTGTAGGTCAGCGCCTTCTTCCAGTAGCCCAGCGCGTACTGCGTGGTCGGGTCCGCTTCCAGCGGCATCCCTTTGCGGTAGCGGTTCACATAAACCGCCGCTATCAGGGGGCGTTCGCTGTCGTCCACGGCTTCGCGCTCCACTATGGAGGCTATGATGAGCGCCTTGCGCTCATCCATCTTTTCGGGGAAATTTTTAGAGAACAGAGGCCTTATCTGCCTGTCAAATTCAGATTTTAGCAAATTTAGGACTTCCTGCGGAGGGGTATTTTTTTTCAGGTTGTAAGTGGAGGGGAACAGGTAGCCCTCCAGCTTCTGTTCGCGGGCCAACTTCAGGAAGTCGCCCCCTTTCAGGATACCGTTGGCTTCCAGGCGGTCGGCTATCTGCTCCATGCGCCAGCCCTCCGGGATAACCACGCGAACGCTGCTGATATAGGTGCTGTGCGTAAGGCGCCAGAGCGCCTCCTCGGCGGACATGCCGCGCCGCAGGGTATACTCGCCGGGCATCAGGCGCCGGCCCGTGCCGGTTACCTTCACGATAAGCTTGAACCAGGTGGAACTGAGCAGCACGCCTTCCCGCTTGAGAACGGAAGCGGCCTGACCCGCGCCGGAACCTTCAGGGATCACTACCTTCACCGGCGCGCCGGGCCAACAAAAATAAAGCGCCAACAGGACCGCCAGCGAGATCAGAATGGAAATTTTTTTCATGCTCTTTAGATCAACCGACTGGAATACACGCTTTTGTAGGCCGGCCCGTCCTGGGTCAGGCGGCTCTCCATCAATTCGACCGAAGTTATAACCGTCTCCGCCCGCCGGGCCGAAGAATAATCGCCCACGCGCCTGAAAAAATCTTCCGGCAATTCCCGCTTTACCCGGCCTATCGTAACGTGCGGTTCGAACCGGTCCTCGAAAGGAAGGCTCGCGGCCTTAAGCCCTTGCCCCAGACGGCGCGCCGTTTCCCTGAGTTCCGCCGCTCCTTCGCCGATGCCCACCCACAGTACCGAAGGCCGGCGCGCGGAAGGGAACACCCCGAGACCGCCCGAAACCGCCCTGAACGGCTTAATTCCAGAGAGACCCTCGTCCAGGGCCTTCACCGCGGCAGCCGCTCCCGCCTTGTCCAGCTCCCCCAAGAAAGCGTAGGTGATATGGAAATTTTCCGGGGACACCCACTTCACGTTGTCTCGCCCGGAATTGTCGCGGGCATAATCCGCTATCGCCTTCAGGTTGAGCGTGAATTCCGGGCTGAAGGCAGAAGCAAGGAAAAGGCGCATTACTGCCCCGGGTCCTCTATTTCTCCTTCCTGCTCCGGAGGCGGGGCCTGGCGCCTGGTGGCGCGCGCCTTACGCCGGGCCTTGCCCTTTACCTGCTTCCTGTCCTTAAGCTGCCTGCGGATGATCTTGCGCTTGAGGGCCTGGTCGCGCAGCGCGGCGCGGCGCGCCTGGGAACGAGGTTTCCAGTTCTTGAAGGCGGCCACCCGGCCGCGCATCTGGGCCACGCCGCCCCGGTAGCGCGCCATCTTGGCCAGGGCTACCGGGCGGAACCGTTTATTGTTCGGCCCGAAAGAGATCTCGGTGTTCTTTTCAAGGGTGTATTCCTGCGCGGAGCCGGCGCCTTCGCCTTCCGGCGTTACGGCCACGCGGCCTTCATCGTAAACGGCTACGGAGGTCTCCTTCCCCATCTGGGAATATTCCACCGCGAACTCGGTGCCGCGAACGGCGCAGACCGCGGACGGCGTGCGCACCTGCATCTTGAATTTCTCGTTGAGGAATTTTTTGATCTTGGCGGTGAGCGAGCCGAAGTTCAGGGTGAAGACCGAGTCGCCCTGCTCCAGCGAGGTCATATCCACCTGCGTATTGCGGCCCAGGGCGATGGCGCCCTTGTCGTCCAGGTACAGTTCCGCCACGCCGTCGGATTCGGTCTTTACCGCGTCGTCGGACTCCAGCGGGATCTCGCCGGTTATCTTGGACCATTCCTCGGAATTGGCCGGCTTCACCATCACCGTGCCGGAGACCACCTTCAGGCGCGCGTCCCAGCTCTCGCTCTGCCCCTGGCTGGAACCATTGGCCTTCAGCATCTCCTGCATCATCTTGCGGTAATCCTGGCCGTCCCCGCCTTCCTCGTCCTGCGCGCGCAGGGCGGGGGAAAGCGAAAGCGCCAGAAGCACAAAAACTGCCGTCTTGAGTTTGAACATCCTGCCCCCTATTTCTCTATCTTGCGGAACTGGCGGCGCCCCACCTGCAGCACGCACTCCCGCGGCTCGAAAACTATATCGTCGGCCACCTTCTCCCCGTCCAGGCGCACGGCGCCCTGGGTTATCAGGCGGCGCGCCTCGTTCATGCCCTTGGCCAGGCCGGCCGCCACCATCAGGTAGGAAAGTTTGCCCGGCTTCTCGGCGCGGAAGACCTCCATTTCGGAGGGCAGTTCCTTGCGGGAGAAGACCTGCTCGAAATGGCCCCGCGCGGCCGCAGCCTGCTCGGCGCCGTGGAACCGGGCGGTGACTATCCCCGCCAGGCGCTTTTTGGCCTCCATCGGGTGTTCGGCCTTCACGGCGGCCAGGTCTTCCAGCGTTAGCAGTTCGTAGTAGGAATACATCAGCGCGTCGGACAGGGACATCAGTTTGCCGAACATGTCGTTCGGGTGGTCGTTGAACGCCACGTAATTGCCGTAGGACTTGGACATCTTCTTCTCGCCGTCGGTTCCCACCAGCAGCGGCACGGTCATCACCACCTGCGCTTCCTGGCCGTTGGCCTTCTGCAGGTCGCGGCCCACCAGCAGGTTGAAGATCTGGTCCTGGCCGCCCAGTTCCACGTCGGCCTTCACGGCCACGGAGTCGTAACCCTGCAGCAGCGGGTAGAGGATCTCCAGCAGGCTTATGGGCGTGCCGGCCTTCATGCGGGCCTTAAAATCCTCGCGCTCGAGCAGGCGGGAGATAGTGACGCCTTTGGCGGTGTTGATGAAATCGGAAATGCCGGAGGCGGGGCTGGCGAAGAACGGCTTCAACCATTCGGTATTAAAGCGGACCTCGGTCTTATCCGGGTCCAGCAGTTTGAAAGCCTGCTCGGTATAGGTCTTGGCGTTGGCGGAAACGGTGTCGTGGTCCAGCACGGGGCGGGTGGAGTCCTTGCCCGACGGGTCGCCAACCTGGGCGGTGAAATCGCCTATGATCAGCACGGCGGTGTGGCCCAGGTCCTGGAACTTGCGCAGCTTATCCAGCACTACGCCGTGACCCAGGTGCAGGTCCCGGCTGGTGGGGTCCACGCCCAGTTTCACGCGCAGTTTCTTGCCGGAGGAAAGTTTTTTTATGAGTTCTTCGCGGCTGACCACGTCCACCACGCCGCGCAGTATCTCTTTAAGCGACTCTTCTGTGTTCATAACGGTTAATTGTATTATTTTTGCGTTCGCGCGCGCGAGGGGGCTCAATGCTGCCCGTACGGGTCCGCCTCGATGAAATACTTCACCCCGGCCCTGGGCGGCAGCGCCTGGGCGGCGGCCAGGCAGCGGGCGGCGGTCTTTTCGGAAGCGGCCTTCACCAGGTAATACTCGGTGTGGAATTTCCGGCGCTCCTCTCCGGGAGGCGTGACCGGGCCCAGTATCTCGCTCGTTTCGTCCCCGTCCAGGAAAGAAAGGGTCTTAAGGAAAGCGGCCGCGGCGGCGTCCAGGGCCGCGCGGTCATGGGCCGCAAAGCGCACCTTGACGATGTGACAGAAGGGCGGGTAGAAAAAGTCCTTGCGGGCGGCCAGTTCTCCGTCGGCGAAGGAGGGGAAATCCATCTCCGCCAGCCGTGAAAACACATAGTGACCGCTCTCTCGCGTCTGGATGAACAGCCGGCCTTCCGGCGGCAGCAGCCGCCAGGCGCCGTAGAAAGAGCGGTAGGCTTTTTCCGAAGCGCGGAAATCGGCGCTGGCCAGTTCGGAGTCCGCGTCTATAAAGGCCACCAGGCCAAGCCTCGGCGCGCCCAGCTCGCGCAGGGCTATGCGGGTACCTACCAGCACGTCCGCTTCTCCCGAGGAAAAACTATCGAGGGCGGCGCGCATGGTCTTAAGCGAACCGCGCAGCACGTCCCCGTCGAAACGGGCTATCTTCGCGCCAGGCAGCAGCCGGGCAGCGGCCTCCTGCACTTTCTGCGTGCCGGTACCGTAATCCCTGAAAACCTTGCCGCCGCACTTGGGGCATGCGGCCGGCGGGGGGGTCTTCTTGCCGCAGCGGCGGCACAGCAGCACGCGCCCGGCCTCGGGGGTCTTAAGCAGCGTCAGCCCGGGCCCGCAATCCGCGCAGCGCAGCATCCAGCTGCAGTTGGCGCAGAACAGGCGGGAAGCGTAGCCTTTACGCCCGGATATTATAAGCGCCTGCTTGCCGGCGGCGGCGGCGGCGCGCAGCCCGTCGGCCAACGGCCGGGCCAGCATCTCGCCAGGGTACTTTTCCATGTCCAGCACCGTCACGTCGGCGCCGGGGCCTTTGGGTGCCGCAGGCGCAACGGCGTCAAAGCGCTCAAGCTCGCCCGAAACGGCCGCGCCCCACGTCTCTATGGACGGGCAGGGGCTCGCCAGCAGCACGGAACCACCGAGCTTCTTCATGCGCCGCTGCAGCACTTCGCGCGCGTGATAGAAAGGCTCAGCCTCCTCCTGCCGGTAAACTTCCTCGTGCTCCCCGTCCATCAGCGAAAAGCGCAGGTCTTTGAAAGGAAGGAAGACGCCGGTGCGCGTTGCGATCATGATGCCGAAGCGGCCGTCAGCGGCGCCGGTCCAGGCTTCGGCCCTTTTTTTAGGGGTAAGACGCGCATGCCAGACTCCCACGCGGCCGGGGAAAAAAGGTTCCAGCGCGGCCGCCAGCGGCGGGATGAACCCAAGGTCCGGCACCAGCAGCAGCCCCTGAGCACCTTCCCGCGCCAGCGCCGCGGCGAAGATAGCCGGGTAAAGGGCTTCGCGTTTTTCCAGCGGCGCCAGGCGCAGCAGGCAGGCGGCGGGGCCGGAGGAAAGTTTCTCCAGCAGTTTCGCTATCTCAGGCGGCCGGGGCGGGGGAAGGGCGGCCAAAGCCGCCGGGGCCGGGGCGGCCGCCGGGCGCGCGGCAGGGGCGTGCGCGTAAAAAGCGCCAAGGCAAAGACCGGGAGGCGAGCCCCAGCGCCCGGCCATCCACTCCGAAAGTTCCAGCGCGTCCTCCGGGAACAGCGGGGTTTCGTCGAGCAGGGCGGTAACGGATTTAAGTTCTTTAAAGCCGGTCAGGTCGGCGTCCTTCTCGGGCAGGACGCGCAGGATCACGCCCACGGCGGCGGCGCGCGGCCCTAATGGCGCCTGCACTCGCAAGCCCGGGGCGGCCTGCAGTTCCAGCTCGTCGGGCAGCGAATAATAGAAGGTCCGCCTCAGCGGAATGGGGAAGGAGATCTCGGCCAGCATAACGGCCGGTTCAGATCTTACCGGTTTCCAGGAAAGATTTCAGCAATTTCATGTCTTCCCAGGTGTCGCGCTTCAGGTTGGGATTGCGCAGCAAGGCCGCCGGGTGGTAGGTCGGAATGACCTTTATAGGGTGGCCGGGGCCGAAAAGTTCCACGGGATAATCGTAGGCGCGGCCGCGCACCAGCGAAATGCCCTTATCGGTACCGAGCAGCACCTTGGTGGCTACCGAACCCAGCGTAACTATGCAGGCGGGGCGGATGGCGCGCAGCTGCTCGTCCAGGTAGGGGCGGCAGGCGGAGATCTCTTCCGGAGTGGGCGGCCGGTCGTTGCCGTGCGCTTCCGGAGTCTCCGGGTTCTTCATGGGGTGGCACTTTACGATATTGGCGATGTACACTTCGGAGCGCTTGAGCCCGAGCACCGTTTCCAGGATCTTGTCCAGCAGCTGGCCCGAGCGGCCCACAAAGGGCTCGCCCTTATGGTCTTCCTGGAAGCCGGGGCCCTCGCCCACAAAAACCACCTTCGCCTTGGGCGACCCCACGCCGAACACGGCGTTGAGCCGCGCGTGGCCAAGGCCGCACTTGCGGCAGTTCCTGACTTTTTCGGAGAGGGAATCCATATCGGCGGGCTCCACAGGGACATGCGCCGGCGCGGGCGCCGGAATGGGTCTGGCGGGACTGGCCGCCTTCGTGGCGGGGGACTTGCCGGCGGGGCGCGCAGCGGCGCCGCGCGGAACTTCCGCGAGGTCCTCGTCCTGCGATTTCAGATAAGCGGCCAGGTCTTTGGCCGCGCCGGCGAGTTCGCGCTTCATGTGCGCGGCTTAAGCGGCTTCTTTAGCCGGCTTCTCGGAATCTTTGCGCAGCCGCTTGGAATCGTCGGGGCGCTTGGAGGCCAGTTTTTCTTCTATCTCCTGGTCCACCTTCACGGCCTCTTCGATCTCGGCCACTTTGATCTTGCCGCTGACCACGTCGAGCAGCGAGCGGTCTATCAGCTCGGCCATCGGGACGTTGCGGAACTCCTCCTGGCGGCGCAGGTGCCGGGCCCACTGCATGGCGCGCACTATATCCTGGTACTTGGACGGGCCGTAGTCGGAAATAAGTTTCTCCAGGTCGTCCTGTTTCTTTTCAGCCTTTGCAGTCGTCATTTTTGAGCCTCCGTTAGAACTTCTTCTTCTTCGCCAGCTGCGAGCCGAACTCCCGGACTTTGTCCAGGTTGCGGCCTATTTTGCGCGTCTCCAGCTCGGCTATCGCAGCCACTTCGCGCACCGTCTCCGGCAGCCTGTCGTTGATGACCAGGTAGTCGAAGGTGGCCGCCACCTTTATCTCGGAACGCGCCGTCTCCAGCCGTACGGCCACGTTCTCCGGCTTCTCGCCGCGGCCGCGCAGGCGCTGTACCAGCGTCTTCAGGTCCGGCGGCAGCAGGAACACCGTCACCGCCTCTGGGAACAGGCGCTTTACCGAGCGCGCGCCTTTCACGTCTATCGTCATTACCGGGATGCGGCCCTTCTCCAGGACCGTCATCACGGACCGCACCGGGGTGCCGTAGTAGTTGCCGTGCACCAGGGCCCACTCCAGCAGTTTGCCCTCTTTGCGCAGCTTCAGGAACTGCGCCTCCGTCACGAAATAATAATCCTTGCCGTCCACTTCACCGGGACGCCGGGTCCGCGTAGTGCAGGTCACGCTGAAAGCGAACTTCCTGTTAAGCTTCAGCAGGCCGGAACGCACGACGGTCTTTCCGCCCCCTGAGGGGGCGGAAATGACCATCGGGAAGTACTTGAACTTGCGGCCGGGCACTTATTTGTTCTTGCGCGGCGCCCGGATCTGCGACTGCGCGGCCGACAGTATCGCTATCGGCACGCGGAACGGGGAGCAGCTCACGTAGTTGAGGCCCGCCTTGTGGCAGAACTCCACGCTAGCCGGCTCGCCGCCCTGTTCGCCGCAGATGCCTATCTTGAGGTCCTTGCGGGTCTTGCGGCCGCGCTCGACGGTGATCTTTATCAGCTCGCCCACGCCGGTCTGGTCTATTGTCTGGAAGGGGTCCACGGGGATGATGTTCTTATCCACGTATTCCTTCAGGAAGTAGCCCGAGTCGTCGCGGGAGTAACCGAACGTCATCTGCGTCAGGTCGTTGGTGCCGAACGAGAAGAACTGCATGGTCTCGCTGAGCTTGCCGGCGATGAGGCAGGCGCGGGGAATTTCGATCATGGTGCCCACCATGTACTGGAACTTCACGCCGCGGGCCTTGGAAACTTCCGCGTACACCTTATGGATCAGGTCGGCCTGGTGGATGACCTCGGCCTCGAGGGAGACCACGGGGATCATGATGTCCGGGTACACCTTCACGCCTTCCTTATACAGCTCGGCGGCAGCTTCGAAGATGGCGCGGGCCTGCATCTCGGTGATCTCCGGGTAGGTGACGCCGAGGCGCACGCCGCGGTGGCCCATCATCGGGTTGCTTTCGCGCAGCGCGGTGGCGCGCGTCTCGAGCTCCTCGAACGAGATACCCAGGGACTTGCCCAGCTCTTCGAGCTTCTCTTTCTGGTGCGGCACGAACTCGTGCAGCGGGGGATCCATCAGGCGGATGGTCACATGCAGCCCTTCCATGACCTTAAGAGTGTTCTTAATGTCGTTCTTCATGAAGGGGAAGAGGTCGTTGAGCGCGGCCTTGCGCTCCTCGAGGGTCTTCGACATGATCATCTTGCGCAGCTGGAAGAGCGCCTGGTCGGAGCCCTTGCCGTAGAACATGTGCTCGATGCGGAACAGGCCTATGCCCTCCGCGCCGAACTTGCGGGCCACGGTGGAGTCCGCGGGGGTATCCGCGTTGGTCCACACCTTGAGGGCGCGCACGGAGTTGCAGAGCTTCAGGAACTCGCCGAGGGTCCCGAGGGACTCGCTGGCGTCCACCATGTCCATCTTGCCGTTGTACACGAGGCCTTTGGAACCGTTAAGCGAAATGAAGTCGCCTTCCTTGAGCGTCACGCCGCCCAGGTGCAGGGTCCGGGAGCCGTGCTCGATCTCTACGCCGGCGCAGCCGACGACGCAGCACTTGCCCCAGCCGCGGGCCACGAGGGCCGCGTGGGAGGTCATGCCGCCGCGGGCGGTGAGGATGGCCTCGGCCGCGCGCATACCCTCGACGTCCTCGGGGTTGGTCTCTTCGCGGACCAGGATCACCTTCTTGCCGTCCTTCTGCCACTTCACGGCGTCGGCCGCGTTGAAGACTATCTGGCCTACGTCGCCGCCGGGGCCGTCCGGGAGGCCTTTACCTAACGGCTTTATCTTGGCTTCGGCCTTGGGGTCGATGGTGGGGTGCAGCAGCTCGTCGAGCTGGGAGGGGGTGACGCGCATCACGACCTCTTCCCTGGTCGCGAGCTTTTCCTTGTGCATGTCGATGGCCATGCGCACGGCGGCGGGGCCGTTGCGCTTGCCCACGCGGCACTGCAGCATGTACAGCTTGCCGTTCTCGACGGTGAATTCGATGTCGAGCATGTCGCGGTAATGCTTCTCGAGCTTGGCGCGGATGCCGGCGAGCTCCTTGTAGCAGCCGGGCATCATCTGTTCCATGGACTTGAGGTTGCGGCTCTGGTCGGAGCGGCTGGGCTCGTTGATGGGGTGGGGGGTGCGGATGCCGGCCACCACGTCCTCGCCCTGGGCGTTCTCGAGGAACTCGCCGTAGAAGTAGTTCTCGCCGGTGCCGGGGTTGCGGGTGAACGCCACGCCGGTGGCGGAGGCGTCGCCCATGTTGCCGAACACCATGCTCTGCACGTTGACGGCCGTACCCCACTCGGCGGGGATGCCTTCGATCTTGCGGTACTGCACGGCCTTGTTGCCCATCCAGGAGGCGAACACGGCGCCGATGGAACCCCACAGCTGGTCCATGTGGTTGTCCGGGAATTCTTTGCCGATGACTTCCTTCACCTTGGCCTTGAACTGCTCGGCGAGCGTCTTCAGATCCTCGGCGGAAAGGTCCGTGTCGGACTTGGCGCCGCGGGCTTTTTTCATGGCTTCCATGATGTGCTCGAGCTGCTTGCGCACGCCGCGGTTGTCCTCCACCTCTATGCCGGCGGCTTTTTCCATGACCACGTCGGCGTACATCATGATGAGGCGGCGGTAGGAGTCGTAAACGAAGCGGGGGTTCTTGGTGAGCTCGATGAGGCCGGGGATGGTCTCGGAGGTCAGGCCGCAGTTAAGGATGGTCTCCATCATGCCCGGCATGGATTTGCGCGCGCCGGAGCGGATGGACAGCAGCAGCGGGTTCTTGGCGTCGCCGAACTTCTTGCCGGTGAGCTCTTCCACGCGGCGGATGTTCTTCTCGACGTCCTGGGTAAGGCCCTTGGGGTAGGAGCGCTTGTTGTCCCAGTAGTAGGTGCAGATCTCGGTGGTCAGCGTGAAGCCCGGGGGAACGGGCAGGCGCAGGCTGGGGTGACCGGCCATCTCGGCCAGGTTGGCGCCTTTGCCGCCCAGCAGGTTCTTCATCGACTCTTTCCCGTCGGCCTTGCCGCCGCCGAAGAAATAGATCATTTTCTTGGAAATTTTTGTGGTCTTGGATGCTTTCGCTTTGGATTTAACGGCTGTCTTGGGCATATGTGCTCCTGTTGTCTTGTTCTGTCTGGCCCGCGGGTGCGGGCGGGGCCCCTTAGGGGGGCTTTCCTTAATAATACTAAATGGTGGGGTAAAGGGGCAATGACGCGCCAAATAGCCAAATGGGCACAAGAGGAAGCACTACCAGTTGGAAAAAGCGTAGGCCAGAGAAATAGTAACGGCCTTGCCGCCCAAGTCGGGCTTGAACGGCTTTTCATTGGATGCCAGCGGCTGGCCGGCTGCCTTAAAATCCAGCGTCTGGCCGTTCTTCAGTATAAGCCGGTATTTGCCGGGGGCATAGGGGCCTCCACCGGTGAAATTAGAGGTTATATCGCCAGGGTCGCCGAACAGGATCTGCTTGAGACCCAGCCGCAGGGAGAAATTGCCCGCGCCCAGCAGGATCCCGGCCTCCGCATGCGCCCCCGAGGCCTCTCCCTGGAACGTGCTGTGCACGGCGTTGTTGCCGCTGAACACTACCGGGTCCGAAATAGTGTACGAGTACATGTCGGCGCCTGCCCCGGCGAAAAGGCCGAAGCCCCGCGTGATCCTACGGATCACGTAAAGGGTGGCGGTGTTCCTCTCCGGCTCCAGGCTAAGCGGGGAATCTCCCTTTTCGTATTCCACGGAACCGCCCAGCTCTTTCCCGGCCGCAATCCCTTTGGAGTATTTCTCCGACAAAACCCTCTCATAGAATAGCCGGAAACGACCGCGGTTGGGGTCATAGGCCACGGAGCCCCCGGGGTAGCCGGCGGGCAGCGCGTCGAAGCTGTCCTTATTGCGGGCGAACAGGCTTGAATAGCCCAAAGTTAATCCGATATGGTTCTTTTTATCTGAGCCGCGCTCGCCCAAAACCGCTGCCGGCTTAAGCGTTTTCTTTTTTTTCACGGGAGCCACCGGAGCGGGCGAGATCTTCTCCGCCGCCGGAGGACGCACACCGTAATTCTTCACAGCCTTACCGGAGGCGCCGTCAGATATCTTCAGGCCGGCATCACCGCCTTGCGCCTCCACCACCAGGCCGCCTTCGCTTAAAATGCCAGCCTGGCCAAACGCATCAGCTTCCTCCGCCGGTATCTCCATCGCCCGCACGCCTTCGGCGGCCAGGTCGGCCTTGAGCATCTGCGCGGCCGCGCGCTGCGCCGCCGTCGCGTCAGGCCCGAGCAGCAGCACGGCGCTGCACCCATGCGGCGGCTCCGCCGCCCCCGCGAGCGCAGTAAAGACAAAAACAATTGCCGCACTTATCCTGAACTTCATTTATATCTCTTCAAAAATTAGCGATCATAACAACTTTCAACCGGTCTGGTTTTCGGGGGGGAGGTCATCAGCGCGTCGTAGGTGTAGGCACTGTGCCTAATGAAATCCCACTTATCAAGCCTCAAAACTTATTCCTGTTTTCCACATTCCTTTTCAAGACGCCCTTGCTTTCCCTGTAAAGCCTAAAGCCATATGCCACAATATTGAGCATTAATATAAATCCCAAAGCATACATTGCCACATTGCGCTTTACAGGGGGAACTCCCAAAAAACTGAGAGCATGGTAGAGAATAACAGCGACTACCCCCATAAGAAAAAAAGGCGTTCTTCCAATGGAAGAGAGTCATACAACAATTCACGGCTCTTCAATATCCCCAATGTAGAGACTTCTTCCAATGAAGAACCAAGGGATGAAAACATAATGCTTGTTGCGACCGCAGAATCGAGATTGCTCGTTAATGGACTTCCATACATGCTATTTTTCAAGATTTGGGAGTATCCACTAATCGCCGCCGCCGCGCCCGTATTCAAAACCACCCGAGAAACAGCCGTAACGCCAATTTTTGCAATTTTCCCACTAACCCCAACTCCAAGCGCGCCAGTTCCGGCACTAATAAACACAGATCCCCATTTTATGTCAGAAAGATTTCCTGTTTGGCTATACTGCACCGCAAAGTCTATTCCACCAGAGATTAGTGCTCCAGCAACTATCCAGCCCACTTTCCCTGACGGGTCAACCACACCACTAGGGCGATTCTTCACATAAGAATAGTAATTCGAGCTCACGGGCCGTGAACAGATAAGTGTTGCCAATGGCGGAACTGGATAATTGTTCGCCTTTGGCGCTCTTTATTGTGGGCTGGCCATAGGCTTTGTATGTGTATGTTTCTACCGTCGTGGCGTTGTCGTCGGTCAGCGCCGTTATGGAGCCCAGCCCGTCCGCGTGGTAATAGTAATTGGCCCCTTCCGCTTTGGTCATTATCAAGGGCTCGTCTATGCCAGGGCCATGCGTGAAGGTCTGTATAAGGCCCCCGTTGCCG
>JACRER010000042.1 GCA_016234365.1 Elusimicrobiota bacterium | reverse complement strand
TGCACGCGTCCGTTCAAGTTTGCCATATGTTCCGGTGCAGTCCGCTGTATTCATTCTACAAAACCAAACCGGCGAAGCCGGGGACTTATCAGAATGTGGACCAGCCAACCCCGCTCATATCCGAGTGGGTGCAGCCCAGCCAGAAGTCCCCCTTCCGGCGCACCGTCCCGAACATGGGAGGCGTGGTCTGCTCCCAGTAGATCCAGAGCGGTCCCAGCTGGCCGTCGTACATTGCCGGGGCGCCCAGCCCCAGGCGGCAGCCGCCGGGGACACTCAACAGAGAAACACAAACCCCGTTGCTCTCTCTGTGGACGGACGGGACTATGGCACCGGGCATTACGCTGAGATACTTGGCGTTGGCGGTCAGGCAGGAAAGGTCGTCCGACGGATAGGTGCCTTCATTGTCGGCATAGTAAACCTGCAGGGCCGAGCGTACGGTTGCAAGGGCGCCTTTGGTGGCCCCTTCCTTCGATTTGTTTATAAGGTCGGCGAACTTGGGGATAGCGATGGCCGCCAGTATCCCTACGATAGCCACCACGATCATCAGTTCTATCAACGTAAAGCCGCCGGCCCCGGGGCGGGGACCGGCCGGTAAAGCGACCGCTGAGGTTTTTATATTTTCCACTATGGCCTTCTTCATCCGTAAATTCTACCAAACAAAACCACCCCGCCGCCCCGGCGGCTGAAACTTTAAAGGCGCGGGCCGCATCTAAATAATAGGACCAAACCGCTCCAGGAGAACCTGCCCGCATGGACATTCAAACGCTTCAGCCTTATCTGCTGCCGGCTCTTATAGCCGGCCACTTGATACTCCGCCGGTTCCGGGCTAACGCCGCCAGGAAAAAACTGCCGGCGCTGGCCGCGGAAGGTGCGGTATTCGTGGACGTGCGCACCCCGGAGGAGTTTGCGGCCCGCAACAGGCCCGGCAGCATAAATATCCCCCTCGCCGAGATACCGGCGCGGGCAAAAAACCTGGACAAGAACAGCCCCGTGGTGCTATGCTGCGCTTCCGGGGCCCGCAGCGGCATGGCCGCCGGCATCCTTAAAAGCATGGGGTTCCGCAACGTCACCAACGCCGGCCCCTGGCAGAACACCCTCTGACCGCGCCGGAAAAGAAAAACCGCCGGGCCCTCCCGGCGGTTCGCGTCCGGCTGGCGGACTATCTTAGATGGATCCCCATACTTCCTTCTCGGTCCTGTCCGTTATATACTGTGCTTCCTTTATATAGTCCTTGGAGGCCACGTCCGCCAGGGAAGCCATGCGCGGGATCTCCGGAGCGGCGGGGAGTATGCGGATAAGGTAGAACGTGCCACCGCCGGTAGCGGGCAGCATACAGGAGAAAAGCACCTCGTTGCCGGCGGCCTGCAGCCGGCTCACGGCGGCGAGCATAGCCCTTTTGCCGTTCTTTTCGGATTTGAAGATGTTGCTCACCACCACATCCTTGTCTTCCGCCATGTCCTGCTTGTAAGCGGCCCAGTCGTTGGCCACTATGAGCGCTTTGGCCGGGGCCTGCTCAGGCGCGGGCGCCGGCGCTTCCACGGCGGCCGCCGCGGGAGCGGTTTCTACCGCGGGGGCGGAGGGGACTTCGGCGGAGGCCACGTCGGCCAGCCGGAGCGACGCGCGGTTGTCGGAGATGGCGTCGCGGAAATCAGCCAGGGCCACCGGCTTCTTGTTGTTTTCCAGTATCACAAGGGCCAGCACCACGTTCAAGGACATTGAAAGCAGCAGGGTAATTTTATTCGTCATTTCTCTCCTGCATCCCAAGCGGCTCGCCGGGACGCTAAGTCACATTATTTAAAGTTTTAAGCCCCTTATCAAGGGCCTTATTCACTTTTTCCGCACCTACTTTCCGCCGGAGGTTATGGCCGCGATCCGCTTCAGCCCGGCCCGGGCGTCCGCGTTCTTCTGGTCCAGCTTCAGGGCCTCTTCCCACTTGGCTTTGGCCGTAGGGTAATCGGCGTTCTGCATATACCGCAGGCCGTCCACATAGGCGGCCTGGGAAAGTTCCTTTTTGTCCTTCGTGGCGGGTCCCGCCGCGGCCTTGCCGGACGCCAGCAGGCAGTTGTCCGTAACCTGGTCGCCCTTCGGAATACGGATGGCGGCCTTCATTCCCAGGGGGATGCGGATAGCGGTCATATCCTTTACCTCAAAAGCGCCGGCCTGGACGTAAGCCCGCGGAAGGGTGCGGGTCTCCAGCATGCGCTCTTCCAGAACGGCCCCCGGCGGAATATCCGCCGCGGCCGCTATCACCACCATGGTCTCTTCGGAGGGCCGGCACATACCGCAGCCGGACCTGTAAATGAGCACGCCACAGGCAACCGCAAGCGCCGCTATCAATAAAGTTTTTTTATCCATAGCCTAATTATAAGAAATTAAAGGGGCCCACTTTGCGGTCTTGGCAAAACAAAACCGCCGGGGCGGCCCGGCGGTTCCGTTCTGTTCGCACGCTGTATTTTACTGCAGGGTCAGTTTGTCGGTGTAGACATAACCTTCGGTCCACTCGCCGCCGGCGAAAGCTGACTTGCGGACTTTGGTGTAATAGTCCTTCTCGCCGATGATTATGACCTTGTCCCCTTTATTTAGCTTGGCCAGCGTGCTGGAGAACACGTTGGAGTTCTTCCTTACCGGGGTGTCGTCCTTCTCCACCGTACCCACCTTATTGGGGTTGGTCCGGGTGTACAGCTGGCGGCGCTCGCCCACTACCGTGCCTTTTTCCGTGAACTTAACGTTCAGGGCGTCGGCGTCGGGAGCCACCACGTCGTAGAGCCTGCCGATGTTGAGGGTCACCATGGTCTTGCCCCGGCCGCTCACGCCTGCCGTCTTGAGGTCGGGCACGAGCTGGATCTCCCCGCGCTCGCTCTTGACCGTTATGGTCACGGTCTCCGAACCCATGAAACCGAAGTTGCGCACTTCGGCCTTCAGCATGACGTTCTCGTTCGCCTCGAACTTGCCGTCATTGTTCTCGTCGTAGAACGCTATATCCAGGACCTTCAGCACGGAGTTCTCGCGGTAATACTTCTCCGCGGACGCCATGCCGGTCTGCTTGCCGGCCTCGAAGGCGGCGGGGTAAACCTCGGCCGCTTTCTTGGCGTAGCCTTCCTGGTAGCCGCGCTTGGTCTGCTCTGCGCAGCCGGCCGCAAAGCCTTCCGTCTTGCCGGTGGCGGCGCCGTTGCTCACGCCCAGGGCGCGCTGGTCGGAGTATTCCCGGCCTTTATATTCGTAGTAATACGAATTGTACGCGCTATTATAGGCCGCGTTGTAAGCGTCCTGATAACCTTTCTCCTTACCCTCGGTGAAGCCGTTGCGGTAACTGACGGAGAACTGCGCGTCGTAGGCCCGGCGGTAAGCCATCTGGAAGCGCTCTTCGAAACCGCGGCGCTTGGCCTCTTCGTAGGACCTGCGGTAGCTGTGGTCGTAACCCTCGCGGTAGCCCTGCTGGTAGGCCTGCTGCTCCTGGGGGGTAGCCCAGCCGCCGCGGGCCATAGCTATAGGAAGACCGGCGGAAGAGACCGCTCCGGGGAAGCCCTTAAGCAAGCCGGCCGTCATGGCCTTAGTGCCAAAGGAGTTCTGAAGTTCAGTCTCGCGCTGGCTGAAACCGGCCTGGTAGCCGGCCTTCTGGCCGTTCTCCGCCTCAATGGCGGCCGCGTCGGCCTGGCCTTTGGCGAAGCCTGCATTATAGGAAGCGGCGTCCTGGAGGCCCAGCTGCTGCGCGGCGGCGAAGGCGGAGTTGTAACCGGCGGTATAGCCCTCGTCATAGCAGCGTTTCTTGCCGGCGGTGGTACCCTCATTGGTACCGTTGTTCTGGCCGTCTATATTGCCACGCTGGGTGCCGGCGGACTGGTCTACGCCGTAGCCGTCACGGTAGCCGGACTCACGGCCGTTGCGGTCGCCTTCCGCGAAACCCCTGCGGCGGCCTTCCCTTTCACCCTCTTCGGTGCCATCGGTATAACCGCGCTGGCGGCCTTCGCGCTCGCCAACCTGGGCGCCATCGCGTAAACCGGCATTATGCGCCTGGGTAGTATCCACCTGAGGCGGCTGGGGCGGCTGAGGAGTCGGAGGCTGCGGAGTCGGGGGCTGGGGCTGAGGATGCGGCCCCGGCTGAGGCTGGGGTCCCGGCTGAGGGCCGGGCTGAGGATGCGGCTGGCCATGATCGCCACCGGGTAAACCGCCATGGTCGCCGCCGGGCTGGCCGGGCTGCCAACCGCCAGGAGGCGGCTCTTTCTGGGTTTGGATCATTTCCCGAACGCTGTCGCTAACATCCGACAGCTGGATAGCCCCGTCGCTTGAAGCAAAGGCGACGCCCGAGGCTATGAGAAGAGAAGGAACCAGCGAAACCGCGCGGAAGGCTTTTTTCATTTATTTCCCCTGTGGCTCCGGACCCCGGAGCATAGATTCTCTACGAATATTCTACCCCAAACGCTCAAAACCCTTAAGAGCACAAAGACCCTGTATCACGCAGTAAAATGTCCCGTTCTAAATAGGCCCTTTGTCCCCAAAACAAAGCCGCCGGGCTTTCCCGGCGGCTTCGCGACCCTGCCCCCTGCTACTCTGTGCCTCTTTTATTTAAGGGAGCCCAGGTAATCGTTAAGTTCTTTAAGCGTCGAGAACCTAAGCGCCTTAACTTCTGGTCTTTCGAAAATATGGCTGCGCGGATAATGATGCGCGAAATAAGCGCCGCCGGTCTTTTCCGCTAAAAGGTCCCAGCTGCCGGCCTGTACCACCGCCCCTTTGCAGGGGTGGTTGCGGCACGGCGACTGGCGGCAATCGCCGGCTACGTCCTGTTCGCTCAAGCGCGGCACGGGCGCCTGGCCCGGCGCCCCCTGCACCACGTCCGGCCCGGGCACCTGGGAATAAGTAACGGTATAGGCGGGATATTTAAGGTCCAGTCCCGGAAGCCGCAAAACGAAGGCCCTCATCTTCTCCCGCAGTTCGTCGTTGCCGGCTATACCGTAGCTCTGCGGGTCAAGGCCCTTGAACATAACGTAAAGACCGGCGTTCTCGCCGCCTACGCGCAGCGGTATTACCGGATTGTGCGGGTCGTAATTGCGCACGTAGCGGCCGGAAGTGGCGTCTATCAGCATCCATCGCCCCTCTATATACGCCTCGGCCAGCACGTGCCCGGAAAAGTCCCCGTTGCCCGCGTACTCGCGCGCCCACTTTATGCCGGCGGCGTCCGCCATAAGCGCCGGGTAGCCCAGCCTGCGCAGCACGCTGGAGAACAGCAGCGCCCAGTCGTGGCAGCCGGAAAGATAGCGCCCCTTCAAAAGCCCGTCGGCCGTGGTCTTGCCTATCAGCGCGCCCCCGGCGGCGCTGGCGCTGAAACCGCCCGCCATCCATTTATAGACCGCCGGCACCAGTTCTTCTGCGTTGGCGCAAGTGCTTACGCCTATCTCGGCGCGCAGCGCGTCCGCTGCCATGCTTATCCCGGACTGCGGTCCCGGGTTAAGGTAAAGCGCGGGGTTATTATAATCCGGTTTCACGCCAAACATCTGAGCGCCCGCGGGCGCCGCGCACAAAAGACACATAGCGAACAGTATAGTGCAGACGTACATGAGCACGTCCGCCAGTTCCTCGCTTACAATGCCCACCTTGGAGTGCAGCCCCACGGGCATTTTCCCTTCCTTCCTGATGGCCTTGAAAAGTTCACCGACCTCTTCGCCGAGGATAAGGCATTTCTGAAGCGCGGTCTGGCCGCCAAACCCCCGCTTTTTCGCCTCGCGTTCAATATAGCGCTGCAACTGCCCCAGCGTAGCCCTCGCAGGCAAACCTTTCACGGTAGTTTTCATCCCTAAATTCTACCAAAACAAAACCGCCGGGCTCTCCCGGCGGCGAATGGCTTTAGTCACCTGTACTTCTTCTTAACATACTTCTGCCAGGCGCCGTTAAATTCATTTTCCGTCATGGAGAAAGTCTGCCCATAGGAAGAGGGCTCCTTAACGAATTCCCTTAGCTTTGCTTCGCCATATTTTTTAAGGATGAACTCCACAACTGTGCCTGAAAACGCGTAGCCGCCTGACTTCATGAAATTCTCACCCATCTCGGTAATGGTCGGGACCTTGTTCGCCGCGACACCCTCTTTTATCCGCTTTTCACTTTCCTTCAATTGGCCGGAATAATATACCGCCACGCCCTCGTCGAGCCAAACCGGCAGGCCTGTGCGGTCCCAATTCCGGTATTCCAGAACAACGCTGTGCGTGAACTCGTGAACGGCCGTCCTGAGCATGTCCTGATATTTATGATAAGGGCCGGGCTTATTCGGGGACGTGAACCGCAGGGTTCTTTCATCGGGGTCGAAATTGCCCACCATCCAGTCCGCCGCCCCCTCTCCGAACGTCCTGCGGTGATAGGACTTTATATCCGGGTATATCTCTACCTTCAGCCTGTTCGCCGGCTTTATCTTAAAGGCTCCCGTGATCCGGCCATAGTTATCTTCCAGCGCGGAGAAAACACCATCCAGAGCGTCCTTGTTCTCGGCAAAATTAAAAACAAAGTGCCCCGCAGTATAGCTGCTTACCAGAATGTCCGCCACGGAGCTGTCGGCATGCCCATACCTGGGCCCGGCATGCAAAGCGCTGCGCCCGGCCGCCGCCGCGGTAGAAGTATCCTGCGCGTAAAGGTTGCATGCACTTGCCGCCAGAATAAAAGCTGCAGCCCCTCCCGCAACCAGCCCGGCAAGAAAGCGGGCGGTGTTCACGTTTCGCAGCGTCATGGCTTTATATAACTCCGAGCCTATCAGCTTGGCCAGCGTAGCCGCCTCATCCGCCTCTTCGAACAGATACGCCACATCGGCAGTCGCCTCTATCTTTCCGCGCAAAACCGCTGGCCGCCCCACTCCGGAGAACAACACATTGCCCGAATTGATGTACGTGGAAACCCCGCGGAACCCCAGACGCTCGAACAGCGCCTTAAGGCGCGGCATCGCCACCTTCCGCGCCGTTCCCACGTTCACCCATCTCAAAAGCGCAACGTATTCCATGCCCCAATTCTATCAAAACAAAACCGCCGGGGCACCTGCGCCGCCCGCCCCTGTCCCAGCCAAAGGTCCCACCGCTGGGTGGGCCAAAAAACGCCGGTTTCAAGGCACCCCGACCCAGCCGCCGCGCGCGCGGAACTGCCATAATATAGTTCAGATGAAAACAACCAGACACATCGCGCTTCTGCTCATCCCCCTGCTTGCCCTTTCAGCCCTGCCCTATCCGGCCGCCGCGTCCGAAGAGGTAAAACGCTTCTGCACCCTGGACACGGCCGTGGGCCAGCTCCTGGACAAGGCCGACATCCCGGCGAACCTGCAAAAGGAGCCTGTGGTGCGCATGATGGCCGAGGACCTGATAGCCGCCAAGCTGGCAGAGCGTCCGTCCGAAACCGTGAAGATAGTCTGGAAGGATATTTACGATATGCGCGGCAGCGTTAACTCCTGGCTGGCCCAGAACGGCCATCCGCTCAACTACGTTGGCCAGGCCCTGGACGCCGTAGGCGCCGGCCTCACCGGCACCGTAGCGGGAAAAGTCCTCATGATGAACACCCTCATGCTGGCCGGCCCCGCCGGCTTCATAATGCTGGGCGGCATGAACATAACGCAGGAGACCTTTCAGTGCAACCCCAGCGGCATAGTTATGGCCGCCAACGCAGGCGCCACCATAGTGGTGCTGGTCCCCTGGTGCCGGGTCCCCGGCGTCGGCAAAGGCTGCGTGGCCCTTGAACACGGCGTGGCCAAAGGCATTGAGAAGACGGCCGCCGGCCTCTTCGGAAAGGAAGTCACCGCCGCTTTCCTGAAGTCCACCACCAACGGCGTCATGATGGCAATAAAGCTTAAATCTACAGACCTGGTGATAAGCGGAATGGAACTGCTGAACTACCTGGACCAGAAAAAGGCCGCGCGCCAGGTGGACTTCGAAGCCACCCTCCCCGTGGACGCGGTTATGGAGCTCCCCTCGCAGCCCCCCGCCGTTAACTGGGACGCCCGCTGACGTTCCCAAAACAAAACCGCCGGGCTTCCCCGGCGGTTTTGCATGGCTTGGGTTCCGCCGCTTTTACTTCTATCCCGCTTTTTCACCTTTCCTGGCGCGGACTATCCGGTCCAGCACGAACCTGCGCACGTCGCCGCGGCAGGGACGCAGCAGGGCGTCCGTAAGCTCCACGTCCGGCAGCACGCCGTGCCTGTCGTCGCCGGGGCGCGGCTTGGGGCTGAAGAACTGCTTGTCGGAAATACTGTGCCGTATCCCGCTGTTCTTCAGCCGCAGCGGCAGGGCTTCGCCAAAACTAGTCGGCACGCCGCCGGTTTCATGCCCGAGGATCTCCCCGATCTTATAATCCCTGAACGTTACGGCGAACTTCGTGGCCGAGGAAAAAGTGTCGTTGCCGATAAGCAGCCGCACTTTCCCGTAGAAGAAAGCTTCCGGTCTTTTGCCTGCTTTCTCGGGGGTGGCCGGAAGGTCCAGGTTCTGCCCCAGCCTGTCCCGGTACTTTTTATAGTAAGCGTGCATGCGCAGGGATTCCGGGGACAGCCTCAGCACCATCCTGGATACCTGCGTGAATTCTTTGTCCGTCAGGTAGCTGAAAATGAAATCCCCGATATTGGTGCTGCCTCCGCCGTTGCCGCGTATATCTATGACCAGGTCTTTAAAGCCGGAGGCTTTGATCTCCCGGAAGATCCTGTCCAGAGCGGCCTCTTCACTTTTGGAAGCGATAAAGTTGCGGTAAGTCAGCCAGGCGATTTTTTCCTTCTCGTAAAGCTGCAGCGAGGCGTTTTTACCGTAACTGTCCGAAGGCGTCATGTGCCCGAGGCTGTTGAATTCGTTCAGCGTAATGGGCGCAACGGTCTTCTCCGTCTTTTTGCCGCCGCTATCCCGCAGCGCCAGCCGGAGTTCCCCTGCCCCCGCCAGCAAGCGTGAGAAATCCCACCAGAAGGCCTGCTTTAGCGTGAACCCTCGGCCTTTGTTAAGGTCCGTCTCGGAGGAGATGCGGTCCAGGATCGGCTTTATAAAGGCCTTGAAGTCTGTGCCGTTTATGGACAGCAGCTCCTGTCCCGCAAGGCCGTGAGCAACGGAATCTATGTAGAACCTGCCGTCCCGGGCATCCACTATGAAAGGCGGGAAAAGCTTCTCTCCGTTCTTCCCGTCAGGCCGGTATTGCCACCCTATCCTGGTATGGCCGTCGCGCAGGGCCGCGGCCGAATAATACAGGATATAGGCGAAATCCTTCACACCGATCTTCCCGCCCGCCGCCTTTTTCGCCACCTCATCGCTGGTCCACAGTTTTAATTTTTCGTATTCAGCCTTCCCGATATTCGCGGAAACATCCGGGTGCACCCTCTCGAAGCTCGCGAAAAGCTCGTTAGCATCCTGCATGGCCTCCTTGAGCGTAAGGTTCTTCGTCCTGAACGGATTATAGTCCGTCCTAAGCATTTCCGCCGCGCTCGCGGCGTTAAGCCCGTCGAGGTTTATGACCCCGGCCCGCTGCAAATAACCGCCTGCGGCGGCCAGCGCCCCTACCACAATGGCCAGTATGAGCCCCGAGGTCCTGACTGTTTTCCAGAGTATCTTCATAGCGCGTTTGTATTTCCCATTAACCCTTTATTATTCTACCAGACAGCGCTCCAGAAGCGCAAAGTCGAGTTCAGTATAGACGGCAATACCGTTTTCTTCAAGCAGGGCCGCCGTTACGCCGAGGCCCGGCACCAGCTCATAGCGCTCTCCCAGCCGCACAGCCCCGGCGCAGTACTTGCCGCCGCCGTCATAGCGGCACTTCTCCCTCAGCAGGCAGGCGCTCACCAGCAAAGCTTCCTTCTTTATCCCCCAATTCTACCAAAACAAAACCGCCGGGCTCCTCCGGCGGCTATGCGCTATTTGGGAGGCAGCGTTACCTATTCCGAACCGCCACGAATGAGCCCCAAACTCTCCCGCAGCGCCTCAGCGTAATCGGAATCGGGGTCCCTAACCTCGGCCAAGGCCTTTTCCGCTTCTTCCGCCAGAAACCGCGCAGGCCGGAACCCCGCAGCCAAAAGCATACGTACTTTTTCAGGGTATGCCATCGCTATACTGGGCAGCGATTTCCCGCGGGTAAAAACCGGCATGCTGTAGTCCGGGTATTCCACATCGTATTTCGCTCCTATGTCGAGCAGGGCTTTAAACTCATCAGTGGTCCCCTCCAGCGCCGCGCGAAGAAGCGGCGTCCACCCGTAATGGTTCCTTTTCTCGGTATCAGCCCCGTGATCTTTAAGCAGACGCGCGACCTTGTACGGCAGTTCGCCGGTGCCGGAGAGCCCATTCAGGTCCATATTGTAATGGAGCGGGGTGTATCCCTCTTTTGTCGAGAAATCCACATCCGCCCCGGATTCGACGAGGAATTCTATGATCTCATACCGTCTGTCCATATCGCAGATGGCACGCATCAGCGGGGATTCCCCGAACTCCCCCACGGAATTATTGAGCAAGCCGGGGTCCGCCTGAACTATCCGCCGGATAGCCTTTATGTCCCCCTCAGAAATAGCCTTGAATATTTCGTGCATTCAAAATACCCCCAGCCCCGCGGCATCGTCTTCGGCGGGGGGCCGTCCCCTGGCCGCCAGCACCAGGCATTTAGTTTTCATTTTTTCCTACAGGCGCGCAATGTCTTAGCCCCTTTTCCTGGGCTTAGGGACCTCGCAGACATACCAGTTCTCAAGCTTCTCGCGCGCCCAGGGGTTGGCCCGCAAAAAAACCAGGCTGGACTTCATGCCGGGGTCGTACTTGAAACAATTTATGGGAATGCGGTTCCACAGGCCTTCCCAGCCGTGCAGCTCCAGCATATAGGTGAGAATATTTTCCAGCGTAAGCCCGTGCAGGGGATCGCGGGACTTCACAACGGGCACGGGCTTGGCGCAAGATCCGGCTATAGCCGCGGCGTAAGCGTTCTCCGAGCAGCACTTGCCCAGCGGGTTCTTGGCCTCGCAATTGCATTTAGGCACCGCGCCGGTTATCTCTTTTATTATTTTGTTCCAGCGCGTAACCCCGGTTTTGGCCACGGCGGCCACCACCTGGGCCCTGGTAACCCCGGCGCAGTAACAGGCGTACACCGGCTCCGCCCCGGCCTTAAAATAAACCGGCACCGGCACATCCGCCCGTCTGAACAAGCCGCCCCTCGGGTGAAAATAAACCGCGTCGCACTCCGGCGTTCTGCAGATCAGGTACCTGTCCGCCGGGGCCGCCAGGCCCGGCTTAAGCAGTTTGCGCACCGTAACCCCGCGCACCACCTCGCCCGGCTTGCCGCAAAGCGGGCAGGCAATGCTGTCGCCGGCCGGCGCCGGCTTGGCGCAGCAGTTCTCCCCGCAGCCGCATGTTTGTTTGGTCATAGAATGTGAATTATCTTTATAACCTTGAGCATCTCCATAAGCCGTCCCGGAAATATTTTACAAAACAAAACCTCAGGGCTTGCCCGGCGGTTTAAACCACATCCCGTCGCCGGCCAGCCGCACCCTGGCACCCCGTGGAATTCTTATAAAAAAGTCGGCCGCATTGAAGAGGTCCACATAGGAACCGAGCGCGTTAATTACGGAAATAGCCGCCAGGATGGGCAGGTTAAAACCAAAAACCGCGGCAACGGCCAACGGCAGCAGCGAGAGCAGCGTGAAAGGCATGAGCAGTACGACTATCAACCGCTCCCGGCTCATCTCCCCCTCGTAATACGCGTAAGCCACTCCGCCCGCCGGCCATACGCCCACAACGGACCTCTCCGTAAGCCCGAACCCAGGCGCGGCCAAGGCATGCACAAATTCATGCGCCATGAAATAGAGCGCCAGAGGTATTGCCGCCAGCAACATCATGGCCGCGGTTGCCAACACCGCTAACCCGGCACCCGCCAAGTACAGGACTACCGCCGAATGTAGCCCCGGAACTCCGCCCAGCACAACTGCCGCCTGCGACCGCAGCAGGCGCAGCATGGCTAAAACAAGATCAGGAGCCGCAGGCGCCGCTAATTTCTTCCAGGCCATGAACACCAGCCCGGCAGACGCTATCCCTACCGGGAACGCGGCCAACTGTATAAGCCACATAGAGCCCGGCCTCTTAACGTGTTTCCAGCCCGGCTCCGCCGCGGGCCTGAAACCCGCATCAGGTATTATCTCGCCAAAAATAAATTTCAAGACCAGGCCCCTTCCCCCCAGGCGGCAAGGAACCGCGCGGTGTTAATATTACGCACGGTCATGCGCTGGTACAGGTCGTGCGAGATCAGTTTGTTGAGCCGGCTCTTTGCGTAGTTCTTGCGCAGTATGTTCCAGTAAAGCGCGCCACGCACATAGCGCACGTCCACATAGTCCCTGTTTAACGGCAGCCTTTCTATGGTAAGCGGAGAATCCGCCTCCGGGAACAGGTATGCCACGTCCGTGCGCTGGGCGGAGTTGTTGCCCCAGCCGGCAGGAACGGCCGCCGCTATGGCCCGCACCTCGCGCACGCTCTTCACCAGCGTGAGCACGTCGAAACCGAGTTCAGCCCTGATAGCGGCCCTTATCCTGGCGCCCAAGGCGGCGGCCCCGCTCGCCGCCGAAAAGCGGACATTCCCGGAATTTATATAGGTTTCCACGCCGCCAAAGCCAAGCCCCTCGAAGACCGCCTTGAGCTTTTTCATCTCAACGCGTTTCGTAGTGCCCACATTAATGCCGCGCAGCAGCGCTATATAATTCATACCAAAATTCTACCAAACAAAACCGCCGGGTTTCCCCGGCGGTTTTGCGCGCAACCTACCTGCCCGATTTTCACTTATTGCCGGGCCGGGGCCTCGCTGCGCGTCAGCCGGCGCAGGATAACGGCCGGCAGGGTTATGATCCCCCACAGCAACGCCAGCACCCCGCCAACGGCTATCCCCACCAGCCTGAAAGGCAGCAGGATAACCCAAACCAGCGGGTAAAGCACCAGGGCCAGCAGCGCCAGCGGCCAGCACAGCACCAGCAATATCAGCCACAACACAAAAGTCAGCATCTCCACGTCCTCCCGCTCCCGATCAGTACGTTAAATTCCACGCCCCGCCAACCTCAGCGCCAGACGCGCTTGGCGTGGATCTTGTCCTTGGCGCGGAAAGCCTTCTCCAGGTCCACGCCGTAAAAGCTGGCTATGGTGCAGACGTACATCAGCACGTCCGCCAATTCCTCGCTTATGGTGCCCACCTTGGAATGCTCGCCAATAGGCATCTTCTCTTCTTTCCTGACAGCCTTAAAAAGTTCCCCAACCTCTTCGCCCAGTATAAGGCATTTCTGCAGCGCGGTCTGGTGGCCAAAGCCCCGCCTTTTCGCCTCGCGCTCTATATAGCGCTGCAGCTGCCCCAGCGTAGCCTTGGCGGGTAAACCCTTTGCGGTAGTCTTCATCCTCAAATTCTACCAAACAAAACCGCCGGGCATCCCCGGCGGTCAGTTATAGATCAGGGACGAACGCCCCCGTCTTCACTTGTTTTTATGAATGACCTTCGTTTTAACCCGTGAGCCATCCACCAAGGTGAGTAGAACCTTGGACAATACCCACCCGCTGGTTCTCGGATAGCGCTTGCCGTTCACGTTCATGCTCCACGGATATGCGCTGTCTTCCGTGGGCGTGAACGTGCGCACCAGTTTGCTCCCGCGATACTGTTCGATAACGCATTCGGAATTCTTCATGCCGCCCGCTTTTCCGGAGCGGAAGGAGCGGCAACCGCCCTGTGCCCGAATTCAATCACATTGTTGTCGCTGTCACAATACGTTACCGCGTAAAAACCGGGACCGAACTCCGGCAGCTCGGCGGCGGGGAACAGCGGCGCAAAACCGGCCTTGCGCATGGCCGCGTCTATGGCGTCCACGTCCTCGCGCCGCGCCAGAGAGAACCCAACGTGGTCCGTCACCACAAACTCCTCCCCCGTGGGCGCCCTGCGCGTAACCCGGCGCGGAGTAGATTCGCCTATAAACAGCGTAAAGGCGCCGTTTGTGTGCCCCGCGTAACTCTTACCGTCGCCCCAGCCCTTGCCAAAACCGGCCGCCGCGAACAGCGGCCCGTAGAACTCCATAGCCTTGGCGAAGTTAGCCACTTCCATGCAGACATGAATAGATCTTATTTCCATCCCCGTATTCTACCAAAACAAAACCGCCGGGGTTGCCCGGCGGTTCAGTTAAGAATTCAGGATCGGAGTCCCCAGTGCCCGCTAAAACTCCGCCGGATCTTTTTTCTTACGTTTGGCAGCGTCCCGGACCGTGCGGTCCTGCCTAAGGCTGACCGCCAATATAAGCAACATGCCCGCGGCCAGGCTGACGCACATCGCCGTATCTACCGGCCGCCCCAACAGCCAGGTTGAACACGGGTAAGACACCGGAAGTATCCCTAGCGCGGCCAGCCCGGAATAGTAGTACTTCCTTGTGGCCGCATACAGCACCAGGAAAAGCAGGGCAGTGAAAATTATCAGCGGCAGATTGAACAGGTACGCGGCCGCCCCCACCAGGCTGGCTATGCCTTTGCCGCCCCGGAAGCGCAACTGGGCCGGGAAAATATGCCCAAGCAGCACGGCGGGCATAGTGAGGGCCGGCAGCAACTGGTCCCCGGGAAACAGCAGGGCGGCCACTTTGAGCGCGGCCAGCATTTTTGCCGCGTCGAAAAGCATCACCAGCAGGAACCCGCGCTTGCCCAGCAGGCGGCCGGCGTTGGTGGCGCCGGCATTGCCGCTGCCCAGCGCGCGGATATCCCCGCCGGACTTGAGTTTAACGGCGTAATAACCGCCGTTCACGCAGCCCACCATATACGCCGCTACCAACCACAAAAGTATATACATATCACTCTCTTCCTCGGAATCGCCCTACAATTCTACAAAACAAAACCGCCGGGATTGCCCGGCGGTTCCGCGCTAAAGGTCAAAAGACCCAGTCCGCAAAGAACATTTTTCCATGTTTTTAAGGCCTTTTTACCCACGCGCATGACCTCTGCGACTGGTAAACTTTAACAGTGCAAAAGCTCAAGACAGCTTTAAAACGCGTGATCGCCGGCATCTTTGTGCTGGTTTCTTTTGCCGCCATGGCGGCTGCCGGTGAGATGGAGACTTTAAGGGATAGCCAGGCCGTCCCCATGCGTCTCGAGTTTACCCAGCCGCCTCCAGTCCCGGAGACCGCGCCTGACCGGGCCTTGAGCGGGCCCGGCCTTGGCCGCGATTCCCTCACCAGGCCAAGCTCCTATGCCCGCACGCTGCTCGACAGCGGAGACCTCGGCTTATATTCCAGCCTGGAAAAAGGCTGCGTCAACTACCTAAAGCGCATCTATTCTTCGGGAAAAACGCTGGAAAGTGAGCGCCTCTACGAAAGGTCCCGCCCCATACGCGCCTACGCCTTCCCCAGCGGCGGCGACCCGCTTGATTTCTTCCATTATACCGGGGCTAAAGCCATGGCCGACCTTTTTCACCCGGAGATGCCGGACAGGCAGCAGGCTCACCGGGCCACGCTGGCGGACGGCGGCTACGAAAAGGCCTTCATTTATCCCAGGAAAAAACACTTCAACCCCTGGGACCAGCTCATCTACGTGGCGGAGGACCCGGAGTCCAGCTCGGATTACGGCCCCCTGCGCATAACGTTCCGCTTGAACCCGGAAGCCAGGGCCATAGTGCACGAAAGATTTTCCGGCCTGCCGGAGAACGTAAAAGCTGAACTACAGAAGAAGTATCCCAGGCTCTGGGAAAAATGTTCGGACAAAGAAATCTTCTACTACGTAGCCGAGGACTCGGGAATAGACCTGGTTGAATACAGCCAGGTCCTGCGCTCCTGGTTCCTGTTCCTGCGCCCCAACGCCATAGAGCAGGTAGATATCTCCTATCCCGCTCGTACCCCCGACCAGAGCCGCCCGGCCGCTCCGCACTAAAGGTCAAAAGTAAAGACCTGACCCCATTCCCCTAGCAAAAAAGGTAGCAGCTACCTTTTTTCCACAAAACAAAACCGCCGGGCTTTCCCGGCGGCTATGAGGCAGAACTCCCCTATCACCGCGTCATCATTCCCCGCTTTTCACACAGCGGCTTTGCCGGCAAACTGCGGAAAGCTTATGCCCTAAACACAGGTTCCACTTGCACACTGCGCCATTGCCCTCCAAAACGGCACGGGGATCCCTGGTGGGCACCGCGGCGCAGTCGCAGTTACTGTAAATAAGTCTGCAATCTTTGTCCGAGGAGCATCCCCCTTCGCCCAGCCGCCCCGGAGCGCCTCCGGATCCAGCCTCTTTCTTGGCGAGATGGACAAGTTTGGCGCACACCTCGGCCAATGCGTGGCTAAAGAGCTGGTCGCTGCTCATTATGGCCGCGGCCCCCCGGCCGTAGTATTCCAGCTCGGAAGACCCTTCCGGAGCATCCGGCAGGTACTGCATACGCACACCGCCATTGAGTTCCTTTCCCGCCGCGTTGATGCATGGCATGGTGTTAGTATAGACCACCATTGGTTCGCCCTCCGTGACAGTAATAGAGGAAACCCCTTCATCGTAGGGGGCATAAGACTGTTTCACCGGCAGCGTCAGCGGCTTGCCCGGCAGCCTTTCCCACTCTTGATTAACGGCCTTTACAGCGGTATTGGCCAGACCAACGCAGACCTCCCCAAGCGACCGCCTGAAAGTGCTGTCACGCGACAGCAAGGTCCTGGCGTCCTTCCTGTAGCGGGACACGGCCTTGCGGTCCGCCGTCTTGTCAGGCAGATAGTAATTCCGCGCGGCATCTGCCATAGCGGAAGTCACGGCTTCCACCACGGCGTCTATGTCAAAATCCCGGATGGACTTGCCGTGCTCCTTCCCAGTGGACAGGGCGAACGGGTCCGTGCCGCCGTCCCCGGCGCTTACTAACCCGGCACAAAGGCTCACAAGCAGCATCAAAACACATGTTCTCATCTTTCTCTCCCTGGCCCGGTAAGAAAGCGGGCGATGTTAACGCTGCGCGCATCTCCACCTTCCGCGCCGTCCCCACATTCACCCCTCTCAAAAGTGCGACGTATTCCATGCCCCTATTCTATCAAAACAGAACCGCCGGGCCTGCCCGGCGGTTCTGCTGCTGCGCCTGCTGCTACCGGGCGTAGAGGTGAAGTATCTCGGTAATGAACGTTTGGTACGGCACGTGCAGTTTCCTGGCCTTCTCCTTGAGGTTAGCAAGGTCGCGGCTGTTTATGCGGATATTAAGCACAGCGTCCCTGCGGTGGGCCGCAATGGCTTCCGCCAGAAGCCGCTCCTCCTCCGGGCTCACGCGCACATATTCCCCGCGCTCCAACGCGCGTTCTATGGCCTTTTCACTTTTCGTAAGCTTAAGTCTTTTCATGGCAACTTTCCCTCCTTGACCAGCCTGGTGTATTTGCGGCTGGGGAACAGTGTTTTAAGGAACACCTCCTCCCCGTTCAGCACATACGGCACCGCCCAGACATACCCCCCATAGCGAACCAGCAGCACCCTCTGCGCCGGCCGCACGCTTTTCTCAGGGTCCCAGCGTATCATGCCCCCTCCCCATATTGTAATACATTTGTATATATAGTCAAGCCCCCCGGCCCTGCAAATAGCATAGCAGACTAACCCGACACCGTAGTGTCGGGCAAAAAAAGAACCGCCGGGCTCTCCCGGCGGTTCCGTTCAGATGTCAAGATTCAAGACCTGACCCCAGCCGCGCGCCGAGGAAGGCCGCAAGGCGGGCCTTCTCCGCTTCCAGCTCGCGCTTGAAGGCGGCCCCCGAAGGCCGCGCACCGGCGAAACCGCACTCCACGCCCAGCCGCCCGTCGCGCACGGAGGCGTTGGCCCAACCCACCACATTGTCTCCCCACAGCAGCGGCATGGCGTAATAACCGCGCACGCGTTTTGCCTCCGGGGTGTAGGCCTCGAACCTGTACTCCCAGCCCCAGAATTGTTTAAAGCGGTTCCTGTCCCACACCAGCGGGTCGAACGGGGCCAAGAAGCTGACCCTGCGCGGCGCCTCGGCGGCCAGGGCGCAGCCCGGAGGCAGAACATAGTCCTCGCCGCCGGCCTTCACAACCGCCAGCGCCCCGTCCTTTATCATAGCCGCCAGAAAAGCCGGCGCCGCGCCCAGGCCCGGGAAATACCTGCGCAGCGGCCGCGCGGCCATGGCCCGCAACTGGCGCAACGGCACGGGGGCCAGTATATTCACCAGCGCCAGCACGCGCGCCCGCATGCGCCGGGCCGCAGGCAGCGCTTCCGTAACCGGGCGGGCCGCCGCAAACACACGTATGCCGTTCTCGCGCCGCACTACCCGCAGCAGGCCGCGGTAATGCAGCCAGTCCAGCGCCTGCGTGGTGGCCTTGGACCTGCTGCCCCAGGCGTTGGTAATACGCCGCGCGCCCAATAGTTCCTCCAGCGCGGCCGGGTGCGCCTCGCCCTGGCCGGTCACCACCTCCAGCACCTTCTTTTCAAAAGCTCCGGGCGCGCCGCCGCCGCGCGGATGCAGCAGCCGCCACACCTCGCGCGACACAAAACCATAAGCGTAAAGATAATCCTCTTCGATATCCAGCCGCGGGTAGAACCGCTCCAGGTCCCCGGCCCGGTAGCCGGCCACCCGGTGGCGCAGTATCAGATCCTGCGCGCGCGCAGGCGAGCGGATAGGGTCCGCCTGCACAAAGCCCAGCCTGTCCACCCCCTGCTGCAGCGTGGCCGCCTCCAACAGCGAGCGCGCCGCCGCCACCGCCCGCAATTTACGCAGCTCTTTCATATTTAAATTCTACCAAAACAAAACCGCCGGGCTCCCCCGGCGGCTCCGCCTCAAGGCTTGAAGCCTTCTATTCGCTTGGGCTCCGGACCGGTGGCCCCCATCAGCGCCCGGATAGCCTCGAACACACCGCGGAACTGCGCGTCATATCGCTTCTCCAAGTCATCCAACCGGCGCGCCAGATCTTTATGCTCCGCCAGCATAGAACGCAACTTCACGAACGCGCGCATAATGGCTATGTTCACCTGCACGGCACGCCGGCTTTTCAGGACACCTGAAAGCATTGCCACCCCTTCCTCCGTAAAAACCAGAACATTTTTAGAGAATTTCAGATCGGAGGATGTCACAATTTGTGATATCCTCCCTATCTCTTCCCGGGTAAGGACCATGACGAAATCCTCCGGAAAGCGTTCTCCATTTCGTTTCACGGCCTGGTTCAGTGCGCGCGTCTCTACGCCATAAAGCCGAGCCAGATCCCGGTCCAACAGCACCTTGTGCCCGCGTAGCAGCAGGATTTTCCGTTCTATGGTTTCCAAAGGGATCAACTGTTTCATATTCCCCCATATCCTCGAAATAGCATAGCAGACCAACCCGACACCGTCCTGTCGGGCAAAAAAGAACCGCCGGGATTGCCCGGCGGTTCTGCGTTTCACCCCATTACAATACTAAAAGTATCGCCCCACCCGCCCCTTGTACTCCTCGTAAGCCGCCCCGAAGCGCTCCAGCAGGAACTTCTCCTCCGCCAGCACTATGCGGTGATGCGCCGCCACGGCGGCAACGCCCAGCGCCAGCACCACGGCGCAGCCGCAATAGATCACCGCACCGGCCGTCATAAGGTAAAGGCCCGCGTACAGCGGATTGCGCGAATAAGCGTAGATACCGGCGGTGCGCAGCTGCGTGCCTGCTTTGGGCAGCCCCGTTGTGTTGGCGTCACCCAGCCCGCGGTAGGCCAGCCCCAGCACTATGAACCCGCCCAAAAACAGCCCGGCCGCAGCCGCCTCAAAACCAGACGGCACCGCCACCAGCCGCATGTTCACCCCCACGGCCTGCGCGAAAGCCGCCGCCCAGCACAGAATAGTCGAAAGCTTGCCCAGCGCGAAAACCCATTTCCCCACCGGCCGCTCCCCGTCCGTCTCCAGCCCCCGCGCCTTAAACCCCTTTTCCTGCAGAATATTCAGCGCGAAAAAACCCAGGAACACCACAATAAATATTATCCGGATCATCCCTAAATTCTACCAAAACAAAACCGCCGGGCTTCCCCGGCGGTCAAACTTAAGTTAGTCAATTAGTCATCAGCGTCCCCTATCCCCCCTCAAGGCCCGCCCCCATTTCCTAGGACCTTTTTCCCACAGCAGCAATTCTAGGAGCATTCTCGTTTAACCACTTCACAACATCACTAGGGCTGGAGAACAATTTCTGAAAACCAAGGCACAGCTCAAGCACATCCCCTTCCAAATATCTATTAATCGGATTTGTAATATCGTTAAAGTTCCACTGAACAATGGAAGAAACATTTTTTAATTTCTCCGCAAGACTCACCAACACCGAAACTCCGTCCCTGTCTCTCTTTTTGATAAACAGAAGGCATGCCGTTAAGTAGTCCAAGACAAGCACAAATCTTTCAGTGCCAATCTGACCTTTAAATTTATTAATAACCCGCTCAGCCTCATCATACTCCTCAAGAACAAGTAGCACCTCTATCGCTTCCACTCGCACAGACTCTTCACATTCGTCCTGGCGGCATTCTCCCAATTGTTTTTTAAAAAGATTCCGATACTCGCCCTGCGCTTTAACATATTCTTTGTTTAAGTACAGATTGCGCGCCAATTTCAACTTATTCTCCTTGGTCGGACTGATTGACACCAAGTCTTGGGAATACTTAACTGCCTCATCAATTTTCCCCGACTCTTTCAGCACTCCCAGCAAGTTATTTAAATACAACTCTTTTTTAGGATCCTGGGCCACCGCCTGTTTGTAAAATTCAATTGCAGCTGGGACATTCCCCTGCTTTCTAAATATAACCCCTTTGTTATTGAAAGCCGCAGCCAAATGTGAATTTAGTTTTAAAACTTTATCATAACTAGCAAGCGCATCACTGTCACGATTTAAAATCGCTTGAATATAGGCGATTTTAAACACTGCCGTTGCATTTTTGGGCTCAATTTTTGTGACTTTTTCTAGCAACAACAAACTCTCGTCATATTGCTTTTTCTCTTCGAAAAATTCAGCTTTTGCCATGAGCAACTTTGGGTCATCCGGGAGCATGCCTTGGAAGAATTCTAATCGTTTTTCCATTTGCTCGAGTTTGCCATCAATTTCTGGAGCCAGGGCTTTCTCCGTCAGTTCCTTAATTTTACGCCCAGCCTCATCCATTTGCTTGTCTACCTCCAACTTTTTCTCTTCAATCAATTTACGCATATCTGACGCAATCTGGTCAGCCAGAACTGTCTGTATTTCTTTATACAGTTCTTCAAGCATATGCTTCTTCTGCCCAATTTCCTCTTTAGACTTTGCAATGAGTTCATTGTATTTTAGATTTTCTTCTTTAATATACCTATCAGCATCCCTTAATGATTTCAGGATAACCTCACTTTCGTTGCGCCGTTTAACAGACTCATATCCAAAATATAGACCAAACAACGCCAATACAACTGCAAACACTGTATAAATCTGAGTTGTATAATTTATGACTCGATTGGCCGCCTCATTGGTTTTTTCACACGAATTTATAGCATTCTGATAAACATCTTCTTTTAGTTGCGAGAACTTTTTCTCAACTTCACCCATTCTCTTATCTTGTGTAGTTTGAGTAAATCCTATCAAAACGAAAATAAACATAATGACGCCAACTATGCCCAATATGGTTTTTTTATGCATAAGTCAATCTCGCCTGCTTTTAATAGTATTCCCTTTCCCAACTCAACTATTCTAGCAAATGGCGAAAAACCGGAGGGCTGGCGGGGGTGTGCCTTCGGAGGGGCCTCACGAGGGCCGAGCTTGCGTAAGCGCGAGGGCCCGGGTGGAGCGAAGCGACACCGCAGTGTGCGAGAGCGCGGCTACGGTGTAGCCGCGCGTACCCGGAGAAGGCATGCCCCCGCCGGCCGATTTGGAGAGGGAAGAGTGAGGCTCAACCTCGGGGAATTGAGGTTGAGCCTCGGGGAGCTGGGGACAAAGAAAAACCCTGGCTGCCTCGTGAGAGACAGCCAGGGTTGGCAAAAGAAGCAAGCTAACTGAGAGCTGCGGGGATTAGAGCTTTATCTCTACTTCCACGCCGCTGGGGAGGTCGAGCTTCATCAGCTCGTCCACCGTTTTCTGGGTCGGGCTGATCAGCTCGATGAGGCGCTTGTGAATGCGCATCTCGAACTGCTCGCGGGACTTCTTGTCCACGTGAACCGAGCGGTTCACAGTGTACTTGCGGATCCGGGTCGGCAGCAGCACAGGGCCCGCAATAAGGGCCCCGGTCCGCTTGGCCGTCTCGATGATCTTAGAAGTCGACTGGTCTATAAGCCGGTAGTCATAGGCATTCAGACGGATCCGAATGCGCTGCTGGCCCGCGGCCTTAACGTCGTTGTTTTTTTCAGCCATATAATTACTCTATGATCTCGCTCACCACACCCGATCCCACGGTATGGCCGCCTTCGCGGATAGCGAAGCGCAGACCCTT